>CANRBK010000087.1 GCA_947628845.1 uncultured Clostridia bacterium | reverse complement strand
ATTTGGTGGCTACCTAGTCTTTTTAAGTTTCTCATTCAAGAACTATTATCGACGTCTTGATGTTATTATAACATCTAATTTATAATATGTCAAATTTAATGTTTTATACTAGGATTTTATTTAATTTTTAATATTTTGTCGGCGAGTATGTTATCTATTTTTATTAAAATTTTCCAAATTGTCCTATTGCTTTTCCTATTATTTTAAATTTAGTCTCTTTTAAATTAATTACTATTGGTTCCATAGGATAAGAAGACATAGGCTCTAACATTACTAATTCATCATTTATTTTTTTATATCTTTTTAGTGTTGCTTCATCAAAACCATTTACTATTGCTACTACAATATCTCCATTTTCTGCATAATCTTGTTTATGAATTAGTGCATAATCTCCATTATGAACCTTTAAATTCATACTTTCCCCAGATACTTTTAAATAAAATAAGTCATCAGTTAAAGTCATTCCATATACATCAGGATCTACTGGTAAGTAACCTTCAATATATTCTTCAGCAAGTATTGGCTGCCCTGCTGTAATTTTACCTAGAACAGGAATATTAAATATTTTATTTTTAATATTAGAGGAGTGATTATCTAACGAAAATTCTGAATTATTATATCGTTCTGTTTTTTTGAGTTCATTTTTAACTTTATTTCTTTCATAAAAATATATAAATCGAGTTTTTAATGAGTTATACAATCTTTGTTTTGATTTATCAGAAATAAAGTCTAAATTATTTAATATTTTATTTGGGTCAAAAGTTTCAGGAGTAGTATAACCATCATTTAAAAAATTTAATAATTGGTAGAATAAATCATGAAATATAAAATATTCATTATTATTCAATTCTTTTTCAGCTGCAATATATTCTTGTTCAAATTTTTCTAATTTTTTATATAAATTTAAAAGATTAGAATTTGAAACATTATCAATATACCCACACATTTCCATCAGTTCATTATAAGTAATTATTCCATTAGATGCATTAGCTAATTTTTCTAATATTTTAGGTTTTGGTGGCTCATCCAGCTTCATATTCATATATTGTGAAAGGTAAGTTCTATTTATTTCTGATTTTTTTGAAAAGTCTCTTTGATTTTCATAAGTTTCACCAATATTTTTTAAAATTTGAGCAAATTTTATTTTATCGAACATAAAAAATACCTCCAAATATAGTATATATCAGTAGTTTAAAAAAGTCAACAAAAAAGTTAAAAAAATTTTACCAAAACTATTGACATTTTATTTTCACTTCTATATAATGTGTTTGGTTAGAAAAAATTAACCAAAGAAAAGAGGTGAAGAATATGGAAATTAATATGGACGCATTAATAATGTTATTGAAAGATAGATTTGAAAATAATCAAGCTAAAATGGCAAGAGTACTAGGAATTAGTCGATATCAATTAAACACAATCTTAAAAAATAATGGAAAATGTGCAGGTAAGAAAATAATTGGTTCTATTATTAAATATTGTGATACAAATGAATTGGATTTTCATAAATATATTTTTTTATTTTGATATGTTAAAAAAAATTAACCAAAGAGGTGAGAATAAAATGAATAATTTAAAAATATTCCAAGATGGATTAATTAAAGTTTATCAAAATGATAGACAAGAACAATTAGTTGATGCAAGAGAACTACATACAGCATTAAACAATAAAAGACAATTTTCAGATTGGATAAAACAAAGAATAGAACAATATGGATTTATTGAAAATATTGATTTTACCACATTTCACAATTTTGTGAAACGTGAAGGAAGTAACTTAGGAAGTAAGACAACAGAGTATGTACTTACATTAGATACTGCAAAAGAAATAGCTATGGTAGAGAATAACGAACAAGGAAAAAACATAAGAAGATATTTTATAGAAGTTGAAAAGAAAGCAAGAAATATGTTTGAAATTCCTAAAACATTACCTGAAGCATTGAGAAAAGCAGCAGAATTAGCAGAACAATTAGAGCAACAAAAACCAAAAGTATTGTTTGCAGAAAGTGTAGAAAGATCAAAAAATAGTGTATTAATAAATGAATTATCAAAGATATTAAAACAAAATGGTTATAACATAGGTCAAAATAGATTATTTGAAAAATTAAGAAATGAAGGATATCTAATTAAACAAAAAGGTGAAAATTGGAATTTACCTACTCAAAAATCAATGGAAATGGGTTTATTCGAAGTAAAAAAGACAGCTATAAATAAACCAAATGGAGATATTATTACTAAGCCAACAACAAAAGTTACAGGTAAAGGGCAAATATACTTTGTTAATAAGTTTTTAAAAGAGGTGATATAGATGCAGATAAAATTTCAAGATGCAAAACAATTAAAAGAAAATTTAGAAAAAGCAAGAGATATTATAGACAACATTTTATCAGAAGATTTAGAAGAAAAAGATTTTACAGAAGAAAACTGCAAGAAATTTAAAGACATAGAAGATAGTGTATTAAAGCTTCATTATATTGATATAAGAGGTAGTAGAGTTAAAATTATAAGCTCTGATGGCACAGAGCTT
>CANRBK010000086.1 GCA_947628845.1 uncultured Clostridia bacterium | reverse complement strand
ATGATTAAACCATTAGGAAGTAGAGTATTAATAAAAATGAAAGAAGGCGAAGAAACAACAAAAAGTGGAATTATATTATCAAGTGCAGCACAAGAAAAACCACAAATAGCAGAAGTAATTGAAACTGGACCTGGAGATAAAATAGATGGAAAAGTAGAAGAAATGTATGTAAAAAAAGGAGATAATGTAATCGTTAGTAAATATTCTGGCACAGAAGTAAAATACGAAGGAGTAGAATATTTAATAGTAAAACAAGATGATATATTAGCAATAGTAGAATAGAATTGGAAGGAGATTGATATAAAATGGCAAAACAAATAAAATTTGGAGAAGATGCAAGAAAATCTTTATTAGAAGGAGTTAACAAATTAGCAGATACAGTAAAAGTTACATTAGGACCAAAAGGTAGAAATGTTGTTTTAGACAAAAGTTTTGGAGCACCATTAATTACAAATGATGGTGTTACAATAGCAAAAGATATAGAATTAGAAGATAAGTTTGAAAACATGGGAGCAAGACTTGTTAAAGAAGTATCAGAAAAAACAAATGATGTTGCAGGAGATGGTACTACAACAGCAACTGTTTTAGCACAAAGTATGATAAAAGAAGGCGTTAAAAATGTAGCAGCAGGAGCAGATCCAATGTCAATGAAAAGAGGAATTGATAAAATAGTAAAAGTAGCAGTTGAAGAACTACAAAAAATAAGTGTACCAATAAATGGAAAAGAAGATATAGCAAGAGTTGCTAGTATTTCAGCAAACAATGATGAGGTTGGAGAATTAATAGCAGAAGCTATGGAAAAAGTATCAAAAGATGGAGTTATAACAATAGAAGAATCAAAAACATCAAACACAGAATTAAATGTTGTTGAAGGTATGCAATTTGATAAAGGATATGTTTCTCCATATATGGTAACAGACACTGAAAAGATGGAAGCTATAATTGACAACCCATATATATTAATAACTGATAAGAAAATAAGCAATATCCAAGAAATATTACCATTATTAGAAGGATTAATGCAACAATCAGGAAAACTAGTAATAATTTGTGATGATATAGAAGGAGAAGCATTATCAACATTAGTATTAAATAAATTAAGAGGAGTGTTAAATGTTGTAGCAGTTAAAGCACCTGGATTTGGAGATAAAAGAAAAGCTATGTTAGAAGATATAGCAATTTTAACAGGTGGTGAAGTTATAACATCAGATTTAGGACTAGAATTAAAAGATACACAAATAGAACAATTAGGAAAAGCAAGACAAGTAAAAGTTCAAAAAGAAAATACAATAATTGTTGATGGTGCAGGAGATAAACAACAAATATCAGCAAGAGTTAACCAAATAAGAACACAAATAGAAGAAACAAAGAGTGAATATGATAAAGAAGGATTACAAGAAAGACTTGCAAAAATAGCAGGTGGAGTTGCTGTAATAGAAGTAGGTGCTGCTACAGAGACAGAAATGAAAGATAAAAAATTAAGAATAGAAGATGCATTATCTGCGACAAAAGCAGCAGTAGAAGAAGGAATTGTTGCAGGAGGAGGAACAGCACTAATAAATGTAACATCAGCTGTAGAAAAAGCTGTTAGTCAATTATCAGGTGGAGAAAAATTAGGAGCAGAAATTATATTGAAGTCATTAGAAGAACCTGTAAAACAAATTGCAAGAAATGCAGGACTAGAGCCAGCAGTAATTGTAGATAATATTAAAAAATCAGAAGTAGGAATAGGATTTGATGCAAGTAAAGAAGAATATGTTGACATGAAAAAAGCTGGAATAGTAGATCCAACAAAAGTTACAAGAAGTGCATTGCAAAATGCAGCATCAATAGCATCAATGGTTATAACAACTGAAAGTTTAGTAACAGACGTACCAGAACCAAAATCTTGCAATCATGACAATGGAATGGGAGCAGGAATGGACGGAATGTATTAAAAGTTGACAAAATTAAACATATGTGGTAATATAATTGATATTAAGAGTATATCTAGAGAATAAATCTCAAGCGATATAGGATAATCATAATAGAAGGATTATTTACACAGATGTAAGATATAATTAGAAAGTCTTACTGAGGAGTCTTAAAAGATTTCTTAGTGAGACTTTTTTAATTAACAAACAATAAAATGAGGAGGGAAAGTTATGAAAATAAGAGAGGCTAAAATTGATGATTTAAAACAAATCGCAATCATACAAAAGCAAAGAAGAAAAAATAAAGTTGCATTAGAGTTTTATAAAAGTTTACAATTAAAAACGCAAAGAAATATAATGGAAAAAGAAATAGGAGAGGTTTAATATGAAATATTTTAAGAAATTAGTAGGAGAGAGAATATATTTATCACCATATGACACTATTGAAATGGATATATTAGCAGAAGAATTTAAAAATGATTATATAAAAAATAAAAATCAATAAGAAAAAATTTAAAAAAAGCTCTTGACAGTAATAAAAAAATGATTTATAATTTATAATTGTTAGGAGCACATGCAGGTGTAGTTCAATGGTAGAACCTCAGCCTTCCAAGCTGATGACGTGGGTTCGATTCCCACTACCTGCTCCAA
>CANRBK010000085.1 GCA_947628845.1 uncultured Clostridia bacterium | reverse complement strand
AGAATTTAATGTATTTGTTGGAGGAGATTCAGTTAATGTGTTAAAAGAACAATTCAAATATATTGAATAATTGACATAATATTGAAAATATGTTAATATGTATGTATAAATTTTATAATCCTGTTCTAATGTAATTAGACAGATAAATATAGATGCAACTCGTTAATTATTGTTAGAAAGCCAAATGGCAAGGAGGAGAAAATGAAAAAAGAAAATGATAGTATTGTACCATCCGATGAATCTTTTAACCAATTGTTACAAAGTAGTGCTAAAAAATTAGGATTTGAGTATGAAATACCTAAGCCTGAAGTAGAAACAGAAAAGGATAAAGAAAGAAAAAAAATACTTGAGAAAATTAGAAAAAATAAAGAAAATAGCATTGCATATCAACAAATGGTAAAACTAAATGGTATGGAGGAAAAAATAGAAGAAGAAAATGATAGTATTGTACCATCCGATGAATTTTTTAACCAATTGTTACAAAGTAGTGCTAAACAATTAGGATTTGAGTATGAAATACCTAAGCCTGAAGTAGAAACGGAAAAGGATAAAGAAAGAAAAAAAGTACTTGATAAAATTAAAAAAAATAAAGAAAATAGCATTGCATATCAACGAATGGTAAAAAAATAAAAGATTAGAGATTGGGAATAACATTTATGCTAATTAATTATCTATCAAAAACAAAAACTTGAGGTCACAATTTGTGACCTCAAGTTTTTGAAACTATAAGGCAAATTACGAATTTTTAGTTTGTAATTATCTATCCCTTAAAAAATATAAAAATGAGAAAAATATTATTGACATACAAAAACGAATGTTCTATAATAAATTCAACATAAAAGGAGTGATTATTATAGAACTTGATAATAATTTTTTAGTAACAAAAGAAAAATTAGATATATCAAATAATAACATAGAAAGTATAAAAAATTTAATTTATACAATAAGAGATAAACAAGTAATGTTAGATAGTGATGTTGCTATGCTATATCATTATGAGACTAAGAATATCAATAAAGCTATGAAAAGGAATATTGATAGATTTCCAGAAGATTTTTGCTTTCAATTAACTTTAAATGAGTTAAAGGAAATGTGGTTCCAAAATGGAACCACATTTGAAAAAGAGAATATAAAATATAGAAGTGAAAAATATTTGCCATATGTTTATACAGAACAAGGAGTTTCTATGTTAGCAGGAATATTAAAGAACGAAATAGCAGTTAAAGTTAGTATAAATATTATGAGAGCATTTGTAGAAATGCGAAAATTTATGCTATTAAATGGGCAAGTATTTGAAAGATTAACAAATGTTGAATATCAATTATTAGAACATAATAAAAAATTTGATATTATATTTAATGAATTACAAAAAGGCAAAAAAGAAGAATTCAAACAAAAAATATTTTTTAATGGGCAAATTTATGATGCATATAGTTTAATAGTAGATATTATAAAAACTGCTCAAAATAAAATTTTAATTATAGATAACTATATAGATGATAGCATTTTAAAGATGTTAGCAAAGAAAAATAAAGATGTAGAAGTTGTAATATTAACATCACAAAATAGTAATATAAGAAAAATAGATATTCAGAAATTTAATAAACAATATGAGGCTTTAAAATTATCATATACAAATAAATTTCATGATAGATTTATAGTTATAGATAACAAAGATTTATATCACATAGGAGCATCACTTAAAGATTTAGGAAAGAAATGTTTTGCAATTTCTAAAATAGAAGATAATGAATATATAAAGAGAATAGAAGATGTAATATAAATCTTTAAGGTCGCAATTTGCGACCAGTTCAAAAAATGAAAAACTTGAGATAACAAATAGTAACTTCAAGTTTTGTGTTTTATAACTCAATTTTTGGCTGATACCTTTCAAGCCACATATTCACTTGACAAAGATAAGCCATAAGTTGTGGACCAGTCCTGGGCTGTCAAATTTAAACACATATTAATTTTACTAGATAATCTAAGAAAAGCTCTAAGATGATAAATCACGAATTTTTAGTTTATAATTATCTATCCCTTAAAAAAATATAAAAATGAGAAAAATATTATTGACATACAAAAACAAATGTTCTATAATAAAACCCAATATAAAAGGAGTGATAATTATAGAACAAGAACATAATATAATAGTAACAAAAGAGAAATCAAATATAGAAAATTATGACATAGAGAACATTAAAAATTTAATTTATACAATAAGAGGAAAACAAGTAATGTTAGATAGTGATGTTGCTATGTTGTATCATTGCGAAACTAAATATGTAAATCGTGTTGTAAAAAGAAATATTGAGAGATTTCCAAAAGAGTTTTGTTTTCAATTAAAAGAAGATGAGTTTAATTCTTTAAGGTGCCAATTTGTCACCTTAAAGAATAATGGAAGGGGACAGCATGAAAAATATTTACCATATGTATTTACAGAACAAGGTATAGCAATGCTTTCAGCATTATTAAAAAGTGAAATAGCAGTTAATGTAAGTATTAGTATTATGAAGGCATTTGTAGAAATGCGAAAATTTATAGTATCTAATGGGCAAATATTTAATAGGTTATCAAATATAGAATGTAAGTTAATAGATCAAGATAGAAAACTTTCAAATCATGAAAAGAACTTTGAAAAAATTTT
>CANRBK010000084.1 GCA_947628845.1 uncultured Clostridia bacterium | reverse complement strand
AAATTTTGAGAGGAGACAAGATGTTAAATAAAGAAGAAATAAAAAAAATAATTCCACAAAGAGAACCATTTTTAATGATAGATGAAGTAGAAGAATATATACCAGGACAATGTTGCATAGCATATAAACATGTGAATAAAGATGAATACTACTTTAAGGGACATTTCCCAGGAAAGCCAATAATGCCAGGAGTATTAATGGTAGAAGCTTTAGCGCAAACAGGAGCTGTTGCAATTCTTTCAATGGAAGAAAATCAAGGAAAAAATGCTTTATTTGGAGGAATAAATAATTTAAAATTTAAAAAGCAAGTAATACCAGGGGATACATTAAAATTAGAAGTTAAAATAATTAAGAAAAAAGGTCCTATAGGGATAGGAGAAGCAATAGCAAGTGTAGATGGAAAAATCGCTGTAAAAGGAGAATTAACTTTTGCAATAGTTTAGAAAGGATAATAAAATGTTAAAAAAAGTATTGATAGCAAATCGTGGAGAAATAGCAGTAAGGATAATAAGAGCATGTAGAGAAATGGGAATAAGAACAGTTGCTGTATATTCAGAAGCGGATGTTAATTCCCTACACAAAGAACTAGCAGATGAATCTATATGTGTTGGACCTGCTCCTTCAAATAAAAGCTATTTAAATGTTAAAGCAATAATAGAGGCTACATGTTTAAAAGGATGTGACAGTATTCATCCAGGGTATGGCTTTTTATCTGAAAATAGTAGTTTTGCTAAAATGTGTAATGAAATAGGAATTAAATTTATTGGACCATCAAGTGAAATGATAGAATTGATGGGAAATAAATCAAAAGCAAAAGAAACAATGAAAAATGCAGGAGTTCCAGTTGTACCAGGTTCAGATGGAATAGTTGATAATGTATTAGAAGCAGTGAAAGTAGCATTAAAAATAGGATATCCAGTAATATTAAAAGCATCAGCTGGTGGCGGTGGAAAAGGCATTAGGGTAGCTTATAATGAAGAAGAATTAGTAAAATTCTATGATATTGTAAAACAAGAAGCAAAGATATCATTTAATGATGATTCAATATATATAGAAAAATTTATTGAAAATCCAAGACACATAGAGATTCAAGTAATGGCAGATGAATATGGAAATTGTGTTCACTTAGGAGAAAGAGATTGTACAATACAAAGAAAAAATCAAAAAATGCTTGAAGAAACACCATCAGGAATTATTTCAGAAAAACTAAGGCAAAAAATGGGAAAAATAGCTGTAAATGCTGTAAAACAGATTGGATATAGTAATGTAGGTACAATAGAATTTTTAGTAGATAAAAATAAGGATTTTTATTTTATGGAAATGAATACAAGAGTACAAGTAGAACATCCGATAACAGAAACAATTACTAATATTGATATTATTAAAGAACAATTAAAAATTGCTTCAGGAAAGAAAATGGAATATAAGCAAGAAGATATAAAATTTATAGGTCATAGTTTAGAAGCAAGAATAAATGCAGAAAATCCAGACAAAAATTTTATGCCTTGCCCAGGAGAAATAAAGGAATTACATATACCGGGAGGAAATGGAATAAGAGTCGATACGGCAATATATCCAGGTTATAAAATACCACCTACTTATGATTCAATGATAGCAAAAATTATAGTGCATGGAAAAGATAGAAAAGAATCTATTTCAAAAATGAAAAGTGCTCTAGGAGAATTTGTTATTGATGGAGTTAATACAAATATTGACTTCTTATATAAAATTCTAGAAAATAAAAATTTTATAAATAATAATTACGATACTTCTTTTATAAGTAAAGAATTTTAAAGGAGGTAAAGCCATGGTAATAGATAAAATTAAAAAAATCAATCAAATAGAAAGTAACGAGAAAAATGAAAAAGCATCAGATATGTTAGTTGGAAAATGGGTAAAATGTAGTAATTGTAAAGAAATACTATATAAAGAGGATGTAAAAAATAATTTTAGTGTATGCCCTTGTTGTGGTAAGCATTTTAGGATATCAGCAAGAAGAAGAATTAATCAAATAATAGACGAAGGAACTTTTAAAGAATTAGATGAAGATATGCAAACAAGTGATATTCTAAAATTTGAAGGTTATAAAGATAAAATAAAACTATTGCAAGAAAAAACTAATATTAAAGAAGCAATAAAAATAGGAATAGGAAATATTTATGGAGAAAAAGTAGCAATTGGAGTAATGGATAGCAATTTTTTAATGGGAAGCATGGGATGTGTTGTTGGAGAAAAGGTTAGCAGATTAGTTGAAAAAGCTATAGAAAATAAATTACCAGTAATATTATTTTGTGTATCAGGTGGAGCAAGAATGCAAGAAGGAATGATATCTTTAATGCAGATGGCAAAAACTTCAGCAGCAATCGCTAAATTAGATAAAGCAGGTCTATTATATATATCTGTTCTAACAGATCCAACAACAGGAGGGGTAACTGCAAGTTTTGCAAGTCTTGGAGATATAATTTTAGCTGAACCTAAAGCTCTAATAGGTTTTGCAGGACCTAGAGTTATTGAGCAAACTATAAAACAAAAGTTACCAGATGGATTTCAAAGTTCAGAATTTTTATTAGAACATGGTTTTATTGATAAAATTGTTGAAAGAAAAGATATGAAAGAAACATTATATACAATATTAAGGTTGCATAAAAAATAAAAAACGAATTTAAGAATTTCTAAGCGGTGGCAACCGCAAAGAAATTCTATAAATTCCCATATTTATCTTGTACGGAAAGTCCTCCTACTAGGAGAACTTTCCTACAATATAAAAAAAACCGAGGGGTATACCCC
>CANRBK010000083.1 GCA_947628845.1 uncultured Clostridia bacterium | reverse complement strand
TATAAAACAGAATTAGCAAACATCAATGATATAGATTCTATTATAAGACTATATTCAGAAAGAATGAAATGGTTTAAAGATAATAATATAAAACAATGGAGCAAATATCTTAATAATCATCCAAAATCAGAGTTTGAGAAAGCAATAAACAATGGAAATTATTATATCGTAAAACAAAATGATGAAATAGTTGCAGGTTTTGAGTTATCAACCAATAGTAAAGATTGGAATGATGATACTACACCAGCTTATTATATTTATAAAGTAGTAACAAAAGTAGGATATAAAAATTTAGGGAAATTTATTTTTGCAAAGTGTAAAGAAATAGCAAAATTAGATGGGAAAAAATATTTGCGATTAGATTGCTTAAAATCAAATAAAAAATTAAATAACATATATAAAAGTCATAACTTTCAATTAGTAAAATATGGAGAAAATAACCGTTATAGTTATTCATTAAGGGAGTTGAAAATAGATGAATAAAGTAATAATAGGAATTGTAGCAAAATATAAAGATGGAGATGAAAACGAAAAAAGGGTAGACTCTCGTATTAGAAACGAAGTAAAACAAGCAGTATTTGATAATGGAGGAGTTGCAATAGGAATAATTACACCAAATGATAAAATGCAACCAGCAGGTGATGATTGGTTTGAATATTTAAATTTAATTGATAAAGAAAATATAGTTAGTCAGATAAAATTATGTGATGGTATTATATTACAAGGAGGGAATGCAAACGAAGTATTTGAACCTTTCATTGCAAAATATTGTTATGATAATGATATACCTTGTCTAGGAATATGTGCAGGACAGAATAGTATTGTTAGAGGACTGGGGGGGGAACAACTTATAAGATTTCTAATCCAGAAAAGCACAATAGACCTAATGATGAGTATGTTCA
This sequence comes from uncultured Clostridia bacterium, assembly GCA_947628845.1. Classification (GTDB taxonomy): domain Bacteria; phylum Bacillota; class Clostridia; order TANB77; family CAG-508; genus CAG-269. The sequence goes on along the minus strand of CANRBK010000083.1, from coordinate 1,925 downwards.
TAGCATACATATTGATAAATCTTCAATATTTTATAATATAGTGAAAAAAGAAGAAATTATGGTTAATTCAAGACATAAAAGAACAGTTAATGAATCTCCATCATTAGATAAAGTTGGTTTTTGTGAAGATGGATATTCAGATGTAGTTGAAGCTAAAAATAAGAAGTTCTATATAGGAGTAAGATTTCATCCAGAAAGTCTATATAAAATAGATGATAATATGAATAAGATCTTTGAATATTTTATTGAAACATGTAGAACCTATAATAAAAGAGGGAAATGATATGAAGAAAATTGCAGAATACAAAGATATAGAAGAATTATCTAGATTAAGAATTATGCAACAAAAAGATGATTGGAAAGAACTATATCCTGGTAAAGATAAAGAATTTTTCAATATAACAAAAGGATATTTAGAAGAACATTTAAACAAAGATGTATTCTTTTTTATAGAAATTATTGATAATAAAATAGTTGCAACTTGCGGATTACAAGTAATAAAATATATGCCACAATGTGTAGAAAGTGGAATAGAAGGCTATATATGTGATGTATTTACATTAAAAGAATATAGAAAAAAGGGAATACAAACCAATTTAATAAAAGAATGTATTAAATTTGCAAAGGAAAACAATATTATTGAATTAAAACTTTCGAGCGATAATCCAGAGGCAATAAGAATATATCAAAGACAAGGTTTTGAATATGATAAATTAATAATGAAGAAAGAAATAAAAAATAAAGAAGAGTAGAAAAATGAATAGATTATTAAGAATAGGGTTTGATGCATTTTTAACATCTGTAACTCCAATTTTAGGATGGTTTTTACTTGGAATATTAGTGGATAAAAATTTAATCAATATATTTTCATTAATATACCCGATACAATTTGTTATAAGTGCAATACAAAGTGTTTTTGGAACAGGTGCTAATATAAGTTCAATTAGAGATAAAAATAAAAATAGTGTTTTTTCTGGGGTGGTATTGGGTTCTGGTATAGGATTGATAATACTAGGGTGCGTTGCAATAAACATAGATAAATATATAACTTTTATGAACATGGATATTGATACATATAAAATATTTGGAGTATATGCTGTTATTCAAATGTTTTTTCAATTATTATTAAATTTATCTTTGTGTAAGTTGTATTTTGAAGAAGAAAATAAAAGAGCTAACAAATATAGTTTGCTATTCAATTTAATAAATTTTTCTTCATTAATTATAATGAGTTTAATAACAAAAGAACAAATAAAAATTGTTGGAATTTCAGTAATATGTATGAGTGTTTTTGTAGTTATTATGATGTTTAGAATAGTAGAAAAAACAAAATTTAAAATTAATATAGTAAATTGTATTAAATATGATTCTGTATATTTGTTTGCAGAAATTAGTATGTTTATAATTTATTTGTTTGGTTTTAAAAATTCATTTGATTTTGGTGAAAAATATATTTTAGCAACATCATTTGCAACTTTAATAACAGATACTCAATGGGATATTGCTTATGCAATAAAAACAGTAGCACAAATTGATATTACAAAAAAAGAATTTTCATATAATGAACATATAAAAAATAGCAGAAAATTAGTATATTTGTTAATTATATCAAGTATTATAATGGGTATTATATTATATCCAAGTTATAAGGTAGATATAATGGCAACATCAATCATAGTAAGTATAGAATTGGTAAGTTTATATATGTATCCAATTTATTTAACAAAATTAACATACATACAACTTGAACATTCTGCTGTAAAAGCAACTATCAGTAAACAAATTGCAAATATAATTAGAATATTTTGTTCTTTTATATCATCTCCTTATTGTACATCAATTGGACTAGCAGTTTCAGTTATATATCAATTAGTATCTACACAGTATATAACTGAAAAAAATAAAATTAATATGGAAATGAAATA
>CANRBK010000082.1 GCA_947628845.1 uncultured Clostridia bacterium | reverse complement strand
ATACTACTGCTTGTCCTATAAATGTATAAATTTTGTTTTTGTCTAGTTTCTTTTTCATTTGTTCACCTTCTTTCTTTTATACTTCTATTTGATTAGCTGTATTTTGTATCATTCGTATATAAGCTTTTAATTCTGCATTTTCCTCAATTAACTTTTTCAATTCTTCATTTACCTTTTCATCTTTTGAAACTTTAATTTTATATTGTTTTCCTATTTTTTGATATTGTATTTTTCCTGTATTCATCATTTGTATAACTGTGTTATATCCCATCTTATTTCTTCTCATAAATTCATTTAAGCTTATCCATTCTTGTTCCATTTTTTCCTCCAAATTTTATTAGTTTAAAATATTCTGTTTACTTTTAGTATACTTTTAAGTTAAAAAAATTTTATCTAAATTCATAGTTGGAAATATAATCTTCATTTTTTTTAATAAATCGAAACTAGGATTTCTATAACCATATTCAATAGATTTATAGTGTGCAACTGTTATTTCAAGTATCTTTGCCATATTTTCTTGAGTTAAATGTTTTTCTTCTCTAAATTTTTTTAGTTTTTCTCTTTTCATTTTCTCACCTCGTTTCTTACTTGTTGTAAACAAGTATATCTTACTAAAAGTAAGAAGTCAATACTTTTTTTAAAAAATTTTTTTATAATCCTTGTAATTAAGTTAACTCTAAGAAAACTTTTTTATTAAAAATGTTGAAAAGTATACTCAAAGTATGCTATAATATTGTTGGTGATATAAAATGAATAGAATAAAACAATTAAGAGAAGAAAATAAAATTACTCAAGAAGATCTCGCTAAAAAACTTGAATTATCTAAAGGCATTATAAGTTTGTATGAAAATGAAGATAGAAAACCAAGTTTAGAAGTTCTTCTTAAATTATCTGAAATATTTAAATGTAGTATTGATTATATATTGTGTAAGACAGATATTAAAAACTATGATAAAGATGAGCAAGAATTTCGTTTTGCATATCATAAAGAAATGGAAGGATTAACAAACGAAGAAATTGCCGATGCTTTAAGATTCTATAAAGAAATGAAGAAGAAATTACGGAGAAAAAAAATAATTTATTTTATCGGAGGCTTATAATGGAAATACAAAAATTGTATGATATAGCAGAAAAGGAAAATATAAATATACTTAATTTCAAAATGAAAAATAAGGCAATTATCGGTTGTATTGGAAATAATTACTCCATTGGATTAAATTATTTCATTATAACTGATTCTTGTGAAGAAAAAACAATATTAGCTGAAGAACTAGGACATTATTATTGCAATGCTCTTTATAATTCTAATTATTCAAATGTTGAAATCAATAAAAGAGAATTTAGAGCAAAAAAATGGGCTTTTAAAACATTAGTACCTTATACAAAATTACATGAATTAATAAATAAAGGATATAAATATTATTATGAGTTTGCAGAAGAATTAGGAGTTACAGAAGATTTAATTAAAGATGCATATAATTATTATTCGGAGGGAAATTATGGCTAAAAAAACTAATTCAAAAATAAATGGAAATGAATACTATAGAATAAGAAAAGTTATTGGACATAAATCAAATGGAGAAAAAATATTAAAAAATTTTTATGGAAGTAGTAAAAAAGAAGCAGAACAAAAGGCTAATGAATATCTTAATAGTATACAAAATGGATTGTTAATTAATTTTGACAATTTTACTTTATCTGAATTGATGCATAGTTGGTTATTTGACTTTCTTCATAATTCTTCTAAAATAAAACCTTCAACTTTTCAAAGATATGAAGGTTTATACAGAAACTATATAAAAAACTCAGAAATTGCAGGCAATAAATTAATAAATATTAAATCTATACAATTACAAAAGTTTTATAATAATCTATACGAAGATGGGTATTCCTATTCTCAAATAAATACTTTAAATACCTTTTTAAAAGTTTTTTTTAATTGGTGTATAGATAACGATTATATACTAAAAAATCCTTGTTCTAAAGTTAATATAAAAGGAAATAAAAATGATATTATTAATAATGGAAGAAAAAATGTAGAAATTCTATTAGAAAAAGAAATCAAAATTGTAAAAGAATATTTAAAAAATTCTGATTTTGAATTATTATTCTTGTTAGATTTAGCTACTGGTTTAAGGCAAGGAGAACTTCTTGCTTTAGATTGGAAAAATGTTGATTTAATAAACAAAACAATTAAGGTTGACAGAAGTGTTAAAGAAGTTTATGTATATGATGACGAAAATACAAAACATATAGAAACTATTTTTCAGACTCCTAAAACTACAAATTCTTTTAGAACAATTCCTATTCCAAATGTAATAATTAATACTCTTGACAAAATAAAAAATAAAGAAGGTTTATTATTTAAAGATAATAATGGAAATCCTTTAAAAGGTAAAAATATATCAACACAATGGGCTAAAATTTTAAAAGAATGTAATATCCCTCATAAAAAATTTCATTCTATTAGACACACTTATGCTTCTATATTATTACAAAAAGGTGTTGACATTGAAACCGTAGCTGAACTAATGGGACATTCTGCTATAAGTATAACTCAAATATATTTACATTCTTCTTCAAAATCAAAAAATATATCAGTTAATAGATTAAATTCTATCTTAAACTAAGTGGCTAAAAAGTGGCTAAATAAAAAATAAGGTATCTCAATTTGGTTGAAATACCTTATTTTTTACTAAATCATAGTCTTTTGGTAGCGAAGGGGAGATTCGAACTCTCGACCTGCCGGGTATGAACCGGATGCTCTAGCCAACTGAGCTACTTCGCCATTTTTAATTGCGATATTTATTATACATTGTGTTTAAGATTTTGTCAAGGTAAAAATACAAGAAATTTATATTTCTTGT
>CANRBK010000081.1 GCA_947628845.1 uncultured Clostridia bacterium | reverse complement strand
ATCAATGGACACCAATAGGAACAGATGAAACAAACTTTAAAGGAACATTTGATGGAAATAATCATACAATAGAAGGTCTATATATAAATAATTCAAGTAGTAATCAAGGATTATTTAAATATGTAGATAAAGATGCAACGATAAAGAATTTAACTATTGATGGAGATATGACTTGTTCAACTTACCAAGGTCGGATTTGCAGCAATTAATTATGGGATGATTGAAAATTGTACTAATAATGTAAATATAATAATAACTGGAGAATATTATTGTGGAGGAATAGTTGCAGACAATCAAGGAATTATATATAGATGTATTAATAATAGTGGAATAAGCTCAAAACATCAAGCGGCTGGTGGAATAGCAGGGGAAAATGGATGCGGTGGAGCCATTGGATTTATAATAGAATGTATAAATAATGGAAAAATAAGTTCCGATTCATGGACTGCTGGTGGGATTACAGCCACTTGTGGTAATTTTGGTACTGATGCGAAAAGCTATATATGTAACTCATATAATACTGGTACAGTAAGTGGTGGAGTTAATAGAAGGGCAGGAATTGCTGGCCAAGTAAAATATAAAGGTGGAAATACTTATATATATAACTGCTATAATAGAGGAGATATAATAGGATGCCCAGATATAATAGGATATGATGGAGGAGCAGGTTCATGTATAAATTTAAATAGTTATGGAGCATCAGAAGCAACAATAGAAAAATTAGTAGAAAAATTAAATGTAGAATCAGATATTGAACAAGGATTAAAAGATACAAAATTATATCGTAGTAATGCGTGGACATTAAAAGATGGACAAATAGCATTAGATTGGGAAAAATAAAATAAAAAATAATTAAGGTATTGACTTTTTAAAGAATAAAATGTAAAATACAAAGCATAATATAAAAATAAAGAAATATTGCGTTTGTACAATACAAAGCTATTAGAAGTAACTTTAAGAGAATAAGGGTCATCGGCTGAAAGCCCTTTAAGGTCAACCTAAATAGTGAAACACATTGGAGCAATTTTATAAAGTGGAAAATACTTTATAAGTATTTTCAAGCTGGGTGGTACCGCGGAAATTATTTCGTCCCTGCAATTTGCAGTGGACGATTTTTGTTGTTCATTGCATGAAGGAGGTATAAAAATGAATAATTACAAAACACACACATGTAATGAAATTAGCCTAGAAGATGTAGGCAAAAAAGTAAGAATAGCAGGATGGGTAGAAACAATAAGAGATTTAGGAGGACTAGTATTTTTAGACATAAGAGATATGTATGGAATAACACAAGTTGTTACATCTGGAGAATCAAAAGATGTAGACTTTGCATCACATATTCCAATTGAATCAACAGTAACAGTTTATGGTATAGTAAAAAAAAGAGATGAAGAAACAATAAATCCAAAACTAAAAACAGGGCTTGTAGAGATAAAAATAGGAGAAATACAAGTTTTAGGAAAAAGGACTAAAAATTTACCATTTGAAGTTAACTCAAATCAAGAAATAAGAGAAGATTTAAGACTTCAATATAGGTATTTAGATTTAAGAAATGAAAAATTAAAAAATAATTTAAAGTTGCGTGCTGAAGTTTTACAATTTTTAAGAAATCAAATGACAGAACAAGGATTTTTAGAAGTTCAAACACCTATACTTACAAGTTCATCACCAGAAGGAGCAAGAGATTATTTAGTTCCAAGTAGATTACATCCAGGCAAATTTTACGCACTACCACAAGCACCACAACAATTTAAACAATTATTAATGGTATCTGGAATAGATAAATATTTTCAAATTGCACCATGTTTTAGAGATGAAGATGCAAGAGCAGATAGAGCACCAGGAGAATTTTATCAATTAGATATGGAAATGGCATTTAGTACACAAGAAGATGTTTTTGAGGCAATAGAACCAGTAATGTATAATACCTTTAAAAAGTTTTCTAATAAAAAAATTGCAAATTATCCATTTCCAAGAATTACGTATAAAGATGCTATGCTTAAATATGGAACAGATAAACCAGATTTAAGAAATCCACTATATATTATCGATTTATCAGAATTCTTTAGTAAATGTACATTTAAGCCTTTTATAGGTAGAACTGTAAGAGCGATAAGAGTAAAAGGACATATGTCTAAAGGATTTCATGAAAAAATGTTAGACTTTGCAATGTCAATCGGAATGCAAGGACTTGGATATTTAGAAGTTCAAGAAGATATGAGCTTTAAAGGACCAATTGACAAATTCATACCAGATGAATTAAAAACAGAATTGATAAAATTAGCTAATTTAGAAAAAGAGGATACAATATTCTTCATAGCAGATAATAAAAAAAGAGCAACAGAATTGGCAGGGCAAATAAGAACAGAATTGGGAAATAGATTAAACTTAATTGATGAAGATGTATTTCAATTTTGTTGGATAATCGATTTTCCAATGTTCGAATTAGATGAACACGATAATTTACAATTTAGCCATAACCCATTTTCAATGCCACAAGGAGGATTAGAAGCATTAGAAAATCAAGATCCATTAGAAATTTTAGCATATCAATATGATATTGTATGTAATGGAATAGAGTTATCATCAGGAGCAGTTAGAAATCATGACATTCAAATAATGCTTAAAGCATTTGAAATGGCGGGATATACTGAAGAAGAAGTAAAAACAAAATTCGGAGCATTATATACAGCATTCCAATTTGGAGCCCCACCACATGCAGGAATTGCACCTGGAATAGACAGAATGATAATGCTTTTAACAAATTCAGAAACAATAAGAGAAGTAATAGCATTTCCGCTTAATAGTAAAGCACAAGACTTAATGATGGGAGCACCAAGTCAAGTAAAAAGGGAACAACTAAGAGATGTCCATATTAAGTTAGACGTTAGCGAGAAACATTAGTTTCGAGCTTTACGTATAACTTATGCAAATGAGGAACGAATTTGTAAACAATAAAAAAGACGTTAGCGAGAAACATTAGTTTCGAGCTTTACGTATAACTTATGCAAATGAGGAACGAATTTGTAAA
>CANRBK010000080.1 GCA_947628845.1 uncultured Clostridia bacterium | reverse complement strand
TGACAAAAAACGCAAAAAATATTTACAATTATTTTTAATAATGATAGAATTAAAATTGATAAAAATCATTTTTAATTTTACTTGCATAAATACATGCGATAAAAGTGTGTAAAATAATATGTTTAGAGACATATAAAATGGAAAAAATAATTAAATACAAATGTGAAGTTTAAGGAGGAAATATGAAAAAAGTAATAAAATTTATTTCGTTAATATTAATATTAATGTTTACAATATTATTAACAAATATAGGTGAAGTAAGTGCAGCATTGCAATCAAATAAAAATACACCAAGCTCAAAATCTACATATAATTGGTTGAGAGAAATAAGAAATATGCAAGCATTAGGGGGAACTTTAGGTAGAGAAGATAATATAGATACTACTACTTTAAGAAGTGAAACAACAGATTTAGATATACACATGGAAAAGAATACAGAATATGGTGCAATGGCAATACTTTCTGCATCTGCATATGGAAATCTAAATAAAATAACAAAGGGAGAAACAACTACAGGCAATCAAACAGGAATAGTAATGAATGGCGAGGAATGTGTATCAGGTGGAACAGCAAGTGTATATAATCATTGGGGGAATGTAAGTAATAGATATAAAAATGTATATGGTGAATTTAAAGTCGGAGATGCCCTTAGAGAAACAAATGGATGGCATGGAGGAATAACGAGATGGTATGACCATAATGGCCTAGCTGCAATGCGTAGGATGAATGGCAGTATATTTGGATATATGTGTGCAAAGGTGAGTTCTATAGATTCAGATGAGACTAATAACTCATATCAAAGCCGTGCAGCTATTGTAGTAGGAGAAGGAATTTAAAAGAATTTAAAATCTGAAAAATAAAAAAATGAAAATATAAAAAGAAAAAGTAATTTAAAGAAAGGAGAATATAATGCAAAAAGCAAATAAAAAATGGAAACTAAAATTAAATAAAAAAATAGCAATTATAATTATAGCAATAATATTATTAGCTTCTTGCATTATAACCATTACAACACAAATAGTTAGACAAATAAGAATAAAGCAATTAGAAGATAAACCACTAATAGACTATATAGTAAAAGAGGAATTGGAAGATGAAGAATATCAAATTATTATAACAATAACAAATACAAAAGGTATAGAAACTATAAAATACATAAGTCAAGAAACAGAAAATGAAATTGAATTAAGATGCAATGGAAAAATGACAATTGGGATAGATTATGTAGTTAAAGATAAAACTGATTACAAATTTAAAATAAAAATAAAAGATGAAGAAGAAAAAGAAGAAACAATGCATTTTGAAGTACCACGAATAAAAGGGAATTACACATTAGTAGATGGACTATATGTAAATGAACCTGATATATCAGGATTTGCAAAAGAAAATACAAGATATATATATAAAGATGAGCATGAAAATTTAGTACCAGGGGAATGGCTAACAGGAAATAAACCTAGTAAATGGTATAATTATAAAAATAGAGATTGGGCTAATATTTATTCAGAAATCAATGGAATAGAAAGTTATTATGTATGGATACCAAGATATGTATATAAAAAAGATGATAAAAATTCACAAACTGGAAACGAAAGAATGGATATAAAATTCATCAATACTGATAATGAATATATAGAAGGAGAAACTGGAAAAAAATTATCATGGGAAGATTTAAAAAAACAAGGATATAAATTACCAGAAGCGTTTAAATGGCAAAATAATAGAGAAGAGCCTTTAATAATACCAGGATATTGGATGAGTAAATATCAATTATCAGAATTAAAAGGATATAAGCTAAACTATAATTTAAATGCAACAAAAGAAAGTTTTAAAGTCAGTAATTTTACAAATAATTTGACAGATGTAGCAAAATATACTTATGCAATAAATGGCGTTATAGTAAATAATTCTGAAACCTTAGAAGAATATTTATTTAATAACACAACTCCAAATGAAATGAACGTTATAAATATAACAGCATTAGATGCTAATGGAAGTATTTTAGCAAGTATGACAAAAAAATTTGAACCTACAGAAGCAAATGAACCTGATTTAACAGGATTTGATGAAGATACTACATTCTATGTATATTGGGATGAAAAGGGAATAGAACACAATGAAATCCCAATAAGTCAAGACCCACCACAGGATTGGTACAATTATAGTTATGCAGAGTGGGCAAATATAGTAACAAGAAACAATGGAATGGAGAGTTACTATGTATGGATACCTCGTTATCAATATTCATTAGACCAAGTGAATCAAAGGTCTAATGTACAATTTATTTTAGGTACTGAAACAGAAACTCGTACAGGATATAAAATACCAGAAGCATTCACATGGGGAGATAATGGAGAACAACAACTTAAAGGATATTGGTTGAGTAAATATCAATTAAGTACAGAAGAAGTAACAGCAAGGATAACAGCAGATATATCTGCAGGAAGCAATGTGATAAGAGTAGGACCAATAACGGGAACAGCATTAACAAAAATGAATGAACAAGGAGAACCTACAGAAGTATCATTAAATTATAAATATTATTTAAATGGAAAAGAAATGTATTCTGGAACGAGAAGTGATGAAGAATATTCATATACAGATTTAGATCCAAATACAACATATACAATAAATATAATAGCAAGAGATGCAACTACAGATGAATATGTCGGAGCAATAACGAAGAAAATAAAAACAATAGAACCATATGCACCAGATTTAACAGGATTTGATGAAGAAAATACTTACTATGTAGTATATAGAGAAGATGGTACAACAGAAGAAAAACCTATAAGCGAAGAAATGCCAGATAATTGGTATGACTATAGTGCAAGAAAATGGGCAAATATAGTAACAAAAGCAAATAATACAAAAAGTTACTTTGTATGGATACCAAGATATGAATATAGAATATTATCAGATAGAACAAATGAAAGTCTAGCAAATAAAAGAACAGAAGTTAATTTTATAACAACAGAGACCACAAATGATAATTGTACTAAAGGTTACCAAGTACCGGAAGCATTTACATGGGGAGACGAAGGAGAAAAACAAATAAAAGGATATTGGATGAGTAAATATCAATTAAGTGAATAGATATTAAAAGAATTAGAATTTTCTA
>CANRBK010000079.1 GCA_947628845.1 uncultured Clostridia bacterium | reverse complement strand
TTAGTTAAAAAAGAAGGGAACTAAAATGGAAGATACAGATGTAACACAAATGAAAGCAAATAAAGGCAATAGAGAATATGTAATACAGGCAGTAAAAACAAAAGGAAAGTTGTTAGAATTTGCTATACCTGAATTTAGAGATGATGAAGAAATAGTAAAAATTGCATTAAAACAAGATGGAGAAGCATTAGAATTTGTTTCAGATAGATTAAAAGATAATAAAGAGATTATTTTACTTGCAATAAGTAGTGCTCCATGGACGGCATGTTATGCTTCAGAAAAATTAAAAAGAGATAAAGAAGTTATAATGGAAAGCGTGAAGAAATATGGGCAAACTTTATATTATGCAAGTGAAGAATTAAGAGATGACAGAGAAGTAGTAAAAACAGCAATTGAAAATAAAGGGCTAATTATAAAATATGCAAGTTTACGTTTAAGAAGCGATAAAGAATTAGCCAAAATTGCTATTAGGCAAGATGCAAGGGCATATCAATTTTTAAGCAAAGAACTTAAAGAAGATGAGGAAATAAAAAAAATGATAGAATAATTATAAAAATAAAGGGTAAAATTTTAGAAATTAAATATAGGAGGAATAAAAATGATTAAAAAAGTAGCGATATTAGCAAATGGAGGAGATGTAGCAGGTTTTAATGCAGTAATAAGAGGAATTGTAAAGACAGCAGAAAATAGTAACGTAGAATGTTACGGCTTTATAGATGGATATAATGGATTATTAAAAAATGAATATGTAAAATTAAGCACAGCTGAATATGGAAACGCAGAAGGAATATTACCAAAAGGTGGCTCAATAATAGGATCATCTACAAATGCAAATGTTTTTAATTATAAAGTAGTAGATGAAAACGGAAAAGTAGAATATAAAAATTTATCAGATGTTTGCATAGAAAATATAAAAAAAGATGAATTTGATTGTATATTTACTTTAGGAGGAGATGGAACACAAAAATCTGCAAGAGATTTTGCCACAAGAGGAGTAAATATTATAGGAGTGCCAAAAACAATAGATAATGATGTTGCTTGTACTGAAATAACATTTGGATATAATACAGCAGTATCAGTAGCAATGGAAGCAATTGATCGACTTCATACAACTGGAGAAACACATCATAGAATAATGGTACTAGAAGTTATGGGAAGATATGCAGGTTGGATAGCATTGGAAGCATCTATTGCTGGAGGAGCAGATGTAGCTTTAATACCAGAAATCCCTTATGATATAAATAGAGTTGCAGAAAAAATAAATAATAGAAAGAAAAGAGGAAAAAACTTTAGTGTAGTAGTTGTTGCAGAAGGAGCTAAAGCTAAAGGAGGGGACATAATAGTAGAAGGTACAAGAGACAATGGAAAAGGGGTAGATAATACAAAACTTGGAGGAATTGGAAATATTGTTGCAAAACAATTAGAACAATTAACAGGACTAGAAGCAAGAAATACTACATTAGGATATATGCAAAGAGGAGGAACACCAACAGCATTTGATAGAGTTTTATCTACAAAATATGGAGCAGCTGCCATGAGATTAGCGATAGAAGAAAAATTTGGAAATTTAGTTGTTATAAAAGATGGAAAAATAGATTATGCATCATTAGAAGATGTAGTAGGAGAAAATAAAGAAATTGGCGCTGTTTCTGGAAATACATCAGTAAGTAATCAAAGAAAAGTAACTATGGATGATGATTTAGTTAAAACTGCTAGAAGTGTAGGAATAAATTTAGGAGATTAATATATTTTTATAATAAAAAATAAACCTAACCAAAATGTAGTTATTTTGATTGGGTTTATTTTAAATTAAAAGCCTAAATCATTTTTATCTGCAGTAGAATTGGATTGTATTTCTTCATCACTTAATAAATTATTATATATTCTAACTTTATAAATTGAACCAGCCATACATAGCTCATTACCTCTTGCATCTTTTCCTATCCATGCGTTTGTCCAATCATAATTATATGAACTCATAGAAGGGATAGAATATGTATAATCGATAACACCATTATGATATTCAACTAAAGAATTATTTTCTTTATCACATTTATATGTTAAAGTTATTATATTGTTTCTTGGAATAACAGAATTTGGATTAACTATATCAGAATTTCCATCATTCCAATAAATTCTAGTTCTCATTGAAGTGTTGTTTTCTATATCTATATTGTGAGCTGTCCTATAATTACCGAACAAACAATTTCTATTAGCATCATTTAATTTTAAGACTATTTCAAGTGTAGCTGAAGACTTAAATAAATCTTTAAAAGTGTCTCCTAAAAATATTCCATCATTAGATCCATCTAAAACAAGACAATCATTATTCCATCCACTTTTACTATTATTATCGAAATTCATTAAAGTAATATTATTGTTACCAATTAAGTCTTCCCAAATAGAAGTTGTACTATCATATCCACATCTTGTATTTGATTTAGCATCATAATATGCCAAAAGGTTATTTGTAGAATATTGTATTTTTTTTGTAGAAGTATCTATAGTATTACTAGACTTTTTAAATTCACATTTAGAATCTATAGCGATTACGCTAACTTTATCATATTTTGTATTTGGATGTAATTTTTGAATTATATAAGGTAATTTTTCGCAAACACCCATTACTTCATCATTTATCAATATAATAAAGCCACGTGCATTAGAAAGGTCACTTTCAGAAGAAACTTTAATTGAATAGTAATCAGGTACTACTTGAATTTCAAAGTCTCCTACCACACCAGAAGTTGTAAAATCAATATCTGATTTAGAAACTTTGACACCATCTATGGAAGCTAATCGTAAAGAACTATCTATTTCAAATTCATAAGGATAATCTTTTAGTTTAGTAAAAATTGAAGAAACATCAGTTACATCTATTTTCTCTAAGGTGGCATATGATTTACTATGTGTTAAAACATATTCCATATCATTATCTTCACATAATTTATCTGCACAATATTGTAAACTAGGTAAGCTTTTATTTTCTGCATAACTTTGAATTTCTATATTTGTAATTTTTAAATTCATAGCTTCAGTAGCAGTTTGTTTTTCATTTTCATCTCTTGCATCTTGTGCCTTTTTTAATAAACCACCATTAGTTATCTGAACAATGGTAACACCAGCTAAGATTAGTAATATTATTATAGTAACAACTAATGATATTAAAGATATACCTTTCTTAGATTTTATGACTTTCATTTTAAAATTTCCTCCTTTTGACTTTTGTAAATAAATATTTAAATAAATTTTATCATAGCATAAAAAAGTAGTCAATTAAATTTCAAAAAATCTTGAAAAATTATGTATCATAGTATATAATAATTTCATTAGAATAAAGGAGAAGAATAAACAAATGAAGATAAGTTTTGTAACCATTGAGGCTCTAGAGAGAGAGAGAGAGAGAGAGAGAGAGAGAG
>CANRBK010000078.1 GCA_947628845.1 uncultured Clostridia bacterium | reverse complement strand
ATTCCTTTTTTAATATTATCCATCATTTTTCCTAAATGAACATATTTATAACCAATTATTTGGTCATCTTTATCTAATCCTAATTCTACTATGTAACCTTCTGCTAAGTTTAAGTATCTTGGTCCTTTTAATGAACTTGAATATATTGTTCCTACTTGGCTTGTATGTCCTTTTCCTAAATCTTCAAGTCCTGCTCCTACTGGAAGTCCTCCTTCTGAAAAAGCTGTTTGTGTTCTTCCATATACTATTTGTAAAAATAATTCTCTCATAGCAGTATTTATGGCATCACATACTAAGTCTGTATTTAAAGCCTCTAATATTGTTTTTCCTGTTAATATTTCTCCTGCCATTGCAGCTGAGTGAGTCATTCCTGAACATCCTATTGTTTCAATTAATGCTTCTTGTATTATTCCATCCTTTACATTTAATGTTAATTTACATGCTCCTTGTTGTGGTGCACACCATCCTATACCATGTGTTAGACCTGATATATCTTTAATTTCTTTTGCTTTTACCCATTTTCCTTCTTCTGGGATTGGTGCTGGTCCATGGTCTACTCCTTTTGCTACTTTACACATTCCTTCTAATTCTTTTGAATAAATCATCTTTTTTGCTCCTTTCATTTACTATATAAATTTTTTTATTTTTTTATTTCTTCTATTTGTTTTGTAGAAGAAATAATTTGATTTTTAACATTTTCATTATCTGTTGCGATATATTCTATGTTTTGTTCATCCTCAAAATTCTCTGTATCAAATCCTACTATGTTTTTCACATTTTTTATGTATATACCTTGTTCATATCTTTCTCGTCTTCTTACTACTTTCTCTCCTAATAAATATCTATGTATTATTTCTCTTTCTTGTTTATTAAGTTGTTCTTGCTTTATTCCTAAATAGTTGTACCTCCATATTATATGTCTTTCATAGCTAGAAAAAGCTGATTTACTTAAATCTTCATAATCATATTCTACTTTAAATTTTATTCCTTCAATTATTATTGTTAAATTTGTCCATGTTGGTACAACTTCTATTTTTGCAAATTCTTCTCGTAATAATACTATCTTTTTATATAAGATATCTACTAATTTTAAATATTCATTTTCATCTAAATTGAATTTTTGTGGTATTTCATAGACATTAACAGGGTTTTTCTTAAATATTCCTTTTGGAATATAGTAAAAAAATAATTCCCCTGTTTTTTGCCCATCTATTAAATTTGATACAGATGCATATAAATACATCTTATCCCATTTTTCTGGTATCATATAAAATATACGTCTTTGTATATCTTCATACATCTCTTTTATTTTATTAGTATGTTTTAACATATTTACCCCTATTCTTTGATTAATAGACTTTCTCCTGTCATTTCTTCTGGTTTTTCTATATCCATTAAATCAAGCATTGTTGGTGCTAAATCTGCTAATTTTCCATTTTCTTTTAATTTTATATTACTATTTTCTGTTATTAAAACTATAGGCACTGGATTTGTTGTATGTGCTGTATGTGGCTCTCCTGTTTTATAATCTATCATTTGTTCTGCATTTCCATGATCAGCTGTTATTATTAAGTTTCCTTTTTTCTTTTCTATTATTTTTACAACTTTTCCTATACATTCATCTATTGTTTCTACTGCTTTTATAGTTGCCTCTAAACTTCCTGTATGTCCTACCATATCTGTATTTGCATAGTTTAGTATAATAACATCATATTTATCATTTTCTAATGCTTCACATACTTTGTCTGTAACTTCATATGCACTCATTTCTGGTTTCATATCATATGTTTCTACTTTTGGAGATGGTACTAATATTCTGTCTTCTCCTTCATATTGTTTTTCTTCTCCTCCATTAAAGAAAAATGTTACATGTGCATATTTTTCTGTTTCTGCAATTCTTAATTGTGTTTTTCCATTATTTGCTACTACTTCTCCAAATGTATTTTTTAGTGCTTGTTTTTGGAAAGCAATTTTTACATTTGGCATTGTTTCATCATAACTTGTAAAGCACACATAATATAAGTTCATTTTTTTTGTTTCAAATTCTTTAAATTCTGGATCAACTAAAGCTCTTGTTAACTCTCTTGCTCTATCTGGTCTAAAGTTAAAGAATATTACTGAATCATTTTCTTCTATTTTTGCAACTGGTTCATCATTTGCATTGCATATTACTGTTGGTTCTATGAATTCATCAAATACTTCTTTTTGATACGAATCTTCTATTGCTTTTATACTATCTCCTGCTTTAATTCCTTCTCCTTTTACTAATGCATCATAGCATTTTTGAATTCTTTGCCATCTTTTATCTCTATCCATTGCATAAAATCTTCCTGATAATGTTGCTATTTTTCCAATTTCTTTTTCTTTCATTTTTTCTTGTAGTTGAGCTATATAGCTTTCTGCTGATGCTGGTGGTGTATCTCTACCATCTAAAAAACAATGTACATATACTTCTTCAAAATCTCTCCTTTTTGCCATTTCTAACAATCCATATAAATGTCTTATGTGACTATGAACTCCGCCATCTGATACTAGCCCTAAAATATGCAATTTTGAATTGTTTTTCTTACAATTTTCAATTGCTGCTATAAATTCTGGATTACTGAAAAAATCTCCGTCTTCTATAGATTTTGTTATTCTTGTTAATTCTTGATATACTATTCTCCCTGCACCTATATTTGTATGTCCTACTTCTGAGTTTCCCATTTGTCCTTCTGGTAATCCTACATGTAATCCACTTGTATATATATCTGTGTTAGGATATTTTTTCATTAGTTTATCAATATTAGGTGTTTTTGCTAACTTTATTGCATTTCCATCTTTATTTTTGTTGTCACCAAATCCATCTAATATCATTAGCATTGTTACTTTATCTTTCATTATTTTCCCTTCCTTATTGTTATTTGTTGTAATTAATTATTTTTGCAAACTCGTCTGGTTTCAAACTTGCTCCACCAACTAAGCCTCCATCTATATCTGACATTTCAAATAATTCTTTTGCATTTGTTGATTTTACGCTACCGCCATATTGTATTATAACTCTGTTTGCTATTATTTGTCCATAGTTTTGACGAATTTTGTCGCGAATTGCTTTAATTGCATCATTAGCTTGTTCTGATGTAGCTGTTTTTCCTGTTCCTATTGCCCAAATTGGTTCATAAGCAATTATTGTATTCTCAACTTGTTCTTCTGTTAATCCTTCTAGTGCTAATTCGGTTTGTTTTGTTATTATATCTTCTGTTTTATTTGCTTCTCTTTCTTCAAGTGTTTCTCCAACACAAACTATTGGCTTTAATTCATTTGCAAATGCTGCTTTTATTTTTTTATTCACTGATTCATCTGTTTCATTATAATATTGTCTTCTTTCTGAGTGTCCTATTATAACATATTCAACTCCAATTGATTTTAGCATTTTTCCTGAAATTTCTCCTGTATATGCTCCACTTTCTTCAAAGTGCATATTTTGTGCTCCTATTTTTATGTTTGTTCCTTGTGCAGTAAGAAGTGCATAAAATAAGTCTGTATATGGAACACAAAGTATTACTTCATTATTTGTTTCTTTTACTTG
>CANRBK010000077.1 GCA_947628845.1 uncultured Clostridia bacterium | reverse complement strand
ATTTAAAACATTGTCAAAATTTATAATTTTCTTTTTATCTTGACTAACTATTATCATAATTACCTCCTAATCTCCTATCCTGTATATTTACATTTTTTCTTATCTACAACTCTTACTAATCCCATTTCGTTTAATTCTGTTAATCTTGGTGCTGTATAATTTCTTTCTGCAGTTCTTGTTAAACCGCTTCTTAAATAATTTATTTGCTAATTCTCTTGCCGTATATTCTCCATTTTCTAAATTTTCATATATTAATCTACTTTTCTTTTTTAACTCTAATTTTTTAAAGCTTTCTTTTCTTGTTTCATTTGTTATTTTATTCATATCTTATTATCCCTTCTAACATTTTTATCTTTTACTATACCTAGCCTGTCCTTTTATAATTGATAATAATATTTGGCATTTTTCAATATTATTTGCTTTCTTTAAAGCATCTTCACTTATTATTTTTTCCATATCTTTTATCTCCTAATTAAATTTTTAAATTCACTTACTTTTTTATCAAATCTTACAATTACTTTTGCTAATCCTCCTGCTCTTTGTTTTTGTAAATCTATAACAATATTTTCTACAAGTTGTGGTTCTTCTTTTTCATTTTCTTTATAAATAAAGATTACATTGTCCGCATCTTGTTCAATTGCTCCACTTTCTCTTAAATCTGCAAGTGTTGGTTCACTTCTTGCAGCATTTCTATTTAATTGACATAAGCCTATGATAGGTATTTTCAATTCTAAACTAAGTAATTTTAAATTTCTTGATATCTCAGCTACTTCCTGCTCTCTACTATTAAATTTATTTTTGCTTTTAACTAATTGTATATAATCTATAATTAATAATCCTAAATTATTTTTATTTTTAAGCTTTCTAGCATAAATTTCTATCTCTTGAATATTTCTTATCCTTGTATTAATAAATAATGGTAGATCAGATATTTTTCCTTCTGCCATTGTTACTTTTTCTTGTTCTAATAAATTTAAGTTTCCTGTTCTCAGTTTATTACTATCTACATTTGCCACTTTCGATATTAACTTTTGTACTATTTGTGTTTCTGACATTTCTAAACTTACAATTGATACTGGTGTTCCATTACTTGCTATTTTATGTGCTATTTGCAAAGCAAATGTTGTTTTTCCTACTCCTGGTCTAGCTCCTATAATTGTTAATTCTTCTTCATGCAATCCATTTGTAGCTTTATCTAAATCGAATATTCCTGTAAAATACTTATAATCATATTTTGTTCCTTGTATTCTCTTTTTTTCAATTATATCAGATGTTTCACAAAGTATTTCTAGAAAAGTTTTTTCATTTTCTCCTTCTTGATTTATTTCATTTAATTCTTTTATTTTCTTTTCTATATAAATTTCAATTTCTGATTCTTCTTTTATAGATTCTTGTATTTCTTTACTAATTTTTAAAAGTTTTCTTTTTTTGCTTAATCTCTTTAATTCCTTATAAGCATAATTTATAGAACTTCCATATTTACTTTCTGCTATTATACTTATGTATATTAAAATTTCTGTATCTTTGCCTTTTATTTTATTTTTTATACTTAATATATTTACTTCTTCATTTTTACTTTTCAATTCTTGTATTGCTCTAACTATTTGCTTATGTTTTTGTATAAAAAAATCTTCTTCTCTAACATCTATTTGTTCATTTTCAAATATTAAATAATATAAAACTGTTTTTTCTATTTCTTCATCATACATTTTTTATCCTTTCTCTAGTATTCTTTTTTTATATTCTTCTTCATCAGTAAATTCCATTTCACTATATTCTATTTTTTGTTTCACTCTATTTGTTGATTTATTATTGGATTTAAATTCATTTTGTTTGATATTAAATTGATTTGTTGTTTTTATATTGTTGTTACAACAATCATTTAATATTGATACAATATAACGCCAATTTCTTTTATTCCTACTTACTGCTTCTTTCATACAAGTGATTATTAAATCCGCATCTAATCCATCTTGTAAATATTTTTCCATGTCTTCTGATACAAATGGTGTTATTAAGGTGATATTATCTTCATAAAATTTTATAATTTTTTTTAATTCTTCTTCTTTTTCTTTATTATTAATACTTGTAATATTCTCTTTGATGTTTTCGTCACTACCCCCATTTGATTTTTGACAATAGGGTATATTTATTTTTGGTAATACATTATTACCTTCATAATTTTCACAATAGGTATTATCATTTTTATCAATAGGGGGAATTTCCTTTAGTTTATTAATTGATATAATTCTCTTATCTATTTCCTTACTATTTTCTTTATAAAACATTTTTACAAAAATATATTGTTTATTTGCTAATTGACTAATCCATCTTGAAATAGTTTCTTTACTTACTCCATATAAGTCTGAAAAATATTTATTAGATGCCCAGCATATTCCCTTTTCATTACATAATGACGTTATTTCTCCATATAATAACTTTGAATTTGCTGTTAATTCTTTATCATATCTAATTTCAGCTGGTATTACTGAATAATAATTTGGTTTTTCCATACTAATCTTCTCCTTCTTTTATGTATTTTTTTCCAAACTCTTTTAAGAATAATTCTTCACTATATTTTTCTATAAATTTTTCTTTTGCTTCTTCTTGTATCTGTTCTTTTATTTCTTCGTTAATATCCCATTGTGAATGACAATTTCTACAAATTGGTATGACTAATCCCCACTCTATACTTTTTTTTCTGTTGCTTCCTCCAAATATTTCATGTAAATCTTCCTTTTTTGCTTTTGTACATATATAGCAATTTGCCATATTATTAGTTATAATGCTGTATCTTTTATTTTCTAACTTTCTTTGCTTACTGCTTTTCTTTTTTATAGGTTTATTTCTCTTAAAATTAAAATTTGGGCAATTTTTACAATCTTCTAATATAATTTGCTTATTATTTAACTTGCAAAAAAAATATCTATTATATTTTTTACTTCTTATTCTTAAATAAATACACTTCATCTTTGTTCCCTTTGACATTTCTACTTTTTTGTGCTAAACTAAACGTAGATATTCATATATTTATGTATATTTTGTTTGAGTTAGTTTTCAGTCTGCAAATTGTCAACTAGCTCTTTATTTAATTCTGGTATATTATTTTTTAATAATTCTATGTTGTTTTCTAAATCTGTTATTTTACTTCTTAATTCTGCTGAATTATTTAGTAGTATTGTTTTATCTTCTTGCATATCACTTATTAAATTATCTCTATTTTCTATTTTAGAATTTGCTAAGTCTAAATCATTTTTTAAGTTATTAATTGTTTTTTTTAATAGTACATTTGTTTCTTTTTCATCTTCTAATACAAAATTGATAAATATCATTCCTAAAATTATTCCTAATATTAAGCCTGTTATAAACATACCTTTTTCATCTCCTTTCTATTTTATTTTTGATAATTCTTGTAATAAATCTTTTGCTTTACATACAATAATAATTTGTGCCATCTTTTCTCCTCCTCTCATTTTAATATGTAGTTCCCTGTAAAAATGCCCAGTATGTAAACACTACACTTGATATGTATAATGTGCTATATACTACTGCTTGTCCTATAAATTTGTATATTTTATTTGTATCTAATTTTCTTTTCATTTGTTTCACCTCCAATTTAATGTACAAAACAATTTGTATTTACTAAATTTCTTGTTTTTTTATTTATTTTTAAATTATTTCGTTT
>CANRBK010000076.1 GCA_947628845.1 uncultured Clostridia bacterium | reverse complement strand
TGAATCATATTTTAATAATTGTGCTAACATTGCAGGACCTGTTAAATCGTTTATTGCTACTATCTCATATCCTGCTGTTCCAAACATTTGTCTAAATGCTAGACGTCCTATACGTCCAAAACCATTAATGGCTACTTTTACTGACATAATTTTTCCTCCTTTTAAGTTGCTGTAGGGCTTTGCCTATTACAGATAACTTTTTTCTTATTATTGCCTATTTTTTACCTGGCAATACAATTCTATATCAAAAAAATATAGTTTTCAAGTGTTATTTTATTTATTTTTCTAAATCTCCATATAATTTTTCTAGTACTATTATAAACATAGCATGTGTCCATCCTAATCCTATTACCCAATTTGGTTTTAATGTTTCATTGTTTACTTGTTCTCCTAAAAAATAATGTTTTCCTGCTGTCTTTACAACAAAGTCAAAGCATTCTTTAGCTTTCTTTTTTTCTCCACTTTGTAAGTAATATAATGTCATCCATAAATTTGATATTGGCCATGGGTTTCCATTCATATAATTATCATTTTCGTATCTTTGGTATCCTCCTGTATATGTTCTTAATGACATATTTATTCTTTCTATTGTATTTTGAATTTTCTTTTCTTTTGGTTTAAATACATTAAATGGTACTACTGCTCCTAATAAGCTTATATCCATCTTTCTATCTTTTATATTTCTTACATAGCATTTTTTTTCTTCATCATACATATTTTTATTTATGTATTTTTTTACTTCAACTTGCAATTTTTCTATTTCTTTTTTTGATTTTTCTATTTTTTCTTCTTTTAATCTATTATTTTCAAATTCTGATACATTCTTACCTAAAATATTGTATATTTGTAGCATACAATCAAATGCTGAAAATATCGCTGCCATTGAATACAAGTGCACACTTTCGCATTCTTCCCATAAATCATAACTTACATGATATTTATTGGTTTGATCAAAAATATCTTTAACATATCTTTTTAAAAAGTCAATTGCTTTTTCACACATTTGTAAATTATCTTTTAAAAATTTTTCTGATTTACAATATTTATAATGTTCATATACTCCATATACTACACTTGCTGTTTCATCTACTTGATATCCCCAACAAGGTGCTAACTTTCCATCTGTGTAAAATCTTTGTTCCCACATTCCATTTTTGCTTTGAGTTTTTTGGCAAAATACTTTATAAAATTTTTCTGTTTCTTTTTGCATTTTTAAGATATCCATTGCTTTTGTTATAAATACTGCATCTCTAGGCCAGCAATATGCATATCTTCCACATCTTGTAAAATTCTCATCAATTTCTGGAGATGCAATAATTGCTCCTGTTTCTTGATTTGTTAATAAAGGAAAAAGTAAAATGCTTCTTTTGTATATCTCATATATTATTTCATCATAGCTATTTTCTGGTTCTTTTAATTTTAGTCCATTATGTTTTTTTACATATTTTCTCCAATATACTTTTGTATTTATATATTCTTTTTCAAAATCTATTTTTTTTATTCTTTCAACTTCATTTTCGACTTCTGATATATTTTTGTTTTCACCTATTAATATACATATTTGTATTTCTTTCTTTTGTCCTGGTTTTATACATCCAATTTCATAAGCAATTGAAGAATCTTTTGACATTCCTATATAATCCTTATCTTCAATTTCTGTACTTTTTATTTTTTCAGAGCTTCCATTAATTTGGTGTTTAATTATATCTTTTTCTTTTGAAAATGTTGAAAATGTAAAATCATGTGCGTATTGAACCATTCCACCATCTATTATCTTGCATCCTACAAAATTGTTTGTGTCAGATAGTAGTTCAGAATGTATATAAAATTCTGTATTTAAATCTATTTTTCCTTCATTTATAAATATATATTTTTTAGCAAGTATATTTTCTTTTATCAAAAAATAATCTTTCTGAACTACTGTTAAGTTAAAATAGGTATTTGTAACTTCTGTATTTAATATATTTGTATCTATGTCATAATATTGTTTATATACATTATTTATGTCATCGTGCAAATATATTAACTGCGATTCATTTATTTTTACACCTGTATGAAAATAATTTATATATTGTCTATTATCTTTACTTGGAAAGTATATTCTTTGTAACTCTCCTTTTTTTGTAAATGTTGCTATCATTTTTTTATTTCCAATTATTGCTTCATTTAAGTATTTATCTTGCATCTATTATTCCTTTCTTATCCTTCAATTACATTTAATATATGTTTTTCTAAATCTTTTATTTTTTCATTGATTCTAAATATATCTTCATCTCTTAATTCTTTATTACTCATATCTTCTTTTACACAAGTTTCCATATCTAATATTTCTTCTTTTAATTTTTCAAGTCTACTTAATACTTCTGTTCTGTTGTTTACTGGTATTTTCTTTTCTATCTTAGATGTTAGTTTTGCTTCTTCATTATTAAGTTCATAAGTTTCACCAAATTCTGTTATTACAACTGGTAGTTTTGTTTCTTCTTCTATTTTTTGTTTAAGTATTTTTTGTGATTCTTCTTCTCCATGTACTAAAAATATTTGCTTTGGTTTTTTTATAAATGAGTATATAAAATTCATTAAACCATCTTGATCTGCGTGTCCAGAATATCCTTCCAAATATTCTATTCTTGCATTTACAGCTATTTCTTCGCCAAATATTTTTACTTTTTCTGCTCCATTTACAATACTATATCCTAGCGTTCCTGGTGCTTGGTATCCTACAAATAATATACAAGAATTTGGATTCCATAAATTATGTTTCAAGTGATGTTTTATTCTTCCTACTTCACACATTCCACTGGCAGAAATTATGATGCTTGGTGTTTTGTCTTCGTTCAGTGCTTTTGATTCATCTGCTGTTATTGTAAATTTTAAACCTGGAAATTCAAGAGGGTTATCTCCCTTTTTCATTTCTTCTTGTGTTTCTTCATCAAATAAATCCATATTTTCTTTAAATACTTCTGTTGCAGATATTGCTAGTGGACTATCCACATATACTGGAGCTTTCATCAATGTGTTATATTTTTGTATAAATTCTTCATCATTTGTGGTTTCTTTTATTTTATTTAATTCATATAATATTTCTTGTGTTCTTCCTACTGCAAATGAAGGTATTACAACTGTTCCATTATTATTTATTGTCTCTGAAACTATGTCCAAGAACATTGTAGCTTTATTTTCACTTTTCATATGTTTTCTACTACCATATGTTGATTCCATAATTAAATAATCTGTATCCTCTATCATTGTAGGTTCACTTAATAATGGTATATCATTATTACCTAAATCCCCAGTAAATACTGCTTTTGTTTGTTTTCCATCTTCATCTACCCATAATTCTATAATGCTTGATCCTAGCATATGCCCTGCATCATTAAATCTTACATGTATGTCTGGAGTAATCTCTATTATTTTATCATATTCTACTGGTTCAAATATTTCTAGAGATTTTGCTGCTTCTTCTGCCGTATATAGTGGATCTCTAGCTTCTTTACCTTTTCTTATTCTTTTCCTATTTTTCCATTCATTTTCCATTTCTTGAATGTGACCACTATCTGGTAACATTAATGCACATAAATCACATGTAGCTTTGTGTGCATATATTTTATTTCTGTATCCTTCTTTATATAATTTTGGTATTCTTCCTGAATGATCTATATGTGCATGCGTTAATAGCATAAAATCAATATCAGTTGGCTTGAATTCAAATTCTTGGAAGTTTTCTTCTTCTAATTCTTTTCTTCCTTGCCACATTCCACAATCTACTAAAAATTTTTTTCCCGCTGCTTCTACTAAAAAGTTAGATCCTGTAACTGTTTTTGTTGCTCCTAAAAATGTAATTTTCATAAATTTCCTCCTTTATCCCCAGGCGTTGTCCCAAGAGGGCGTTGTCCCAAAAGGGCGTTGTCCCAAAAGGGCGTTG
>CANRBK010000075.1 GCA_947628845.1 uncultured Clostridia bacterium | reverse complement strand
GATAAAATAAAAAAAGACAAAGATGGAAATGCAACAAACATGCCAACAAACTGGTATAATTATAGTGAAAGAAAATGGGCAAATATAGTAGTACAAAATGGAGATATGAAAACATATTTCGTATGGATACCAAGATATGAATTTATGATAACAAGCAGTCAACAAGCACAGCCAGCACAAGGAAGAACAGAAGTAAGATTTTTATCAGGTACGAGTACAGATACAGATATAGGATATCAAATACCAGAAGCATTTACTTTTAACGAAAAGCAATTAACAGGTTATTGGGCAATGAAGTATACAGCAGGAGAATAAAGAATAATTATAGGAGGAAAATATGCAAGAAGCTAATAAAAAAGAAAGAATAAAAGAAAAAATAAAAAAGTTAAAAGAAAAATTTAAGCAACAATCTAAATTAAAAAAGATTATAATATTAGTAGTTATAATTGTATTATTAGCTTCATGCATTATAACTCTAACAATACAAACAATAAAACAAATACAAATAAAACAGATTGAAAACAAACCATTATTAGAATATGAAATAAAAAATAGAATAAATAGAACAACATTTGAAATAGTTGTACGAATTAATAGTACAGAAGGAATAGAAAGTATAAGTTACATAGATCAAAATACAAATAATAAAGTAGAATTAAATGCTTATGGAAAAGTAACAATAGGAATTGACTATATAGTAGAAGATAAACATAGTTATGATTTTGATATAAAAATAAAAGGTCAACAAGAAAAAACAGAGACACTAGAATTTAAAAGACCAAAAATACAAGGTCATTATGAAGCTGAATCTGATAATGGGATATATGTAAATAAGCCAGATGTAACAGGATATAATGCAAACTATACAAGATATTTAAATATAGATAAAGATGGAAACTTAAAACCAGGAAATTGGATAAATAAAAATGAACCAGAGAATTGGTATAATTATGAAGAAAAACAATGGGCAAATATATATGTAGAACAGAATGGATTAGAGACATATTATGTATGGATACCAAGATATTGCTTTAAGTTAGATCAAGAACATGAAAGAAGTGAAGTGAAATTCATAGATGTAGATGATAACTACACGGATCCAGAAACAGGAAAAGTCACTACATGGGAAGAACTAGAAAAGCAAGAGTATCAAATCCCAGAAGCATTTCAATGGCATTTTACAGAATTACCAGGATACTGGGCAATGAAATACACAGCAGGGGAAAGAGATGTATATACAATAAACTTCGAAACAACAGCAAGTAAAACAAAAGTACATATAAAAAATGTATCAACAAACACTAAAGATAGTATAGCTAAATATATTTATTATATAAATGGAGAAAAAGTAAAAGAAATTGAAAATTCAATGCCAGAAAACTTTCAAAAAGAAGCTAATACAGAAGAAACAAATATAGTAAATGTAACAGCATTAAATGCAGCAGGAGAAATAGTAGGAAGCATGACAAAAGAATGTAAACAAGCAAAAGTAAATGAACCAGAATTAGAAGGTTTTAATCCAGACACAACATTTTTTGTAACTTATGATGAGAATGAAAATGAACATAGTACAATACCAATAAATAAAACAGAGCCATCAGATTGGTATGATTACGGAGAAAGCAAGTGGGCAAATATAGTAACAAGAAATAATGGATTAGAAACATATTATGTATGGATACCAAGATATGAATTTAAATTAGACCAAACAGCACAAAGAAGCAATGTTAATTTTATAGAAGGAATAAAAGAAGAAGCATCATATGGATACCAAATACCAGAAGCATTTACATTTAATGGAAAGCAATTAACAGGATATTGGGCGATGAAATATACAGCAGGAACAGAATCAGCACCATTATTTGACACAGAAGTAACAGCAACAAGCAGTAGTATCAAAACAAAAGGAATAATAGGAGCAGGAGTAAAAACAGAAGAAGGACAAGTATACAATTATTATATAAATGGAGATTATAAAGGAACAAAAACAAATGCAACAGATCCATTTGAATACACAGAATTAGACAGCAAGAAAAATTATACTATATTAGTAGAAATAAGAAAAAATACAAATGGAGATTATAAAACAGGTGAATATGTAGGAAGCATAGTAAAACAAATAAGCACAATAGATGCAAATGAACCAGAATTAATGGGATTTAGTGAAGAAAACACATATTATGTTTTATATGATGATGTAAATAACGAACCAAAGATAGGAAACAAAATTCAAAGAGATGAAAATGGAAATATAACAAACATTCCAGAAAATTGGTACGATTATAGTAAGAGTAAGTGGGCAAATATAGTAGTAACAGACGGAGATATTGAAGATGGACAAATAAAACAAGAACCAGGAACAAAGACAACATATTTCGTATGGATACCAAGATATGAATTTATGATAACAAGCAGTCAACAAGCGCAGCCAGCACAAGGAAGAACAGAAGTAAGATTTTTATCGAGTACTAGTACAGATACAGATATAGGATACCAAATCCCAGAAGCATTTACGTTTAACGGAAATCAATTAACAGGATATTGGGCAATGAAGTATACAGCAGGAGATAGTTAAAAATATATAAGAAACCATAGAAGAAGATAAAATACACAATGCAGATAAAAAGACTTTGTCAAGTAAACTGTGTAATTTTTTTTAAAATTTTAAATTTTTTATAATCGATGGTTAAAAAATATAACCATCGATTATTTTTCTTTTTTATAAAGTATTCAACAGAAAATTTGCTATGCAATTTTTCACGGACGAATAATTTAACGTGGGCTGAATTCAAAATAAAAAAATTATTCATATTCAAGTTTAAGTTGTTTTTCATAATTTTTACGTAACATAATTAATTACTATATTTTTCTATTAGTATTTTTTTCTTCTTTAATAAAAATTTTCATTCCTATTATTCAATAAATATTAAAAAAAACTTGAAAAAAAGATTGCAATAATATATAATCATTTCATAAAAGTAAAGGAGAAAATAAACAAATGAAGATAGATCCTGTAACCATTGAGGCTCTAGAGAGAGAGAGAGAGAGAGAGAGAGAGAGAGAGCTATAGTTTAGAGAATAAAAGAGAAGAAATAAAAGCAATACAAAAAATGTGCTTTTTATTAAGTATACATAAAAAAGATAGGAATATTACGCCTGTAATAGATACAGGATGATATTGCTATCTTTTTGTGTTTTAAAAAGTTATTAAGTTTGTACAATTGAGCATAGCAAGATTGTAATAAATATAAAAGATTTAGGAGGATAAAAAATGAAAAAACAAATTTTAACAAAAATAATAGCAACAATAGTATTAGCAACAACATTATTATTAGGAAATGTAGGAGTAGCAAAAGCAGCATTGCAAGCAAATCCAAATACAAAAGATAAAAAAAAGCTAGATAATCCAACAAATTGGATGACAAATTTTAGAAAGATGGAAGAACTAGGAGGAGCAATGGGATTAGATGAAACATTAAATGCGGATTTAACAGCACAGAGTAATAGTAACAATATAGATGTACACATGATGAGAACAACAGAATATGGAGCAATAGCAATACTTTCAGTATCAGGATATGGAAATCCAAATAAAATTGCAACTGCAGGCGAAGATACGACAACAGGAAATAAAACAGGAATGATGTTAAATACAAAAACATTAGAATATACAGCAGGAGGATATCAAGATAAAATATTTATAGGAACAGATGCTAGATATTATGATACATATACAGATGCTAATAGTGCAAGAGTAGGAGATGCATTAGGGAGTTCAACAGATACTAACCATGGATGCAGAGGATGGTACCAATCAAAAATCCAAAAATGGGTTATTCCGACGTACCCTTATTTCAGTCGTGGTTGGGGAAGTATTTTTGAGTTCTATAATGGAATAGCATACTATAGTCTTGAAAGCTACTGCGGTTTAGGACGAGGTGTTGCAGTGTGTGGAGTTGGATTTTAAAAATTAAATTAGGAGAAAGAAATGGAAAAAGTAAAAAATAAGAAAGGAACAAAATCTATAATCAGCAAATCCGAAATATCTGGAATAACATTAATAGCCTTAGTAATAACCATAATAATTCTTCTAATATTAGCAGGTGTATCAATAGCAATGATAGGTGAAAATGGACTAATATC
>CANRBK010000074.1 GCA_947628845.1 uncultured Clostridia bacterium | reverse complement strand
AACTTTTCAATATTGGCACCTTGGATATCCCTTGCAAAAGTATATATATATGGCGCATTGTTTGTAGCAATTACTGCATCTTGTAACTTTTCAATATTGGCACCTTCAACATAGTTTACAAAATCACATACATATTGAATCTTTTTAGAATTTTCAATTATGTTGCTAAGTGCATTTAATTGCTTAGGCGTTAAAGTGTAGTCATAGCCTTGTTTTATAAACCAATCAACAAAACTGGCATCATTTGTAACAATAAGCCCATCTACAAGTTCCTCAACTGTATTACCACTTACATATTTCCGGTAGTTACCATATTTGTCTACCATGCTAATACATAATCTTTTTTCAGTAACCTTTTTTTCTTCACTCATATTTTTTCCTCCTCAAGATTTTTAAAATTTTATGTAACCATAGCTATATATTATCACATTTAAAAATGAGTGTCAATATATTATTTTATATTAACACTCATTGGATTATATTATTTCAACCATTCAGGATTTGCTAAATACCAATCTATAGTTTTTACAATTCCATCTTCGAATTTTGTTTTTGGTTCCCAACCAAGTTCGTTTTTAATTTTAGTTGGATCTATAGCATATCTATAATCATGACCTTTTCTATCTTCAACATGTTCTATTAAATCTTCTGATTTTCCTAATCTTTCTAATATAAGTTTTACAATTTGAATATTTCTTCTTTCATTATGTCCACCAATATTATATCTTTCTCCAGCTACTCCCTTATGAAATACTAAATCAATTGCTTCGCAATGGTCTTCTACATATAACCAGTCTCTTATGTTTAATCCTTCTCCATATACTGGTAGTTTTTCATTGTTTAGAGCTAGTTTTATCATATGTGGTATCAATTTTTCGTTATGTTGATATGGTCCATAATTATTTGAGCAGTTTGTTACATTTACATTCATTTTAAATGTTTCTTTGTATGCTAATGCAACTAAATCCGAACTTGCTTTAGATGCTGAATATGGACTACTTGGTTTTATTGGTGATTTTTCTGTAAAATATCCATCTTCTTTAAGTGAACCATATACCTCATCTGTTGATATATGTACAAATTTGTTTGGACTACCTTCTCCCCATACTTGTTTTGCTGCTTCTAATAAAGTATGTGTTCCAATTACATTTGTATGTGTAAATATAAATGGATTTTTTATGCTATTATCAACATGTGATTCAGCTGCAAAGTGAATTACACCATTTATATTATATTTTTTAAATAAATCTAGTACAAATTCAAAATCACAAATATCTCCTTGTACAAAAGTTATTTTATCCATTACTTTTTTTAGGTTATCTAAGTTTCCTGCATATGTTAATTTGTCTAATACTATTACATTATAGTTTGGATGCTTATTTACAAAATATTCTGCAAAATTTGCTCCTATAAATCCAGCTGCTCCTGTTACTAATACATTATTACTCATTTTTTATTTTCCTCTCTTTATATAGATTTTTCTACTTTTATTTCTATTGCTTCTAATCTTAATGCTTGACCTGTTGTTCCTGCAATTTCACCATTTTGTTTCCAATCTTGCCATCCTATATTTTCAACATGTACTCTATATTTTATATTGTAATTTTCTGCTCCCTCAAGTTCAATCTTAATTGCCTCTAATCTTAAACTTTGTCCTATTGTTCCTGATAAATCTCCATCATATTTCCAATCTTGCCAGCCTATATCTTCGACATGAGTACTATATTTTACTCGTATATTATCTGAAGTTTTATTTTCTAAATGTATTCTTATTCCTTCTAATCTTAATGCTTGTCCAGTTGTACCTGCCATTTGCCCATTTATAACATTTGGTTGCCATCCTATATCTTGTACATGTGTAGTATATGATATAGTATTTTTAGGCATTTCTATTAAGCTTATTTGTATTGCTTCAATTCTTTTACATTGTCCAGTTGTTCCGGCTATATTCCCATTACTTTCCCAGTCCATCCAGCCTATGTCTTGTACATGTACTCTATATTGTATTGAATAATTTTCACAATTTTCTAATTTTATTCTAATAGCTTCTATTCTTTTACATTCACCAGTTGTTCCTGCAATTTCGCCATTTTGTTTCCAATCCATCCAACCATAATCTTCTACATGTACTTGATACTTGATGTTTAATTTTTCTGCTAATTCTGTATTAAATGTATCTAAAGATATTTTTATTGCTTCTACTCTTTTAAATTGTCCTTCTGTTCCAGAAATCTCTCCATCAACGCAATATCCATCTTGCCATCCAATATCTTCAACATGAGAAATATAATTTACTTTGACAATGTCTGATGTTGTACTATATCTTTGGTTCATATACTGAACTCTATTAGATACCCAATTAGATAAATATTGTACTTCTTCGTGATATGTATCTTTAGTTTTGTGTCCATCTACACCAAATGCAGATTGTTTTCCTAAATTTTGCCATCTTATAAAGTTCATTTTTGATGATTGTTGTAAGCTTGATTCATAAGTATTTATTTTAGAGTTTATTGTACTAAAAGCTTGTTTTATTGTATTTTCATACGTTTGATTTAATAATTTTCTAAACTCTGGTATTTTTAATAATTGTGTATACCAGTCATTAGAATACGTCATGTACTTTTGTATATTTTTTGTATAATCAATTTGCGTATTTCCTCCAAGATTAGTAGGAACATAGCTTCCTAGTGAACTATCATAATCCCAAACAGGTCCAATGTGCATAATATCATTTTCACCATCTTTATAAATAAAGAAACTTGACCTACAACCATCTGGATCCTCCGATAATTCTTGTATAAAATAATATTTTACAAAAGATGCTACATCTATCATAGAGCTTAATTTATTCCAGTTTATATTATCACTATATAAAATACTTTCAAATTCATTAACGTAATTTTCAAAACTTGAAAAAGCCTTTTTAGCAACTGAATTATATGTATCCTCATCATCAGCTATTGAGTCTTTAAGGACAAAATGAGTTCCAGTTCTTTTTGTTGAAAAATAAGTAGTTTCACTTGCATAATAATTATTGTCTAATTCTGCAATTAATCCGTCATTTGTTTGTAATTCTACTCTATTATCTCCAACTTGTACTTTTTCTGTAAGTAAAAAGTTTCCTTCATATACTCCATCTATCCATACATCTACCCATTTAGATTTGATAGAATATTCTAATCCTATTTCATCAGCTAAATCATATATCAATTTGTTTCTCATCAATGAATTATCTGCATAATTAGCTATTAGTATCCATGTTTTAGATTTTCCCATTCCAAAAATATTTTGCTTTGAAGATAGTTTCAACTGATAACATTTTTTAGGTAGTGCCCATGTAAAATTTCCTCTACCCTTTATTTCTACATCTGTATCTTCTAAATTATAATCAGATGATGTTAATGTTAAAGAATTTCCTTTATATTTTGTGTCTTTACTTCCAGAATTTATTTGATTAAGAGTAACATCCTTTAAAGAAATTGACATACTAGGTAAATCACTTTGTAATACTTTAACTACGTATGTTTTATTATTGGCAACTATATTTATTGTATCATTTGTTGCAAAATTATTAGTAATCTTTTTATTTTCCTCATCAATTGTTCCATTAGATATTTCTGTTACACTTCCTGTATAATCTATTGCCAAATTTGTAATGTCTATTCCTTGTGGAATAAATAGATAATACGTATTATCAGTAATATATTGATGTATTACATATCCATTTATATTTACACTTATTGAAAATTCAGAGCTATCTATTTCTTCAATTGATTGCATTGAAACAATTTGGCTTTGATTTAATGTTATTGTGTCTTCTAATATTTCTTCTTCACTAATAGGAGATTCATTATTGTTTATGTTTGCATTTTCTAATGTTTCTGAATTTTCGCTTATATCTTCATTTTCTAATATAGGTTCATCTTCTACTATAGTTTCATTTGATTGTTCATAATTAAAATCATTTTCATATTGCATTTGTTTAGAATCTATTGTTGCATAAACTAACGGTGTTAACATATTACTCACTAATATTAGTGTAACTGCTATAGCAATAATTTTTACTATAATGTTTTTTGTTTTTGGCATTTATTTTTCCTCATTTCATTTATAGATTCTTAAATAAATCTGTTTCTTTTAATTCTTTTAATGAAGGCCATTTGCTATCTTTTTCAGAAGTTAATAAATCTTCTGG
>CANRBK010000073.1 GCA_947628845.1 uncultured Clostridia bacterium | reverse complement strand
TTTTGTTTTTTATTGATAATTTTTGTATTTTGTGTTACTATTACTTTAGTAATAAATGGAGGTAAAATATATGAGTGAAAATAAAAAGAATATTGAAATTGTTAATGGTGATGGTTCTAATCTAAATATATCTCATGTATATGATCATTTAAATTCAAGTAAACCAAAATGTAAAGATAAAAAACCTAAAAATATTGTAATTCCTGAAGTTCATAAAAACATTTCTAAAAAATAGAAATATAAAAATTTCGCTAAACACTTGTCAAATCTTAAAAAATATGTTAAAATTATTTTCGTTATATTGTAATATAATCAAGAGGAGGTGCAAACATGCCAAATATTAAATCAGCAAAAAAGAGAGTTAAAGTAATTGAAAAGAAAACTTTAAGAAATAATATGATTAAATCTGCCTATAAAACAGCAGTTAAAAAATTTGAACAAGCTATTGAAGCTGGAAATATAGAAGAAGCAAAAACTTTATTATCAGAAGCTACTAAAAAAATTGACCAAGCTTGTACAAAAGGTGTTATTGTTAAAAATACAGCTGCTAGAAAAAAATCTAGTTTATCAAAAAAATTAAATGCAGCTATGGCTTAACTAAAAATAAAAATTATGCATAGTTTTTATTATAAATCCTGCAAACTTTTGCAGGATTTTGTTTTGGCTTTAATTTCCATTGATATTCATATTTTTTGATGCTATCATTATTAATAGGTGATATGTATGATAAATAATATTAAAAAAGACTTTAAAAGTCTAGATAGTTTAATAAAAAAAATTATGAAAAATGGTCTTAAATTCTGCTCTACTCTAGGAATAATTTCTTTGATTATACTTATTACATACAATCTATCTTACACTATTCCAATTCTTTTTACAATTGGTTTCATTTTGTTTAAATTAAGCCTAACTTTTGGTGTTGAATTTATTATTTGTGGACTTGTTGTAGATAAAATCAAATGCAAAGGGATTTAAGGTCAATCCTTAAATCCCTCTTTTCAATTCTTCCAAAAACATTTCATTTAACATCTTTGGATTTGCTTTTCCTTTAGTTTCTTTCATAGCTTGACCTACTAAAAATCCTAATGCTCTATCTTTTCCAGCTCTAAAGTCCGCAACTGATTGTGGATTTGCTTCTAATATTTTGCTTACTACTTCTTTAATTGCGCCTTCATCTGAAATTTGAATCCATCCTTTTTCTTTTATAATATCTTCTGGGTCTCTTGGATTTTCAAATAGTTCTTCTAATACTTTCTTACCAATACTTGAACTAATTGTTCCTTTGTCAATTAAAACTACTAATTTTCCTAATTGATTTCCATCAAAAGGTATAGCTATTGGTTCTGTTTCTGTTTCGTTTAATATTCTAGAAATATCTGATATAATCCAGTTATTTACAGCTTTTGGATTATTACATACTTCTATTGCACTTTCAAACAAGTCAGATAAATATTTAGAGGCTGTAATGATATTTGCATCTTTTTCTGATAAATTATATTGTTCTAAATATCTTTGTTTTCTACTTTCAGGTAATTCTGGTAAAGTATTTTTTATATTTTCTATATATTCCTCTGATAATTTAATTGCAACTAAATCTGGGTCTGGAAAATATCTATAATCTTGAGCATCTTCTTTATCTCTCATTGAAAATGTTTTTCCTGATACATCATCCCATCTTAATGTCTCTTGGTCTATTTTTCCACCATCTTCTAATACATCAATTTGCCTTTCAACTTCATATTCAATAGCTCTTACAATACTTCTAAATGAATTCATATTTTTCATCTCTGTACGCGTTCCAAGTTTTGTATCTGTTTTTTTCTTAACAGATACATTAACATCTGCTCTTAAAGAACCTTCTTGCATTTTACAGTCTGAAACTTCAATATATTCTAGTATTGATTTTAATTTTCTCATATATGCTTCTGCTTCTTGTGCACTTCTTATATCTGGTTCTGAAACTATTTCTATTAATGGAACACCTGCTCTATTTAAGTCTACTAAACTTCCTCCACCAAAATCATCATGATTTAATTTTCCTGCATCTTCTTCTATATGGATTCTTGTTAACCTTATTTTCTTTTTTCCTTCCTCTGTTTCAATTTCTACATATCCGTGTTCACAAAGTGGTTGATCAAATTGAGATATTTGATAAGATTTTGGTAAATCAGGATAATAGTAGTTTTTTCTATCATTTTTACTATTTCTTGATATTTCACAATTTGTTGCTAAACCTGCCTTTACTGCATACTCTACAACTTTTTCATTTAATACTGGTAATGTGCCTGGCATTGCCATACATATTGGACATGTATGTGTATTAGGTGCTCCCCCAAATTCTGTTGGGCATGAACAAAATATTTTTGTTTTTGTTGATAGTTCTGCATGAACTTCTAGCCCAATTATTACTTCATAATCACTTCTTGACATTATTTAGCACCTCCCTTAAACTCAGGTTTATATTTTTCTCTAAATTTTAATTTTTTTTCAATTGTATATGCAGCATTTAAAATTGTTTCTTCTTTGAATCTATTTCCTATTAATTGCATACCTACTGGCATTCCTTCACTATTTAATGCCACTGGAATTGATATTGCTGGAAGTCCCGCAATATTTACAGAAACTGTGCAAATATCAGCTAAATACATTTCTAATGGATTATTTGATTTTTCTCCAATATCAAAAGCACCTGTTGGAGCTGTTGGTGTAAGTATTACATCATATTTTTCAAATGCTTTATCAAATTCATTCATTACTAATGTTCTAACTTGTTGTGCTTTTTTGTAATATGCATCATAATATCCTGATGATAATACATATGTTCCAAGAATTATTCTTCTTTTTACTTCTTCACCAAATCCTTCACTTCTTGATTTCTTGTATAATTCTTTTAAATTTGAAAATTCTGGCGTCCTATATCCATAACGAATTCCATCAAATCTTCCTAAGTTTGAACTTGCTTCAGCACACGCAATTATATAATATGTTGCTAATGCATATTGAGCTATATCTAATGAAAATTCTTCTATCTCGGCCCCTAAGTTTTTATATTCTTCTATTATATTTTCTAATCTAGTTTTAACTTCTTGATTTATACCATCTCCAAAAAATTCTTTTGGAACTCCTATTTTTAATCCTTTTACATCATTTTTTAAGCATTTTGTATAATCTTTTTTAGGCATATCTTCAGAAGTTGTATCTTTTTCGTCATGTCCTGCTATTAAATTTAATAGCATACAGCAATCTTTTACATCTTTTGTTATTGGTCCAATTTGGTCTAAAGATGAAGCAAATGCTACTAAGCCATATCTTGAAATAAGTCCATAAGTTGGCTTTAAGCCTACAACTCCACAAAAACTAGCTGGTTGTCTAATTGAACCTCCTGTATCTGAGCCTAATGCCCAAGGTACCATATTAGCTGCAACTGCTGCTGCTGAACCACCAGATGATCCTCCCGGAACTTTATTAAGATTCCATGGATTTTTTGTTGTTTTAAAATATGAATATTCTGTTGAACTTCCCATTGCAAATTCATCCATATTTAATTTTCCTAAATTTATTAAATTTTCTGAGTTTATTTTTTCCATTACTGTTGCATTATAAGGTGAAACAAAATTTTCTAGCATTCTTGAACTACAGGTCGTTTTTATACCTTTTGTGCATATATTATCTTTTATTCCTATTGGAATACCTGCAAAATCTCCAGTTATTTCTCCTGAATTCATTTTTGATTGTAGTTCTTCCGCTTTTTGTAATGCTTCTTCTGTTAAAGTAGTTACGAAGGCATCTACATCTTTTTCTTTTTCATTTATTCTATTCACATAGGCTTTTGTTATTTCAGTTATTGTAAGTTCTTTATTTTTTAGTTTTTCTTGTAACTCATGTACTGTTAACTCTGTAATTTCCATTCTTTTCCTCCTACTTTTTATTTTTTAGTTTTTTATTCATAATGTTCCATAGGTAAATGTCCCTATTGTCACATTTTAAAGAACCTTTGGTATTTTGAACATATTTTGCTCTTTTGATGGTGCATTTTGTAAAAGTGCTTCTGTGTCTTCAAATACTTTTATTTCATCTTTTCTAAAAACATTTTTCTTTTCATTTGCACCTATTGTTATGTCTAAATTATCTACTGGTGCATTGTTTACTATGTTTGCAAAGTTTAATATATCTTGTAAATTTAATGCGTATTTTTCTATTTCTTCTTCTTTTATAGTTAAGTCTGCTAAGTTTGCTATGTGTAAAATTTCTTCTCTGCTTATTTTCATTAAAATCATCTCCTATCTTTAAATCTTTATTATTATATAATTAAAATTTATTATAATCAATATATCATTTA
>CANRBK010000072.1 GCA_947628845.1 uncultured Clostridia bacterium | reverse complement strand
TGTGCAGTAAGAAGTGCATAAAATAAGTCTGTATATGGAACACAAAGTATTACTTCATTATTTGTTTCTTTTACTTGTGGTGCTAATTTATCAATAAATTCTATTGTTTCATTTGGAAGCATATTCATTTTCCAATTTCCCGCAATTACTTTTTTTCTCATAATATTTCCTTCTTTCTTATTAATATATTTGTTATGATATTATATTATTTTTAGATAAAATCAATTCTCTTTTTTTCTTTAAAAATAGCATCTTTTCATCAAAGTTATCCCATTTTACAAATGTATAATTTTCATCATTATCATTTTTTATTTGTTCTATTTCTTCAATAGTCATATATTTTAAGTCACTTACTTCTTCTTTTTGTATTTTATAGTCTTTAATCTTATAGTCTACATATACAAAATAATTATAAGTAAAATGTCTATTATGCTCATCTGGAGACATTTTTTCTATATTAATTAATTCAATATTGTCTTGCGGAATTGTTACTCCTATTTCTTCTTGTACTTCCCTTTGAATACCTTCTAATGGTGTTTCTTTAGTTGCTACATGTCCTCCTGTTCGTGTCCACTTTCCAGGATTTCCTTTTTTATTAAAGGACCTTTTTTGAAATAATAATTTCCCTTCCATATTCATAATCCATATTCCAACATGAATATGCCATAATCCTTTTTCGTGTACTATTTTTCTTTCTTCAGTTCCTATTATATTACCTTCTTCATTTAATATATCTAATATTTCCATTTTTTATTCCTTTCTAATTGCATGAAAAATTGCATATATTATTTATCTTGTAAGCATTCAATTCCTGGTAATTTTTTTCCTTCTAAGAATTCAAGTGATGCTCCTCCACCAGTAGATATATGTGTCATTTTATCTGCTAATCCTGCTTTTTCTACTGCTGCTCCAGAATCTCCTCCACCTATTATAGTTGTTGCATCCAATTCTGCTAGTACTTGTGCAATTGCGTTTGTTCCTATTGCAAATTGGTCAAATTCAAATAATCCTAATGGTCCATTCCAAATTATTGTTTTTGCATTTTTTAATTCTTCTTTAAACATTTCTATTGTTTTTTCTCCGATGTCAAAGCCTTCCCATCCATCTGGAATTTCTGTCCATGCTACTGTTTTACTTTCTGTGTCTGGTTTAAATTCTTTTCCTACTTTTGTATCAACTGGTAATATCAATTTAACTCCTTTATCTTTAGCTTTTTCCATAGCTTCTAATGCTAAATCTACTTTGTCTACTTCACATAGAGAATTTCCTACATTATATCCTTGTGCTTTAAAGAATGTATATGCCATTCCTCCACCTATCATAAGTGTGTCTACTTTATCTAATAAGCTATCTATTACCCCTATTTTATCTGATACTTTTGCTCCTCCAAGTATTGCCATAAATGGTCGTTCTGGGTTGTTTATTGCATTTCCTAATACATTTAATTCTTTCTCTATTAAAAATCCAGATACTGCTGGTATATATTGTGCTATTCCTGCTGTTGAAGCATGTGCTCTATGTGCTGCTCCAAATGCATCATTTACAAATATTTCTGCCATAGAAGCTAATTCTTTTGCAAATTCTAGATTATTGTCTGTTTCTTCTCTATGGAATCTTACGTTTTCAAGAAGCATTACTTCTCCTTCTTTTAAGTTTGATGCTTTTGTTTTTGCGTCTTCGCCTATAACATCATTTGCCATAATTACTTCTGTATTTAATAATTTTGATAATTCTTTAGCTACTGGTTTTAATGAGTATTCTGGCTTTACTTCTCCTTTTGGTCTTCCTAAGTGTGATGCTAATATTATTTTGCAGTTTTGTTCTAGTAGATATTTTATTGTTGGAATAGCTGCTACTATTCTTGTATTGTCTGTTATGTTTTTGTTTTCGTCCATTGGTACATTAAAGTCACACCTTACAAATACTTTTTTTCCTTTTAAATCAATGTCTTTTATTGTTTTTTTGTTCATTTTTTCTTTCCTCCTAATTTTATTTTAAATTTTAGAAAATTGAGCATTTTTTAATACTCAATTACCTTATTTTCATTTTGGTAGTTTTAAAAATTGGGTATCTTTTATAATTTTTTCCTAATTTTTCAAGATAATACAATTTTATACTAAAAAAGAATACTTTTCAAGTATTCTTTTTATTAAATTTTATAAATGGTAAATATCTGCTATTAAACATTTTTATATT
The DNA here is from genome assembly GCA_947628845.1 of uncultured Clostridia bacterium. Classification (GTDB taxonomy): domain Bacteria; phylum Bacillota; class Clostridia; order TANB77; family CAG-508; genus CAG-269. The sequence goes on along the minus strand of CANRBK010000072.1, from coordinate 2,219 downwards.
TTAATTATTTACCTTTTAAATTTTGTTTTCCATATTGGTATAATTGATTTACTTGTTCATCACTTAATGCTGATGAATAAATTCTTACATCTGCAAGATCTCCTTCATAATAATAAGGAATATTTTTGCAATAAAATCCTATAGAAAATGCTGAACCTTTAGTATTCCAATTTGTTTTTTTACTAAATTCTACATTATCAACATATCCTCTTATTGTATTTCCTTCTTCAAATATTCCAACCATAAAATGCCAGCTTTTATCAAATGCTTTTGCTAAAGGTACAAATAAACTTCCATTAATTCCTCCAACGCCAAAATTTAATTGATTAAGTTGAAATAGTATACCGCATCCAACTCCACTACCTTCTAAAGGTCCATTAGGAGCTCCTAAACTTACTAAAAAGTTTTCATCAGGATAAGATTCATTTTTTGTTCTATACCAAAGTGTCATCGTTTTAGTAGTTGTTCCTTTTATAGTATAATTTTCTTTTAAACCTTCTATTATGCTTTCATCTACTACTATTCCACTTGCTCCATCAAATGTTGCATAAGTATTTGTTTCATCTACTTCTATTCCTGTTTCTGTTCCTACTTTTGTTATTTTTTCATCTGTACTTTCTAATAATTCTTTAAAATTTACTTTATATAATAAATTATCTGTATAATCTTTTACTTCGCCTTGACTTTGTCCACTACTTCCACTCCCTGTTGTTGCACTTACTTCTCCTAATTCTGTCACATTATATTCAGAGTCTATAAAAAATTGATAACTTTTTTTATCTTTTGTCATTGTTACTATTCTTCCTATATTGCTTACTTCTACATTATATCCTTCTATTGTCATATCATTTAAGTAACTTAAATCTTTATCTCCGTTTTTATCTAAAAGTATAGCACTTAGTTTTAAGCTTAACGCTTCTTTTGCGGCACTTTTATTATGTTCTTCAGCTGCCTTAATTGTTTTTCCTAATAGTCCATTTTCCCCTGATAAACTTGCTATCGATATTCCTGCTAATATTATTAATATAATTATTGTTATCACTAATGCTACTAGTGTTATTCCTTTGTTACCTTTATTTTTTAATTTCATTTGTTTTCCACCTTTCTTTTGTTTATTATATATATAATTTCTATATATTATGTAACATAGTTATTACATATTTACTGATTATTATTTTAACATTTAAATTTTTTTTTGTAAATTATTATTTCACTTTTTTGTATCTTTTTAGATTAATATAGAGAAAACTATTAAATTTTATTCATATAAAAAAAATTAAATAAGTGATTTAAAACATATATATTTAAATCACTTATTTATAATAATATAAAAATAATATTTTATTCGTTTAATAAAGTTATTTTGCATTCACCATCTCCAGTGTGTGTTGATGTAAGTGTTTTGCAATTTTTTAGGTAAGATGTAGCTATATATCCTGAACCGCCTCCGGATCCTCTCCAACCAGAAGCGCCTCCATAAAAGCCACCGGCCACCACCACAATAAGTTCCATTAGTTCCTTCTCCACCTTTTCCGAAACTTCCTGGGCCAACTCCACTTCCTCCTTCTGTTTGCGTTCCACCTTTAGAATCTTGAGCACCATATTTGGTAACAGATGTTAAACAATTTCCTCCTATAAGCCCACCTCCATTTCCTCCAATTCCATAATCTCCTCCAACTGGATTACATGTTGCTGCTCCGACCTCCGCCTGCAACTATTATTATATCTTGTTTATTTTGTTCTAGACTTGATAACAATCCGTTGTCTTAAAGCTATATGTGTAGCTCCTCCTCCTGTTCCTCTCCTTTCATTTCCATCTCCCCACGTTTGACTTATTGCACCTCCACCATTGTATCCTCCTTCGTAAGTAGCTTTTGCAATATTTCCTACTCCTGCTCCTCCTAAATATATATACAATGTTGTATTTTGAGTTGGTTTAAATATTCCAAATGAATATCCTCCGTATCCTCCATGCACACTTGCTGAATATGATCCTCCTTGTGCTCCATAACATTGTATGAAATAGGTTTTATTTGCTTGTGCTTCAAATGTATAATATGGATTTTCATCTTCTATAGAATTTATTTCTTCTGTTGCATTTATGTTTATGTTGTCGAAAAAGCTTAGATTTTGTTCACTACCATCTATTTTTTCAAACCATTTATCATTATTTACTATTTTTTTTGCTGAGTATTCATTCTTAGCTAGTTCTTCTAACA
>CANRBK010000071.1 GCA_947628845.1 uncultured Clostridia bacterium | reverse complement strand
ATAAAGAATTATGTAAACAATCTAAAATTATTGATGGAGCTCAAAAATACCAAAAAGAACGAGATTTAATACTTGCTAATAATAAAGCTTTGTATAATCAAATTGAAACTATTAAAACAGAATATAAAGAAAAATAGTTTGGTATAAATGGAAATATAAAAATAAAATTAAACATTTAGAGAAAGAAAATAATCGTTTAAATAAGATTATTGATAAATTCTACAAAACTATTGATAAATTTATAGAATGGATTTGTAATAAGTTTAATTTTGGGGATTCAAAAGAATTAGTCAAAAAATTTGAGAATGATACACATACACTAATTAATCCAGTTAAACAGATAAAAAAAGAAGAAATGGAAAAAGAATTTGAATTAAACTTATAAAGAGCAGAGTTCAATTTGAACTCTGCTAAATCAATTATCTATTAAATTTATTATCTTTCACCGAAATCTGGATACTCTATGTCTTTGAAGACTTGTTCTATTAAATCAACAACAAATTTTGGTGTCTGTGGTGGAAGTGTAACTGCAGTAGTTCCCATCATTTGTAAATTGCCATGTGTTCCTGGTACTCCAAACAACCAGTCTTTTAAATTATCCACTACAAAAGGGTTTCCATCTTTACCAACACCAGCCATATCTGTTTTTATCTTTGTTCTTTTAGCAGTTCCTTGTCTTAAAATTTCCTGTTTTAAAGTATCTCTTACCTTGCCTTTCTTTGCTACTCTTTGAGGAATTGTAACTTTTGAAATCTTATGATTTTCTCCCCAAGAACGTGATCTTTGCCAATTTCCTTTAGGAGAAGGATAATATGCATTTTGAGAAATTTCTTCTCTTGCTAATTTTCTTTCTTCACCATCAATAAACAAATGAGCTACATTATCAAATTCTTCTAGATTATAATTTCGATTTAGTGCTTTTTGATATAATTCAATATATGTATCTTTATTCATTAATCCAGCATCTCTTAACATTCTTAAAGTTTTAACAGAATTAGAATCCATACGATAATTCCACGAATCCTTGTGTTCTGGGTCAAATTGGTCAAACTTGCTTATTGCTTGTTTTTTTACAAGTGTTTTAATTTCTGGACTAACACTTTTAAATAATAAACCTGAATAAGCCCAATCTAAAATAATATGTTCAAGCTCTCCAAATTGTTCTAAATTAGATGATATATAGCCTCCTTCTGCTTTTCTTTTTTCATAGTCTTTTTTTACTTCTTCAAAAATTCTTCTAAATTCTAATGTGGCATCTTTCATATCTACATCACCTAAAAGTTGCATAAACCCGAAATTTTTTCCTCTCATAAAGTGATGATGCATACAAGTAGCTTTAAGTCCAGTAATACCAAATGATTTGAATTTTTCAAAGTCTTCTTCCTCAAAATGTGGAACACTATTAACAGTAGAGTAAAATATATTAAATCCATTATCATTTATTGATTTTGCAATTTGTTCCATAGGAACATTTGAATTTATAGCATATTGAACAATTGTATTTAACTCATTAAATCTCATAGAATTAGGATGTTTAGCAAACTCTTCAAGAATTTGTAATGCATTCTCGGTATTTGGTTCTGAATTAGTTTTTGCAACTAATTCTTTTGTATGAATTCTTTTGAAAAAATCATGGTTAGGGTTACTATATACTCTTATCTCATACTGATCTCTATCTTCAATACCTAACATATCTAAAATAGTTAAATAATTATCATAATTTGCTTTACCATAACCTTTTCCGTGATAATCCCATTCAACTGCAAAATTAAACCATTTTTCCTTTATATCTATGCCTATAAATGCCTTTGGTTTGAATGTATGATTTGCACTTTCTCCATCACGTTCTTCTCCTAATAAATTCTGTTCTTTTTCTTTTCCATAAGCTTCTTGATATTGATTATCTCTTAAAAAATAGCTTAAGTGTTTAGCTTCACGATCATCTTCAAACTTCATATTGAATCCATGATAAAAACTGAGTATTTCTCCATTTTTCCCTTGAATTTCAAAACTCTCTAAAGGATAAATAGATTTTAACCAATTATAATAATCTTTATACCAATTTGAAATTTCTTCCTTTGTCAATTTAGGTTTTTCTGTTTCTTGACTCATATTTAATACTCCTTTCACTAATACTTTTTTTTGGTGAAAGGTAAACTCTGTCATTACTCTGTCATTACTCTGTCATTACTCTGCCATTATTCTTTAATTTTATATTTTTTATTAGGATCTTTTTCACTTGAACCTACACTACTGATTATATCACTATCTATCAGTTTTTTCAATATTCTTCTAACTGTTCTGTCTGAAATTTGTGTTTTTTCTATAATCTCTTTTGCACCAATAATAACATTTTTCTTAATACATTCTAATATTTTTTGCTCATTTTCAGAAAGTAGTAGTATAGATTTATCTTTCATTTCTTTTGAATTATTCATTTCATCTATTGTATTATCAATCATTTTTAGCATAAATTCTATAAATTCAGTTGACTCTCCAGCATTGTTACAATTTTGAATAGCAGTATAATATTCTTCTTGATTTTTCTTTATCATACTTTCAATAGGTAAAAACTTAAATGCTTTTTCCCAATGAGATAAAATTGCAGTTTGCCAAAGTCTTGCAGTTCTTCCATTCCCATCGTGGAATGGATGTATAAAAACAAATTCATAATGAAATATAGAAGATAAAATAAGTGGATTTATTGTATCTTTAACTTCATTCATCCAGTTAAATAAGTTATCCATTAGACTAGGTACTAATTTATGTGGTGGAGCCATAAATATTTCAATATCTCCATCATAAACAGCTTCACCATGATTTCTAAATTTACCTGCATCTTTTTCGATTAGAAAAGTTAATATTCCATGTATTTTCTTTAAATCTTCTATTGAATAAGGATTTACTTTATCAATTTGCTCATAAGCTTCATAAGCATTTTTAACTTCTTGTATATCCTTTTGCTCTCCAATTACAGGCCTTCCATTTATAACATCTTCAACTTGAAATAAGGAAAGCTGATTATTTTCAATAGCAAGTGAAGAATGAATAGATCTGATTCTTGATTTTCTTCTTAATTCTGGGTATCTATTTAAACTTTCAAAATAATTTGCTTCTCCAATTTTTCTCATTATATCTGATACATAATTTAACATTTTATCAGTAATTTTATATGGTGGGTAATTTATTTCCATTTAAAAACCTCCAATTTTGCCACCGCAGTGGCAAATTTCAAAATTATTTATCTATTCTTATTTAAATCTTTTACAATTTCATTTGATAAATCTTCGCTAATAATATTTTTTACTATAATTCCGTCTTTGGTTCTTTTTACATTTGAACTTAATCTTGCTCTACTATTGTAAACATTTTGTTGATTTTTACAACTAAATGTGTCATATTCTGCTTTTGGGTTACTTGCTACAAATGCTTTTCCACAATGTTTGCATAGTTTTAAATATTTCTTTTCTTGTATTGCATATAGCTTAAAATCTTCATCTATGTATTCTTTTAAACTTCTTATATGTATTGTAATTCCATCATATTTTAAGTTAGTCCTTATATGATTTGATTCTAATTTTTCAATTAAAGAGTAATCTATATATTTGCTATCTTCTTTCTTTAGTCCTTTTAATATCTTATATAAAGTTTGTGCATAATTTATTATCATTTCTGCTTGTTCGTAATATTTCTCGTTTTTATAATATAATTCATTCAAGTCTGGAATAATAAACTTTTCCATACTATGCTGACAAATAAGGTTATTACTTTTTTCTATCAATTCTTTTATTTCTTCGTTAGCTGCAGTTGGAAAGAATACTTTAAAATAATCTATTATATCCATAGTATTTAAGCAATCGTAATATTCTTTTCCAGTTATATTATTAAATTCTTTTAATAACACTTTTTTATCTAATGTATAATATCTATTTACAGGTAAATCGTGTATTAAGCCTAAAAGTCCATATTCATTTATAAAGTCGAGTAATAATTGGTCTGAATCTTCTTTTTCTTCTAATGATAGCTTTCCTAAATTTATAAAATCAATTAAAAGTTTTTCATTTTCTTCATAATTTTCAAAATCAATTACAGAATAATTGGATCTATGACTATTTGAAATTTTAGGTACTACATATTTTATACCATTTACTACTTTTATTTCATATTCTTCAAATCGTGTCAAATGCTCATTATTAAAGCCATATTCTAACTTCATTTTCATATTTTTTCACCTATTCCTAAAATTTTTTTAAAAAATCTACTGTAATATATTGACAAGTATAATATATTACGTTATACTGGTATTGTAATATATTACATATTATAAAGTATTAACAATAAATTTTAACCAAAGTTAATACTTTGCCTACACTAATATATTACAACGGATAATAATAATTGTCAACATTATATATAAAATACCACTTGTATTTTATATAGGATACTTGTATCCAAAATAATGCAAGTGGAAAAGTCAATATAAAATTGGTTCTTCCGCAATTTATTTGATTATTGTAGAAGAACCTTTTTCTTTAATAACTCAAAA
>CANRBK010000070.1 GCA_947628845.1 uncultured Clostridia bacterium | reverse complement strand
TGGGACACTTTTGGGACATTGAAAGGAGAAATTTTTATGATTGAAAAAAAATTAAATGACAAGTATAATCCACGAGATTTTGAAGACAAATTATATCAGGAATGGGAGCAAAAAGGGTATTTTAAACCAAGTATGGATAAAACAAAAGAAAGTTTTTGCATAATGATGCCACCACCAAATGTAACAGGAAAGCTACATATGGGACATGCATTAGATGATACAATACAAGATATTTTAATAAGATTTAAAAGAATGCAAGGGTATAATACTTTATGGCTTCCTGGATCAGACCATGCTGCAATTGCAACAGAAGTAAAAGTAGTAGAAAAAATGAAAAAAGAGGAAGGTTTAACAAAAGCTGATATTACAAGAGAAGAATTTTTAGAAAGAGCATGGGCTTGGACAAAAGAGTTTGGTGGAACTATTCAAGAACAACAAAAAAAATTAGGATGTTCTTGTGATTGGGGAAGAAATAGATTTACATTAGATGAAGGATTATCAGAAGCTGTTTTAGAACAATTTATTAATCTATATAAAAAAGGCTTAATTTATAAAGGTAAAAGAATGATAAACTGGTGTCCATCATGTCATACAACTATATCAGATACAGAAGTTGAATATGAAGATGAAGCTTCACACTTATGGCATATAAGATACCAAATAAAAGATACAGACAAATATATAATTGTTGCAACAACAAGACCAGAAACAATGCTAGGAGATACAGCAGTTGCAGTTCATCCAGAAGATGAAAGATATAAAGACTTAATAGGTAAAAAATGCATACTTCCAATAATGAATAAGGAAATACCAATAATAGCAGATGAATTTGTAGAAAAAGAATTTGGAACAGGATGTGTTAAAATTACACCAGCACATGATCCTAATGATTATCAAGCAGGCTTAAGACATAATTTAGAAATAATAGAAGTGTTTGATGATAGCTCAATAATGGGAGATTTAGTTCCAGAATATAAAGGAATGAAATCTATTGATGCAAGAAAACTAATAGTTAAAAAATTAGAAGAAATAGGAGCACTAGTAAAAACAGAAGACTATGCACATAATGTAGGAAAATGCTATAGATGCCATAACACAATAGAACCAAGAATATCTGAACAATGGTTTATAAGTATGAAAGATTTAGCAAAAAAAGCAGCTAATAGTGTTAGAAATGATGAAGTAAGATTTATACCAAAAAGATATGAAAAAATGTATTTTAATTGGTTAGACAATATTCAAGATTGGTGTATATCAAGACAATTATGGTGGGGACATAGAATACCAGTATATTATTGTGATGAATGTGGACATATGAATGTAGAAAAAGAAATGCCTGAAAAATGTGAAAAATGTGGTTCAAGCAAAATGCACCAAGATGAAGATTCATTAGATACATGGTTTAGCTCAGCATTATGGCCATTTTCAACACTTGGTTGGCCAAATACAGAATCAGAAGATTACAAAACATTTTATCCAACAAATGTATTAGTTACAGGATATGACATAATAACATTTTGGATATCAAGAATGATGACACAAGGATTAGAATTAACAGGTAAAAAGCCATTTAGTGATGTTGTTGTACATGGAATTGTAAGAGACTCACAAGGAAGAAAAATGTCAAAATCATTAGGAAATGGAATTGACCCAATAGAAATAATAGATAAATACGGAGCAGACGCATTAAGATTTTCTGTATTATCAGGAACAACAATGGGAAATGATATAAAATATATGCCAGAAAAACTAGAACAAGCATCAAACTTTGCAAATAAGATTTGGAATGCAGCTAAATTTATAATTAATAATATATCTTCAAAAGAAGAAATATTTGAATTTAGCAATTCAATAAAAGATGAGCAAACTGGAAAATATAAAACAGAAGCGTTAAGATTAGAAGACAGATGGATTTTAAATAAATTAGATTATTTAATTAAAATAGTTACTAAAAATATAGAAGAATATGACTTAGGAATTGCACTTGATAATATTTATAATTTTATTTGGAATGAATTTTGCGATTGGTATATTGAAATAGTAAAAACTAGATTATATAGTGAAAATAAACAAGAAAAAGTACAAGTAAGTTTTGTTCTAAATTATGTATTTGGAGACGCTCTAAAATTATTACATCCATTTATGCCATTTGTAACATCTGAAATTTATTCATGCCTTGCAAATTATGATAATAAGGAATTAATGGTGACACATTGGCCAAAAATAAAACAAAGAGTAGATTATGACGAAAGTGATGATATAATAGAAAAAATAAAACAAATAATAGTTGAAATAAGAAATGTAAGAGCAAATATGAACATACATCCATCAAAAAAATCAGAATTAATATTTGTAACAGAGAAATATGAAAAAGAAATTTTAGAAGCACAGTACTTTATACTAAAATTAGGATTCGGAACAAAAATAACCATACAAAAAGATAAAACAGGGATAGGAGAAAATGTTATAAGTATAATGCAAGATGGAATAGAAGTATATATACCACTTGAAGAATTAGTTGATTTAGAAGAAGAAAGAAAAAGGCTACAAGAAGAAAAAACAAGATTAGAAGCGGAAGTTACAAGATGTGAAAAAATGCTATCTAATCCAGGATTTATGAACAAAGCACCAGAAAAGAAAATTCAAGAAGAAAGAGATAAACTAAAAAAATATAAAGATATGTTGCAAAAAGTAGAAGAAAGATTAAAAAATAGCTAAAGAGGAGATAAGATATGGAAAATATAGATAAGATATATGATTTATTGAATAATATAAAAGTAACAAAAGAAAACAAAGCTTATATAAATGAAATTAAAGATTTAATAGCAACAGGGGATTACTTGGAAGCAGTAAAGAAAATGAGAGAATTGAAAGATAAAGAAACGAAAATAAAAGCAAAAGCAAAAGTAAAACACGATGATGTAAAAGTTATAGAAGTTGAAGAAAAAATTAATGATGAATCTTATCCAAAACAACTAATAAACAAGGATTTAGAAGAAATATACATTGGATTATTATTACAAAATCCTAAATTAATTTCAAAATATTATTTTATATTTGAAATATGTATGTTTAATGATCCAGAAATGTTAAATATTTACAAAAGTATATTATATAACGAAGGAGCAAAATACTCATCAGAATTAGCAAAAAATAAATTCAACTTTTCAAGAGATACAGAAAAAGTGTATGAGCTAAAAAATAAATTAGTGAAAAATGTTGAAAAAAAACATTATGACATTGAAGAAATTTATAGAAAATTAAAAAAAATATTTATACTTAGAAAAGCATATTTAGAAACTCCAGAAAAAAATGTACAATATAAAATCGTAGAAATAACTAACTATGATTTATATGATAAAATGTCATCAGAAGAAATAGAAAGCACGATAGAACAAGTAAAAATAACACAAAAATTCAAACAAGCAGTTTTAAGTAATAATTTAGTTGCATTTTTACAAAGCGGAGAAAGTGAATTAGCGAATGGCTTAGATTATCCATTCCCAATAATAACAGAAGTATTTAAAGGCATTAGAAAAGGGGAAACTATGGCTTTTGCAATGCCATCAAACTCTGGTAAAAGTAGATTAACAATAGATATAGCAGCATATACTGCACTAGTTCATAAAAAGAAAGTATTAGTTATATCAAATGAAATGTCAGAAGAAAAAATGAAATTATGTTTAATTACTACGATAGTTAACAATCCAGAGATACAAAAAATACACGGACAAAAAGTTACTATATCAGAGGGAGAATTATTAGAATTTAAATTCAAACCAGATAATCCTAAAGATTGTAAAGTTGATGAAGAAGGGTATATTTTAAAAGAAGAAGGAGAAGAACGAAGTAAATTTGTTGAAAGATTATCTAAAATATCTTCAGATTTTAATAAAGTCATAAAAGCTATTTCATGGGCAAGTGAACAAATAAACAATTCAATATATTTTATAAATATTACAGACCATACAAATGATGAATTAAAAAAAGTAATAATAAACTATTATTACAAAGAACATATTGAATATGTATTTTATGATACATTAAAAACTGACACAGAAAATATCGGAAATCCTGAAGAAATAAAGAAAACAGCAACAATACTTTCAAATTTAGCACAAAATTTTAATATATACATATGCTCATCATTGCAATTAGCAGAAAGCCAAACAACACCAATAAACTTAAATGTAAATGATTTAGCAGTAAGTAGAACAGTAAAAGAAGTTTTAGATACATTATGCTTGTTTAAACAAATAAATAGAGATGACTTAGAGAAATATGAATATTCATTAAATGAAGTAGATACAAAATTCTTTAATTTAGAAAAATCAGAAAACCCAGATGTAAGATATTATGCTTGTGTTGTAGATAAAAACAGAGCAGGTGCTAAGCCAAAATTAGTTTTTAAATTAAATCTAGCATATAATAGTTGGGAAGAATTAGGATATTTAAAATTAAAATGAGGGATTGTTTTTAAAATCCCTCTATATTTGTATATAGATTTAATTTTAATATAATGGAAAAAACATACATTGAAAATAGCTTGATACCATGTTAGTATATATCTAAGAGAGGGTATTGTATGAAAAATAAAGATTTATGTCTAGATATCAAGATATAC
>CANRBK010000069.1 GCA_947628845.1 uncultured Clostridia bacterium | reverse complement strand
TTATCAATATTTGCTGTTATATATAATGATGTGTATAACATTTTAAAATTTAAAAATAAACAAGAAATCAGTATTGATAAGTTGAAATTTGAAAAATGTATTTTACCCTACAAAAGTAACTCGCAAACTAATTAGTTAAGGAGGAAGATAATATGGGAGCTACATTAGCAGGAACACTTATTGCAATAATCCTTATGTTAGTCATTGCATATCTTTTAGTTGATCGTTCAATTGAAAGAAAAAAACGGATTGAGGCAGAAGGAAAACTAGAATCACTTGAAAAACATTTATCTGAAGCAAAAAGTGTAGATGCTAGAATTATTTATCAGTCATACTTTGCTCCACCAGTAGATCATACTGGTGATGGATTTATTGATGGTGATGAATAAGAGAAAAAGTAAAGCAAGGAGTTCGTTTCGACGGACTTCTTTCCTTCTGTCTTGAATTATACATAAATTTGTGATAGAATATGTGCATACTTTTTCAATCTTGCCAAGTGCAAGTTACTAGATAAATTTAATAATCTCCTATGCAGTTAAACATATAAGAGCATATAGACATTTCAATAATTATTGGAGGAGGAAAAAATATGAAAAAAGAAGTACGGAATCAAATTGAAGAATTTATTAAATACAACATAGAATTAAGAAGATTGTCAGAAAAAAACTTTGCTGATAAACGTGCAAAAGATATTGTTTCGTTTTGGATACATGAAATTAATTTTGAATTATATTCTATGCAGACAATGGGAGTTCTTTATTATGACACATCAAAGTTAGCCTATGGAATAGACAGTACAAAACTTGATTTGAATGAATTATCAAATATTGAACTTGAGCTAGTCCTTAATTATTATTGGCGAAAAGGATATACACTAAATCATTATGATAATATTATTATGGAAAAACCTGATATTATTGTAATTGATTGGAGTAAACCACAGAAACAAAAATTGCATGATAAGATGTATATCTTAAAATTTGAATGGACTAAATTTGAAAAGTTCTTCAATATGCAAAATAAAGACAATTCTTTTTTTTACTCAATTTTTTTGGCTATGAAAGATTTTTATTGGTACTATATCTGGAATTATTCTTATTGTATTAGTGCAATAAAGGCATATAGAAAAAGCCTTAAATCTAAAAAAGTAATTAAAAGAAGAGAAAAGATTTTTAAAAGAGTACTCAAAATCAAACAAAAATTCAATAAATAAGAGAGCCATTGGCTCTTTTATTTATATTTTTTGAGTTTTTCGCATATTTCGACAAATTTCGCAAGAAAAATATGATAATATACTATGGAAACAGCGAAAGAAAAATCCGTCAATCCACTAAAGATTGTAATATAGATTTAGGAGGATAAGATGGATTATTTAATAGTATATAAAAGAATTTTAAAAAGTATACAATAACTTATTATTAGGTTACTTGTATGCTTTTTTCTTTATATACAATAATTCAGTTAGGTACTTACCATAAATATCATTAAACAGACTAAAAGAAGAAATAAAAGAAGATATTTGACGTAGTTTTAGATGTTTATCATATGGTTCTCTAATCTACGTATTAGGAAGTGTAGATGTGAGAATTATTGTATATAAAGAAGAATTAATTATATATTTAAATGAGGACAAGCTTATTTTTATGAATAAGTTTGTCTTTTTTTATATATTAGTTAAAAAATGTAGAGGACCTCCTATCACTCAAATTACAAAAATTTGAGTTGATAGGAGGTTTTTTATGTTTTATAAATTATTTGATGATGAAGTATTTGCAAAGTTTTTAAATTATATGCAAAAAGCATTGTTGCATAAAAAATTAAATTATATTAGAGATTATAAAAAAATTAATGAAATGGAATGCTCATTTGAAGGATTGGATAATGTATTGCAAAGTAATGAAAAAATGGATTTTGATGTTTGTAATTTTTTGAGTGAAAAAGAGCAAAGAGTTCTTAAATTACATTTTAAGGACAAACTAACATATAAGGAAATTGGAGAAATGCTTGGATTGCAATCTGAAAGTGTTAGAAAAATTAAATATAGAACATTAAAAAAGTTAGAAAGTAGAGGATATTACAATGATAAAAACGAAATTCCACAAATTATTAAAAAATGCTGTGACTGATGATACAGCATTAGTTACTGTACTAGATAGAATTATGCCAATGATAAATAAATTATCAAAGAAAAATAGCGAAATTGATGAAGATCTAAAGAGCATATTAGTTACTTATTCTATTGAATTAATTAGAAAAAAAGAAATTTATAAAATTTTTTAAATTTGTTGTCCCGCTTTTTTAAATTTCAAGTGCTATTCAAATTAGAGAGGAAAATAAAAACCTTTCTAATTATGGATTGCACATTGAAAATTGAATAGATTTTGTTAGATCATACAAGAACTGCATTCTAGGTAGGTTAGCAACTATTTAGATATCCAATAAGAATGTTATCTTATTGTGAAGCAGTTTGGATACTTTTGTATAGTCATAGTTCGAGCGTAAAGTTATAAAAATAGCCATAATATTTTTATAATGGTGCGTCCCCAGCAATGAGTACAAACCAGAGTTCTGGATGGTAGATAACCAATGTTGCTAGAAACAATAGCAGTCTAATAAAAGAAAAACAAATAAAGTAGAGCTAATTTATTTAGCTTGAGTAAAGATGGAGGCAAAAATGCTAAAAATTATTTTGATAGTTATAATATTATACATATTAATTGGACTACCTATGATTTTAATAATTATAGGTGGCAGCAAAAATAAATCTGAAGAAGAAATAAGATATGAAGAACAAGAAGAAATAGAATATTGTAAAAAATATATTGAAGAAAAAAATAGAAAAAGAAGAATTAGGAGGTTTTTTAGATGGATAAAGAACTTTATACTTGGGAACAGGTAAGAGCATATAGTGTTATAGCACTACATAATTTATTAAATTCAGCAAATGATGTTAATTTAAAAAATATGAAATTATTTATAGATCCTTTACAAACTTTATATGGTAAAGATGGCGTTACTGAAATTGCAAAATATTTGATAGAAAACTATAAAAAATAGATGTCAATTATGCAAATAAAAAATTTATACATTTCAAATAATGGAATAAATAGGATAGTCTTTGATGTAGTCAAAGACTATCCTATTTGGTTAGGAGGATTTGATGAAAGTAAAAGAATCAAAAATTAAGTTTGAAGAATTACCAGATACAATTACTCCAGAATTATATTCAGATTGGAGAGGAATTGGAATTGTAAAGGCAAGAGAAAGATTTCATAGTTATGGTTTTCCATTAATTAAAGACTGTGGCTCAAATTTAATAGCGGATAAAAGAGCAGTATTCTTTCATGAATTTTGTGTTGATGATGAAAGCAAGAAATTTTTTTTAGAAAAGCTTGCCATGGGTTTACTTCGGTAATTCTAAAACTAGAAATGGAGTGAATTAAAATGGGAAGAACAATGAAAAAAAGAGGTAATGGAGAAGGAACAATTTATTATAAGGAATCAAGAAAAAAATGGATTGGACAAGTTTCTATTGGAGTTGATAATGAAGGAAAACAGATACGAAAGACTTTTTATGGAGATACTAGAAAAGAAGTAAAAGATAAGATGGATGAAATGTATAAACAAATAGCTAGTGGGTATGATGTAAAAAATAAAGATACGCTTGTAGATATAGCTAATCAGATTAGAGAATTGAAATATAAAACTAATACAATTAGAAAATCATCATATTCTAGATTGGGAGAAACAATAAAAGTTATAGAAAAAACATTACCATTTGCTAATATACCAATTCAAAATGTTACTAGAAAGATGATAAGTACACAAGTACAGGCATTAACCGAATATTCACAATCAGTAATAACAAAAGTATGGCAGCAATTGCAGGGAGCTTTCAATGAAGCAAAAATTAGAGATATTGTAGAAAAAAATCCTTTTGAATTAAAAGGATATATAATAAAACCAAAGTCAACAAAGAAAACAAAATCTGTAGATGCTCTGACAGTAGATGAAGAAAATAGATTTTTAGCAGAATTAGAAAAAGGTTATGATAATTATAATATAGTTTTTTATATAGCTATTTATACAGGAATGAGAATTAGTGAAATATTAGCTTTAGAATATAAAGATATAGACCTTGAAAATAGAAAAATATATGTAAGAAAAACTTTAAGCCATGCAGAGAATAAAGTTTTTATGGAGAATGTAACAAAAACATATGCTGGTATGAGAGATGTTCCTATATTAAATGCTCTATATGATAAATTAGTAGAATTTAAAAAAGGAAAAAAAAGAGGTTTTGCATTTTTGAATAATGGTAATTTTTATCATGCAAGTAGTTTTAATGCTAGATTTCAAAAAATATGTAAAAATGCTGATATACGAGTATATTATAGAAAAATAAAAGTACCAGGAGGAAGAAAAACAAAAAAAGTATATGAATGTGAGGCAAAGAAAAGTAAAGTTAATTTCCACATGTTAAGACATACTTTTGCAACTAGGTGTATAGAAAATGGAATAAATCCAGTAGTTTTACAAAAGATTTTAGGGCATAGTGATATAAATGTAACATTGAATACATATACAAGTGTTTTTGATGAATTTAAAATAAGCGAATTTGATAAAATGAATGCAATTTTTTAAATTATCTTACATAATTGAAATACGATTTTTTGAGAATATAAACGGAAACAATTGATTATTTTGAAAAATATGATATAATTATGAAAGTTAAAAAGTATTTAATAAGTTTTAATAAAGTCTAATAAATTTAATGGCGTAGCAGTCAAAATGCAGTTTCTGGATGAGAACAAAAAGATTAAATACTTACAGAATTACGGGTTTTAGAACTTTAAAAAAATTGTTCAATGAA
>CANRBK010000068.1 GCA_947628845.1 uncultured Clostridia bacterium | reverse complement strand
AGATGTTAAATTTATATTAGGAACAGGAACTGAAACAACAGAAGGTTATCAGATACCAGATGCATTTTGGTGGGATATAAATGATAATGGCCAAAAAGATGAAGGAGAGCAATTAACAGGTTATTGGATAACAAAATATCAACTATCACGAGAAGAATCCGAAGCTAGAATTACTGCAGAGCTTGCTGCAGGAACAGATTGTATACATGTAAAAGATATAACAGGAACATTATTAAAAACAAAAGATGATGATGGAAATGATACAGATGTACCAATTACTTATACTTATTATTTGAATGGAGAGAGCAAAGGAACTGGAACAGATTCATTACAACATTTTACATTTGATAAACTTGACTCAGAAAAAGAATATACAGTAAATATAATAGCAACAAATACTAATACAGGAGCATATATTGGAGCTATAACTAAAAAAGTTACAACACAAAGTGTAAACAAACCAGATTTAGCAAGCTTCTTGAAAAATGAAACACAATATGAAAAAGATGGTAAACTAACCAAAAGTCTAAAAGAAAGAACATATTATGTAGTATATGATGATAATAATAATGAAATAAGTAATTATGTTCCAATTTCAAATGGAGAACCACAAAATTGGTATGATTATAGTAAATCACGATGGGCAAATATAGTTATAACAGATGGAAATGTGGATGGTGCTACAATCACTGATGCAACTACAACATCTTACTTTGTATGGGTACCAAGATACGAATATAGGATTCTGCAATCAATAAATGATTGGAGTAACTTAAGTACAGCAAATGCTAGAACAGATGTAAAATTCATTTCAGGAACTGACACGAAAACTAGCCCTGGATACCAAATACCAGATGCATTCTGGTGGGATAAAAATGATGATGGAAATAAAGATGATGATGAGCAATTACCAGGGTATTGGATAAGTAAATATCAGTTAACTGATGCAAATGGAAATAATTAAAAAATTCTAGGAAATTCCTAGAATTTTTTTTGCTCTATTTATATCATCATCATTAGCAGGTCTAACATTTTCTAATTCATAATCAAGATTAAGATTTTTCCATTTATATTTTCCCATATTATGATAAGGAAGAAGCTCTATCTTTTCTACATTTTTTAAAGTAGATATAAATTCTTTCAATTTTAGTAAATCATTTTCATCATCAGTATAACCAGGAACTATTACTTGTCTTATCCACATTTTAATATTGTTATCACTTAAATATTTTGCAAATTGCAATTCTTTTTCATTATTTTGTCCAACTAAATTTTTGGATTTTTTACTATCTATATGTTTTATATCAAGTAATACTAAATCAGTAAGCGAAAGTAAATGTTTAATATCCTTTGTTAATGATACCATACCAGATGTATCAATACAGGTATGAATATTTTCTTTTTTTAATTTTGTAAATAATTCAATTAAAAATTTAACTTGTAGCAAAGGTTCACCGCCAGTAATAGTTACACCACCATTTGGATGAATATAATTTTTGTATTTCATAATTTTTTCAAAGATATCTTCTAAAGATTTATATTCACCTAAACTCATATCCCAAGTATCACGATTATGGCAATATTTACATTCTAAATGGCAGCCTTGCAAAAAGACTACAAATCTCAAACCAGGACCATCTACTGTCCCAAAAGACTCAATAGAATGAACTTTTGCATAATATCTTAAATCTAAGTTTTCCATAAATTACACCTAAAAGAAATTAAATCCTTTCATGAATAGTTCTATTTATTACATCTAATTGTTGTTCTCTAGTTAACTTTGTAAAGTTAACAGCATATCCTGAAACACGAATAGTAAGTTGAGGATATTTCTCAGGATGCTCCATTGCATCTTCCAATAGACTTCTATCAAAAACATTTACATTTATATGATGACCAGTTTGCTTAAAATATCCATCTAACATATTAACTAAATTTGTAATTCTTTCATCTTCAGTTTTTCCAAGCGTATTAGGAGTAATTGAAAATGTATAAGAAATACCATCTTCAGCTTGTTCAAATGGAAGTTTTGCAATTGTATTCATAACTGCTAATGCACCATTTGTATCTCTACCATGTAATGGATTTGCACCTGGCCCAAAAGGCGCACCTGACTTTCTTCCATCTGGTGTATTTCCAGTGTTTTTTCCATATACAACATTTGATGTTATTGTTAAAATTGATAGTGTGTGTTTTGAATTTCTATAAGTATGATGTTTTTGCAGTTTCCTTATAAATCTTTTTACTATATCTACTGCTATTTCATCAACTCTTTCATCATCATTTCCGTATTTTGGAAAATCCCCTTCTATTTCATAATTAACTGCTAATCCTGTTTCATCTCTAATAACCTTTACTTTTGCATATTTTATTGCAGATAAAGAATCTGCTACAACTGAAATTCCAGCTATTCCACAAGCCATTGTCCTTATAATATCTTTATCATGTAAAGCCATTTCAATTGCTTCATAAGAATATTTATCATGCATATAATGAATAGCATTTAATGCTTTAATATAGATTTTTGCTACATAGTCCATCATCTGGTCAAATTTTTCCATAACATCATCATAGTCTAAATATTCAGATGTGACAGGTTGATATTTTGGAGTAACTTGCTTTCCAGAATTTTCGTCTCTACCACCATTTATTGCATATAATAAAGTTTTTGCAAGGTTTGCTCTTGCTCCAAAGAACTGCATTTGTTTTCCTATTTTCATTGGAGATACGCAACATGCTATTCCATAGTCATCTCCTAGTGTTATTCTCATTAAATCATCGTTTTCATATTGGATTGAGGAAGTTTTAATTGATAAACTAGTAGTATATCTTTTAAAACCTTCAGGAAGTCTTGTAGACCATAGAACTGTTAAGTTTGGCTCTGGCGCTGGTCCTAGATTTTCTAAAGTATGCAAAATTCTAAATGAATTTTTAGTAACTAGTGTCCTACCATCGATTCCCATACCACCAATACTTTCAGTTACCCAAACAGGGTCTCCACTAAATAATTCGTTATATTCGGGTGTTCTTAAAAATCTAACTAATCTTAATTTCATTACAAAATGATCCATTATCTCTTGTGCTTGTTCTTCTGTTAAGGAACCATTAGATAAATCTCTCTCAAAATAAATATCTAAAAATGTTGAAGTTCTACCAAGGCTCATTGCAGCACCATTTTGATCTTTTATAGCTCCTAAATATCCAAAATACAACCATTGTACAGCTTCTTTAGAATTTGAAGCAGGTTTTGAGATATCAAAACCATATTTTGATGCCATTACTTTTAGTTCGTTTAAAGCATCAATTTGCTCTGATATTTCTTCTCTTTCTCTAATGATATCTTCAGTAAATTCATCTGTATCTAAAACTTCTAAATCCTTTTTCTTTTCGGCAATTAGTACATCTATACCATATAATGCAACTCGTCTGTAATCACCTATAATTCTTCCACGTCCATATCCATCAGGAAGGCCAGTTATTAAATGACTAGACCTTGCAGCTCTTATGTCTGGTGTATAAACACTAAATACACCATCATTATGTGTTTTTCTATATTTATGAAATATTTCATCTACTTCTGGGTCAATTTTTCTTCCATAAGCTTCACATGATTTTTCTACAATACGTATTCCCCCAAATGGCATAATTGCTCTTTTTAAAGGTGCATCAGTTTGAAGACCTACTATTTCTTCTAAGTCTTTATCTATATATCCAGCTTCATGGGCAGATACTGTTGATATAGTTTTTGTATCTATGTCTAAAACTCCTCCATTTGATTCTTTTTCTTTTTTATAAAGTTCTAAAACTTTATCCCATAATTTTTTTGTTTTATCTGTTGTTGATGCTAAAAACGTTGAATCTCCTTCATATGGAGTATAGTTGTTTTGTATGAAATCTCTAACGTTGATTTCATGTTTCCAATCTCCATTTTTAAAATTATTCCATTGTTTAAATTCCATTAATTTACCTCCTTCTAGTATTATTAGTATTAGCATTTTTTCGTATATTATAATAACATATAAAAATATTATAATCAACAAAAAAGTGACCTATAAAATAAGAAATAATTTGAAATCATATGGATTTTTTAAAGAAAATGATTTATAATATTATACAATAGGAGTGTGATTGTAAAATGACGTATGAGTTTGCTAAATATCCTGATGGTACACTAGGTGTATTTTCTAATATTGGAAAAAAAGAAAGTGGAGAGGAATATATACATGTTACTTTTGAAAGACCTACAAAAAATGGATTTGATACTTATGTAATTGAACTTCCAAGCTATGACATTATTTTAGAAGATGGAAATTATTCTGAAGAAGAAAAGAAAAGATTTTTAGAGATTGTTAAAAATGGTTCTTCATTCTTTTTCAAATATGCGCGAATGGGAGGATTAGAAATTGCCTAGTATTTTTGAGATAAAACGGATATAAAATATATTTTTGGACAAACGAAAATGATGAACCAATTCATGTTCATATTTCAAAAGGAACTCCAACTCCAAATGCTACTAAAGTTTGGTTAACACAGGCTGGTGGTTATATTATTTGCCATAATAAAGGAAAAATACCCGAAAAAGAATTGAATATTATTTGTGAAGATATTTGTTTGCATTATTTTCAAATTATTGAAATATGGAAAACAATTCATTCTGGAAATATTAAATTTTATTGTTAAGATGTAGTTTAAAAGTGACCTATTAGGTCACTTTTGTTATATTATATGAAAATTCTTTGAATTTCCTAATTTAAACATCCCACTATTGTTATATTATATGAAAATTCTTCGAATTTTCATATAATATAAAGTATTCCACAGAAAAATTACTATGCAATTTTTCGCGGACGAACAATTTAACGTGGGCTGAATTCAAAATAAAAAAATTAATAAAATTTAAACATCCCACTATTGTTCTTTTGCTTGTCTTTTAAAACCTTCTTCTAACTGAAGTTTTATTAAATCATTTGTTAATCTATTG
>CANRBK010000067.1 GCA_947628845.1 uncultured Clostridia bacterium | reverse complement strand
ATTGGAGAATGTGTTGCTATTATAAATTGTGATCCTTTTTTAGCTAAATCATGTATATAGCATAATAATGTCATTTGCCTTTGAGGTGATAATGCAGCTTCCGGTTCATCAAGAATATATAATCCATTATCCCAAAACCTATTTTCAACTAATTTTAAAAATGATTCTCCATGTGAGCAAGCATGTAAATCTCCACCATACAAATAATCTATTTCTCCTTTTATTCCATCACTTGTGTTATAATCATTATGAATACTAGAAGCAGTATTGTAAAATGATTCTGCTCTTAAAAAAAATTTTGTTTTAGGTAAACCAAATTTACTGATAGTAAGATATTTATATAAATTAGAATAATCATCATAATTAGAAAAGTGCATATTATTACTTCCGCCTTCTGGATTAAGCCCTAATGCAATAGCTATTGCCTCTATCAATGTAGATTTTCCAACTCCATTTTCTCCATAAAATAAAGTAACAGAATTATCTATTTTTAATTCTTCAAAATTACTCAAACATTGTACATTAAAAGGATATATATTACTATCTATATTTTCTCTATTTAATTTTATCCTATTTATAAATAAATTTTCCATTTTAATTCTCCATGTAAAATTGTAATTTTATTTAACAATTATATTTATTATTAGTGATAAATTAAATTTCTTGTTCGCCATCTTCTAAAACAATATCAGAAAATGATTGCACATTGTTTTCTAAAAATTGATAGTAATTTTCGTCAGCCATAAATTCTACTGTCCTTCGACTTGGAGTTTTAGCAATATGCGTATATTTATTTATTTCTTCGATTGTTCTTTTAGCCTGTGGATACATTTGCTCTAAAATATGTTTTTTGGATCTGTGCTCTATAGCTACCATATTTATATTTTTTAATATAAATTGACATTGTTTTAGGTTAATAGCATTTTTATCTATATTTTTTAAAAAACTTTCTGAAGATATTATATATGGAGTCAAAATATTGGGCTTTTTCATCAATTCATCAATAGGTTTAAAACAACCATTTTCATCATAAAAACTTAATATTAGTTCATTACTAATATATCTTTTATCTTTTAATATCTGTGGATACATTTTCACTATATTATTAAATCTACTAATAAACTGAGGTATATCATAATTTAATGATCTGTATTTGTTATAAATTCTTAAAGCCTCATAATATTCTATATTAACACCGTTTACTCCACAAAAATTTATAAAGTTTTTTGCATTTTCAACACCCTTAGTATCTGCATCAATCTCTAAATAAAAATTCTCATGTTGTTGCTTATAAAACTCTTTATCAAGCAGAATAATAATTTTTTCTATATCATACATTACACTAGAAAATGATGGTTGTTTTCTTAATTTTTGTGGACATTCCAATTGAAGTCTATGCTCTAATTCGTGAAAACATGCATAGATTAAAAATGCAAGACCATTATCATTAGTATTAGTTGGATTATTATAATTTCTTTGATTTATTTCATCAATCACATTTGAAAAAATATAAATTGATTTACTCTTTGATTGATAAGTTCCTCCTGCACTTTTTTGAATATTCATATCCGGGTTTAATAATTCTGCATCTTCTCTACTTTGATATATTATTCTATAATCGGTCTGAAATGAACTATTGAATATACTATATATTTTTTTCACAATATCTTTATAATCATATTTTTTCATTTTTTCTCCCTAGTTTTTTATATCAAAATTATATGAAAAAAGTATATAATTTCAATATAAATTCTCTAATTTACTTTTAAAAAATTACTATTTTTCTAGTTAAAGTATATCAAAAAAGCAAGTAATTGTAAACATTTTCACTTGCTCATATAAATGTGTATAAAAAATGACGGAGAACATAATATATTCTCCGTCCAAAATTAAATATCATTAGGTATCAACGTTAGTATTAAATAGTCCGTTTACGAAGTTCCGGTTCTTTTAGATTTCCTCCTCTTGTATAAGCAATTTGAAAACTCTCCATATGATCTATAGTCCAACTCTTAATATTGGGATCATTAAAGGGCTTAAACCATTTTTCTGCTGTTTCAATATCTATAACGCCAGAAAGAATTTTATCAACTACATCCCAGTCAACAGTACAATTACATTTAAAGGATGCAAAGTTTTGTTTCAAAGCTTCCATCATAACTTGGCTGTATGTATCCTCTACAATTTCATCATTAACATTGAAACACCCTATTCGTCCAGTACCACGCATCCCACATCTAAACGATGTAAATATGCCATCGCCAGCAATTTCATCATCTATGAAATGCATAGATGCACTCCACTTATAAATTGTGCACTGACGAATGTCTGTGGAAAAAATTTCATCATAGTGTTTCCTAATCTTTGTAATCAAAGGATTATCGCTATTCTGAATAGCATGTTTAAATTCTTCTCTTTGCAAAACAGAAGCTGAACGATGTTTAACAGCATAAGAGCTTAATACATGTGCAGGAAGTACAAGAAGTCCAGAATCAATATATTTTCCCCATCTGTTATAAAGAAAATCAGTGTATGAAAGAAATTCGTCTACATTGTCTTCATTCAAAGTGCAAAGAAGCATAACTGGAATATTACGTTCCAAACAGTTATCAATAGTCCAGAGAACTTTAAGGAACTGTTTATCAGTAATACCTCTGCTTTTATTTGCAGAAACTGTTGCACCATCCAAACTAATAGCTAAATATGCTTTACCATGAGCTTGGAGTTTATCTAGATGCTCTTCTTTTACTAAAGTTCCATTAGTAATAATACGAACCCAGTAATCACAAAAAACTGTTAAAAACTCCATAACAACCTCTGGATAAAAGAAAGGCTCGCCTCCAGAATACTCAACCATTTGTGCATCAGGAAAATGCATTTTAATAAAAGAATGAGTGTTTTCCAAATTTCTTTTTACATTCCGCATTTTTGTTTCGTTAAAAGGTACATAAGGTTTCTTTTCCCAGTCACAATACTCACAACGCAAATTACAATAGTTAGTCATTCCAAGTATTTCAACCATAAAAATATTGTTATCTACATATCCTTTTGGGTTCAAATAATCTTTCATCATAATATCACCTTTCTATTATTAGTCACTTTATTTAATGTTTACAACAACTTTTACTCGATCACTTGAAGGAATTTCAAAGGCTTTTTGTATATCTTCAAAATTCATTATAGTAATTATATCCTCAACCTCTATATTATTGTTTAAAATGAGATTTGCGGATTCAGCAAAATCATCAGAAGTATACAAAAAACTCCCAAGCAAACCATTTTCTTTAAACATTATTGTTGAAAGTGAAATATTGTTACCTACTCCAACAAGAGAATCGTCATAAATACCAGTAAGAATAATCTTTCCATTAGCATTTAATAGTTTAAATAGTTTACTAAATATTTTTGCATTACCACTACACTCAATTACAATATTATAGCGATTAGGAACATCAAACATTCCTGTTGCAAATACTTGATTAAACTCAATACATCTGGTTTTAGAATTTAAATATCTACAGATTTTCGAATGCTTATATAAAAAATCAATTTTTAATTCAGGGTAGATATATCTTAAATAACGTTCCGTTAAAAGAGCAATCGTTCCTGAACCAATAATAGCTACTCGTCCTTTGTCTAAATTCTGTAATGTTTTTCCAATATGAATAGCACAAGCTAAAGGCTCAATTAAAGTCGCCTTAATCATATTAACATTGTCTGGAAGTACAAAAAGACAAGTTTCTTTTACAACAGCATACTTTGAATATCCGCCAAATTGAGTCACTCCTTCTCTTTCACGAGAGATACGATTCGCAACAATATTGCCAACCTTTACTTTACAACATTTTGAGCCTATTTGCAAAACTTTACCAATGAACTCATGTCCTCCTCCTTCTTCACTACTCCAGAAGAATCGTCCGTTAGAAAATTCTCTTCTATCAGATCCACAAATTCCACAAGTATTAACTTCAATAAGTGCTTCATCAGGAAAAAAGTTTTGAATATGTAAATCTTTCTTTACCATTTGTCCCTTTTTAACCAAGCAAAAAGATTGATTATTTCTAACACAAGGAACTTCTTCCCGAGATGCTACGAAGATATGAATACCAAAAGGTTCAAACTCGTAATCATCCGTCACAGAATTGCTTTTATATACACAATCTCCAACAAACAATTCAGAAATTTTTTTATCTGAAACACAAATCGTTCTGTCTGTTCTATTCATAATAATAAGAGCTTTTTGACCGTCATTTTCATTTAATGGTTTTTTCTCAATAAATATTAAATCGTCATTACTCGGCCAAATGTTGCAAAACTTACCTTCTGATCTCAAAATTTCATACTTATCACGAAGCGATATTGCATTAATAATTTCTTTCGTAAAATCATACGAAATCTCTTCAACATCATTAGAAGTTGTTTCAACAACATGAGGCTTTTTCTTGAAACCATACTCAAATCCATAGCTAATTTCAAAGCTTGAAGAACATACGGCAACAAACATCATTCTTTGCTTATAAAGGTCTATATTTCCATTTACTTCAGACATCAAACGTTCAGTATCATGATTGTCTGGAAAGGAAATAAGTTTGAGTCCCTTTTTTTGAAATCTGTCTGTTTGCTCTATAAACCAAGAATCATACCCATTCCACCATTTAGCAGAACTAAATATGTATTCAAAACCAGCGTCTGCTATTTTGTCAATATTTTCAAGTGGAACCATAAAAGTTTCAGCAATAAAAATAACATCAGGATAAATTTTACGTACATTTTTTATCAGAACTTTCCACAAAATATCATCTGCATAGGCAGCAGCATCACAGCGAAATCCAGAAAAACCTAAATCAAGATAATAACTACAAATAGATTCAATATATTTGAAAAGATCAGTATTAGAAATATCATATTTCAATTTTGCTGAATCCTGCCAAAAAATAACACCGCTTTCAGTATAGCAATATGCATGACTTACATTCCCATCTTCATCATGTTCATACCAATCGTCATGTTCCTTTACCAATTGACTATCATAGGCTGTATGATTTACAACAAGGTCATAAAACACTTTCATTTCAAGTCCTTTACAATAATCAAGATAGTCTTTAAGTAACTTCTCTCCTTCTTTTTTTGAAACATTCCCCATAGATTTTGTGTCCCAGTCAAAATAATCTGAAATTGAATAAAGACTTCCAGAAGAACCCGTTTTGTTAATTGGATTTAAATAAATAGCATTAAATCCCATGTCTTTAGCCTTCTGAGTAATTGGAAACCAAGCAGAGGGACTAGAGAAATATCTAGTAAAGATATTGTAGATTTTAAGATCTTCTTGTTCTTTTACATCGCAAAACCGTCTTTCGAATAATGTCCTACTATTATCTAACTTGATAGTTGTAGGCATAATAATGCCCTCCTTCCTAAAAAAATTAACATAATTATAATACAATTGTATAATTATGTCAATAATATTTTAATTTGTTACAGGGAAGATTAATCATATTACAAAAATATTACAAAAGAGACAAAAAGGAAAATATATGATAGACTTATACAAGG
>CANRBK010000066.1 GCA_947628845.1 uncultured Clostridia bacterium | reverse complement strand
CATAAAAAAAATGGAGAAGTATCGGAAGCGAAATTCTAAAACTAAAAAATTTTCATCTATGTATTTTTCAGTGTACTTAGTATACAATAATTTTCTAGTGATGATGACATTTAGGGTAATACCTGTTCCCATTCCGAACACAGAAGTCAAGCCTAAGTGTGCCGAAAATACTTGTGGGTTACCCTGCTGGGAAGATAGGTTGTCGCTAGTTTTTTTAATTTTAAGATACCAATTAAGTATATAATTATTTTATATATTTACTTGATATCTTTAAAATTTTAAGGAGGAAATTATAATGTCAAAAGTAAGCTGGAAAGCAGGAACATTTTTATATCCTATACCAGCAGTTATGGTAAGCTGTGGAACTATGAAAAAATCTAATATTATAACAATAGCATGGACAGGAATTATAAATACAAATCCAGCAATGGTATACATATCAGTTAGACCTACTAGACACTCATATAAATTAATAAAAGAGCAAGGGGAATTTGTAATCAATTTGACTACAAAAAAATTAGTAAGAGCTACAGATTGGTGCGGAGTAAAATCCGGAGCTAAAGTCGACAAATTTAAAGAAATGAAGTTACATAAAGAAAAAGCGAAATTTGTAAAATGCCCTATGATTGAAGAAAGCCCAGTTTCTATAGAATGCAAAGTAAAAGAAATAAAAGAATTAGGAAGTCATACAATGTTTATTGCAGAAGTATTAGCAATAAATAGCGATAAAAAATATATAGATGAAAATGGGGCATTTGATATTTCAAAATGTGATTTAATATCTTATGCAAATGGAGGATATTATTCTATGGGAAAAAAATTAGGCAAATTTGGCTTTTCAGTAAGAAAAAATAAGAAATAAAAAAATATATTTTTTATTTTAAAGCCATTGACATAAACGGAAAAAAGTGGTAAAATAACTAAGCGTATGTATATTACGGACATACGCTCACATCGTTTAAAAAATAAAAAGTATTATAATTCGGAGGTGTATTAAGATGGCATCAAAAGGGCCAAGAGAAAATATAACATTAGAATGTACAGAATGTAAAAACAGAAATTATATGACTTCAAAAAATAAAAGGAATAATACAGATAGACTAGAATTAGTTAAATATTGTAAATTTTGTAAAAAACGTACAACGCATAAAGAAACAAAATAAAAATAGAAAAGAAGCTATTTTAGGGAGGAAACAAAATGGCTAGTAAAGAAAAGAAAGAAATAAAAAATAGTAAAGATAAAACAAGTTTTATGAAAAGCTTTAAGGCAGAATTAAAAAAAGTAGTTTGGCCAACACCAAAACAATTATTTAATAATACAACAGCTGTATTAGCAATAGTTATAATTACAGCATTAATAGTATTTGTATTGGATTTTACATTCGAAGCTATGAACAAATATGGAATAGACAAAATAAAAGAAGCTGTTAGCAATTCATCAACAGATGAAAATATAGTTTCAAATGAGAATATAAATGAAACTACGGATGAAGCTACAAATGAAACTTCAGAAGAAGACTCTAGTGAGATTACTACAGATGGAGCTTCAACAGAAAATGTAGCTACAGAAGAAAATACAAATAGTTAATTAAAATAATTTAAAATGGTATAAAAAATATCAAGGGGGAGGCTTAAAACAATGTCTCAAAAAGATTACGATATGAATCCAAGATGGTATGTAGTTCATACTTATTCAGGATACGAAAATAAAGTAAAAACAGACTTAGAAAAAACTATTAAAAATAGAGAACTTGAAGGATATTTTTTTGATATAATAGTTCCAATGGAAGAACAAATAGAAATAAAAGATGGAAAAGCAGAAACAAATTTAAAAAAGGTTTTTCCAGGATATGTTTTAATTAAAATGATAGTAACTGAACAAACATGGTACATAGTAAGAAATACTAGGGGAGTAACTGGCTTTGTTGGGTCAGGTACAGATCCAATACCATTAACAGATGATGAAATAAGAAATATGGGATTTGATTCATCAGAAATAAATGTTGATTATGAATTAAATGATCAAGTAGAAGTAGTTAATGGAACATTGAAAGGATTTGTAGGAAGTGTTCAAGAAATAAACAAAGAAAAAAATAAAGTAAAGGTACTAGTGTCAATGTTTAATGGTAGAGAAACACCAGTAGAACTTGAGTTCTCACAAGTTAAAAAAGTACAATAATAAAACTTATATGAAAATTTAGAGGAGGTGCCAATAAAATGGCAGAAAAAGAAATTTCAAATTTAATCAAATTACAAATAGAAGCAGGAAAAGCAACACCAGCTCCACCAGTAGGACCAGCATTAGGATCAAGTGGTGTTAATATTATGCAATTTGTAAAAGAATTTAATGATAGAACTGCAAATCAACCAGGAATGATAATACCAGTTGTTATAACAGTTTATAAAGATAAATCTTTTGAATTTATAACAAAAGTTCCACCAGTTGCAGTGTTAATAAAAAAAGCAATAAAAATAGAAAAAGGTTCTGGAAAACCAAATAAAGATAAAGTAGCTAAAATAACTAAGGAACAAGTTAAAGCTATTGCAGAACAAAAAATGCCAGATTTAAATGCTGCAACATTGGAAACAGCAATGAGTATGGTAGAAGGAACTGCTAGATCTATGGGAGTAGTAGTTGTAGAATAATAAGATAAATATTTTATATTTATAAAAAAATTAAATTGGGAGAGTAAAGCTCGTTAGAACCAAAGGAGGAAAAAATGAAAAAATTAACAAAAAGATATGCAGAAAGCGCAAAGTTAGTTGAAAAAAACAAAGAATACGATATCAAAGAAGCTTTAGACATAATTGAAAAAATGCCAAAAGCAAAATTTGATGAAACAGTTGAATTGCATGTTAAATTAGGAGTTGATTCAAAACATGCTGATCAACAAGTTAGAGGTACAGTAGTACTTCCAAATGGTACAGGAAAAACACAAAAAGTATTAGTATTTGCTAAAGGACCAAAAGCTGAAGAAGCTGAAAAAGCAGGTGCAGATTTTGTAGGAGCAGAAGAATTAATACCAAAAATACAAAATGAAAACTGGTTTGATTATGATGTAGTAGTTGCAACACCTGATATGATGGGAGTTGTGGGAAGATTAGGTAAAGTATTAGGACCAAAAGGGTTAATGCCAAATCCAAAATCTGGAACAGTTACAATGGATGTTACAAAAGCTATAAATGAAATAAAATCTGGTAAAGTAGAATATAGATTAGATAAAACAAATATTATTCACTTAGGATTTGGAAAAGTATCTTTTGGAACAGAAAAATTAGCTGAAAATTATGAAACAATAATGAATGCTATAATAAAAGCAAAACCAGTAGCTGCTAAAGGACAATACATAAGAAGTGTTTCAATAACAACAACAATGGGACCAGGATTATTTATAAATCAAAAATAGAATATTTTAAGCCAAAGACAGTAGGCATATAAGTCCTACCGAGGTTATAATAATATGTGTAATATGCACTCTTTATAATCTCGGAAAGGATATAAAGAGTGTTTTTAAATTTTAAAAATATAGATAACAACTACAGGAGGTGAATATTTAGAATGGCAAGTGAAAAAATACTAAATCAAAAGAAAGAAGAAGTTACAAAATTAGCTAATAAGATAAAAGAAGCAAAATTAGTACTTTTAACAGACTACAGAGGAATAAATGTTGAAGATGTTACAAGTTTAAGAGCTGAGCTAAGAAAATCTAACACAGAATATATAGTTATAAAAAATAATATAACAAAAAGAGCATTAGCAGAAGCTGGAATTGAAGGACTAGAAGACAAATTGGTAGGTCCTACAGCAGTAATAATGAGTAATGAAGATTATTTAGCACCATCTAAAACAATTTATGAATTTACAAAAAATAATGAATATTACAAAATTAAAGGTGGAGTTGTAGAAGGTAAAGTAATGACAGCTGAAGAAATAGTAACTTTAGCAAAATTACCATCAAAAGAAACTTTACTATCTATGCTTGCTGGTGCATTACTTTCAAATATTTCAAAATTTGCAGTTGCACTTGATCAAGTAAGAATTCAAAAAGAACAAAACTCTGCATCTGAATCTACAGCAGAAGCAGAAGCTTAATAAAAGTATTGTAGAAAAATATAAAATAAAATTTTAGGAGGATTAAAAATGAGTAAAGAAGAAATGATTGAAGAAATCAAAAAAATGACAGTAGTAGAATTATCAGATTTAGTAAAAGCTATAGAAGAAGAATTTGGAGTATCTGCAGTAGCAGCTGCTGCACCAGCAGCTGGTGGAGCAGTAGCTGGTGGAGAAGCAGCTGCTGAAAAATCATCTTTCAACGTAGTATTAAAAGAAGCAGGAGATCAAAAAATAAAAGTAATCAAAGT
The DNA here is from genome assembly GCA_947628845.1 of uncultured Clostridia bacterium. GTDB lineage: Bacteria > Bacillota > Clostridia > TANB77 > CAG-508 > CAG-269. The sequence goes on along the minus strand of CANRBK010000066.1, from coordinate 1,447 downwards.
AGTTAGAGATGCTACAGGATTAGGATTAAAAGAAGCTAAAGACTTAGTAGATGGAGCACCAAAAACAATTAAAGAAAATGTTTCTAAAGAAGAAGCAGAAGATTTAAAAGCTAAATTTACAGAAGTTGGAGCTGTTATAGAATTACAATAATAAATTTAAAAGGTCGTAAATATACGACCTTTTTGAATTATAAAAAGTGAAGGGAATTTATAATAATGAATAATGTAGGAATAGTAGTTGCTATGCAAGAAGAACTAGATGAAATATTAAATATAATGAAAGAAATAGAAAAAAAACAAATTTATGATATAACTTTTTTTAAAGGAAAAATAAAATTTACTAATGTAGTTGTTGTGAAATCAGGAGTAGGAAAAGTGAATGCTGCAAGAACTACACAAATTTTAATCGATAAATTAAATATTGAATATGTAATAAATGTAGGAGCAGCTGGAGCGTTAAATCCAAGTTTGAATATAGGAGATATTGTAATTGCTGATAAATTAATACAACATGATTTTGATATAACAGCTTTTCAACATCAGAAAGGTTATATTACAGGAGTTGGAGATTATATTGAGTGCAATAAAAATTTATTAGAGAAAATACGAAATATAATCGATAGCTTACAAGAAAATACATATAAAAGTATTATAGGAACAATTGCCACTGGTGATATTTTTTGCACCGAAATTAAAATGAAAGAAAAAATATATTCAAAATTTGATGCACAATGTGTAGAGATGGAGGGAGCAGCAATAGCTCAAGTATGTTACTTAGATAATATACCATTTATTGTTATTAGAAGTATTTCTGATTCTCCAAATGGAAATAATGCTATTGTTTTTGATGAATTTGTTAAACTAGCCTCTAAAAGATGCGCAAAAATATTAGAAAATCTATTTTAAAGTATACATAAATAAAATAAAGACTAAACTATTGAAATTTGGTAAAAAATATGTTATAATATATATAGTTTTTATTTATAAAGAAAAAGAGGTGAAAAACTTAAAACTAGAGTTTTAAGGAATATATGGATGTTTCAATTAACAAAAAAGTAACATTAAAAGAAATGTTTCAAACTTTGAAAGAAATAGTTGGAAGTAAAAAAGTAAAAATAATAGATAAAAGAGTAGAAGAAAGATTAAGAGAAGTATATCAAGTAGAAAGAGAAATAGGAGCAGAGAAAAGAATACAACAATTAAGAGAAGAAAAAGAAAATCATGAATTGAAAAAATCCGGATTAAATTATAAACAAGCTGATACTTTTGAAATATCTCCTAATAAGCAACACTCTACTGAATTTCATGAAAATAATGAATATAATATCGAAAAAGAGCAAACAATAGATGAAGATGAAAGAATTTAAAATACAAGAAATATAAATTTCTTGTATTTTTACCTTGACAAAATCTTAAACACAATGTATAATAAATATCGCAATTAAAA
>CANRBK010000065.1 GCA_947628845.1 uncultured Clostridia bacterium | reverse complement strand
AATTCAACAATAGTAACTCCCATTTCACCTTCACCATAAGTACCAACTCGAAAAGATTTAACATGAGAATTCGTTTTCAAAAATTTTTGTATTCCCTCGCGTAACTTTCCAGTACCTTTACCATGTACGATTCTTACAGTTTGGAGTTTGGCCAAATAGCTATCGTCCAAAAACTTATCTACAACAAAAATTGCCTCATCAACATTTAAACCAATAACATTGATTTCAGTTTTAGCAGTTTTGGATTTTGAAATAGAGTTATAAGAAATAGTTGAATTAGATTTCTTATTAGATGTATTAAGTTTTTCTAAATACTTAATATTTATATTCATTTTCATACTTCCAACTTGAACTTGTACTTCATTAGATCTAGAAATATCAGATAAGATAATTCCAGTTTGACCTAAAGAAGTTACAAAAACTTCAGTATTAGGTTTAATATCGCTAATATCAATAGGAGTTGCAGAAGATTTATTTTCAGATGAAGTAATTGAAATATTTTTGATGTCTTTATTTAATTTGTTTCTTAAATTATTTAAATCACTATTAGAATTAGAAATATTACTCATTTTTGATATTATTTCATTTGCTTCTTCCTTTGCATCTAATAGGATATTTCTAGCTTTTATTTTTGCATTGTTTATAATATCTTTTTCTTGCTGTAGCAATTTAGAGTTATCTCTTTGCAAAGATTGTTTTAAATTAGATATTTCTTCTAATTCCTTAGAAATTTTGATTTTTTCATTTTCAATTTTTGATTTATTATCATAAATATTTTTAAGCAATTCCTCGAAATCAACATCTTTTTTATTAAGATTAGATTTTGCTATTTCTATAATACTTTCAGAAAGACCAAGTTTTTTACTAATTTCGAAAGCATTGCTTTTTCCAGGAACACCAATCAAAAGATGATAAGTAGGAGAAAGAGTATTTATATCAAATTCAACAGAAGCATTTTCAAAACCATCAGTAATTAAAGCATATTTTTTTAATTCTTGATAGTGTGTAGTAGCAACAATTAGACTATTATTATTTTTAAAATAATCCAAAATACTAATTGCAAGTGAAGCACCTTCAAGAGGGTCAGTTCCAGAGCCCAATTCATCTACTAAAATAAGTGAATTTTCAGTTGAATTATTTACAATATCAACAATGTTTTTTATATGTGATGAAAATGTACTAAGAGAATCAGAAATACTTTGGTCATCTCCTATATCTGCAAAAATTTTATCAAAAACATATATAGATGTTTTTTCTGATGCAGGTATATTAAGACCGCTACATGCCATAGCAGTTAAAAGGCCTATAGTTTTTAGGGTAACTGTTTTTCCACCAGTATTTGGACCAGTTATAACTAATGCATTGAAATTATCCCCTAATGTTAATGAGATTGGGACAGCAATATTTTGGTCAAGTAAAGGATGTCTAGCTTTTTCAAAAATTATCTTTTTAGAGTCATTAATTGATGGAGTTATACCTTTTAAATCTTTTGAATATTTAGCTTTTGCAAATATAAAATCTAATTTAGCAATTGTATCAATATTTATTTTTATTTCTTCTACATAAGGATAGAATAATTTACTTAAGCCTTGTAGAATTTTTTCAATTTCTATATTTTCTTCAATTTTTAAATTTGCAATTTCATTATTTAATTCAAATATAGAAATAGGTTCTATAAATATTGTAGAGCCTGAACTTGATACATCATGAACAAATCCATTTATTTGACTTCTATATTCTTCTTTTACAGGGATAACATATCTGTCATTTCTAATAGTAATAACATTTTCTTGTATATATTTAGAATATTTTGAAGAATGAATATAGGTATTTAATTTTGACTTTATATCTTGCTCAATATTTTTTTGCTTTTTCCTAATATTTGATAATTCCTTAGATGCTCTATCATCAATAGTATTTTCATCTACTATACAATGTTTAACCTTTTCAATAATCGAAATGTTTGAATATAAAATTGAAAATAAGGCATTTAAATTTGGAAATTCATCATCATTTATATAATCTTTATAAAAGTATTTTTTTAAGTTTTCTGCAAGTTCTAATATGTCAGTTAATTCTAAAATAGATTTAATTGAGAGTGTACTATAAGATTCAATTATTTTTATGTTTATTGTATTATCAGCAATTTCAGAAATAGGAGGTGTGTTGCATCTATATAGGATGTTTACTGCCTCCTCAGTTTCTTTTAACATATTTTTAACATATTCAACATTATTAGAAGGCAATAAATTTAAGCATAATCGTTGTCCCAAATATGTAGTTGCATAATTTGATAATATATTTAAAATTTTATTATATTCTAATTTTTCAAGATAATTGTTCATTATAATATTTTTTCCTTTTTTTAAATTGTTAACCAGATTATACATATTTTACGTCTATAAGTCAAACATAATAAAAAACAAATTATATGCTGTATTACTAGTAGAGGAATTTCCTTCAATTCCTAAGTTTGATATATTTCCAGATGAAATTGCATCTGTTATAAAAAAGTTTAAATTATCATTTCCAAAACTACCGCAAAATAAAGAATAAGGCATTACTTGATCTTCAGGATAAGCCCAAAATTGTATTGTAAAATCGTTTGTTCCTAAATTTAAATTTGGAATATTTTCAAATAAATTTCCTCCAGCTATTTCTAGGAAATAACAACTTCTTGTTTCTATTTTGAATTTTCTAAAAATTTATTATTATTGTTACCACTAACGCTACTAATGTTATACCCTTGTTTTTTTTATTTTTTAATCTCATTCTTTTTCACCTTTCATAATTTTTTGATACTTTTGAGATGTTCCTATATATTTATATAAATTTAATTAATCCAGTACTTCTGCTTGACTCATATATAAATTATAATAGTTACCTCTTAATTGCATTAATTCTTTATGAGTTCCACATTCTACTATTTTCTTATGCTTAACAAATAATATTCTATCATTATCTAATATAGTAGATAACCTATGTGCAATTGTAATTAATGTTTTATTTTTTATCATTTCCTTTGTTAGATTTTGAAGCATCCTTTCAGTTTTTATATCAATCTTACTTGTTGCTTCATCAAAAATTAGTATTTTAGGATTATTAATAATTGTTCTAATATAGCATAATACTTGTCTTTCTCCATCAGATAGATTCTTTCCATTGTTACTTAACTTTGTATTATAACCATTTTCTAAAGTCATTATCCAATTATGTACATTTAATTTTTTGCATATTTCTATAATTGCTTCATCTGTTATATTATCTGTACCATATTTCAAATTTTTCATAATGCTTGTACTAAACAAATAATTTTCTTGTTGCATTATAGCAATTTGTTTCCTCATGCTGTTTAGTTTTAAGTTTTTAATATCTTTTCCATCAATCAAAATCTTGCCACTATTAATATCATAAAATCTACCAATTAAATTAGTAATAGTAGTTTTTCCACTTCCTGTTTCTCCAACAATAGCTACTTTTTCTTGTGGATTTACTTTAAAAGATATATCATCTAATACTTTTTTATTTTCTATATAAGAAAATGTTACATTCTTAAATTCTATTCCCCCTTCTAGGTTGATATCAATTGCATTTTCTACATCTTTAATTTCTATTTCTTCATCCATTGTTTCAAATATTCTTTCTAGATATGTAATAGAATTAATAAATTCATCTAATGTTTTAAATAAATCTTCTATTGGTTGCCAAAAATTAGAAGAATAATTTCCCATAGCTACAATAACGCCTATAGATACACTTGGATACAAAAACATAGCTCCTACAAAATAAATTGTTGCAGATACAAAATGTGACATTATTTGAACACTACACCAACCTATGTTTCCAAACTTTATATACTTACAACTAGCATCTCTCCAGTCTTCACTTAATTTATTAAATATTTTTTGATTTTTTTCTTCTCTACTAAAACTTTGAGTAGTTTGCATTCCTTTTAAACTTTCTACTAGGTATGCATTAAGATTAGAATTTTTGTTATTTATTAATAATTTATAATTTCTTTTTATTCTAGCAGTTATTGCAAATATTAAGCTAAGTACTATAATTCCTATTATTGCAATTAATGTTAGTTTAACATTAGTCAAAAACATGAATACTAAAATTATAAGCATATTAAATATGTTTAAAAATGTTGTTACTAATTTGTCTGTAATTAAAGTAGATACATCTTCTGCATATTCTGTTAGCCTAACTAGTATTTTTCCATGAGGTCTTGTATCATAATAATTAAATGATAAATATTGAATATGAGAAAATAAATCGTTCTTTATATCTTCTACAATATTTTGATTTACTTGTGCTAATATTTTTAAATAAATTTTTGTTAAAATAATTGATATCAATACTAATAAGAACGCTACTAATATTATAATAAATAGCTTTTCATAATTACTACTAGGAATTACATTATCAATTACATATTGTAACACTTTAGTAATAAACAATGTAGTAATTACTGATATACAATTTAAAATAAATACAATAAATAATTTAGCTTTATACTTTTTTATATATTTTAATCCTCTTTTATAATTAGAAAAACTAAATGATGTGTTTTTTTCATCTTGATCATATCTATTTACTTCCATATGCATTCCTCCATAGTATTTATTTGAATATCATAAATTTCTTTATATATTCCATTTTTTTGTAATAATTCTTCATGTGAACCACATTCTGCAATTTCCCCATTACTCATAACAAATATGGTATCTGCATTTTTTACAGAAAGAATTTTTTGAGCAATAATAATTTTTGTACATTCATATTTTAAATTGTTAATATTATTGGTTACCTCTAATTCTGTTTCGAAATCCAGTGCTGATGTTATATCATCTAAAATTAAAATACTTGGTTTCTTTGCAATAGCTCTTGCTAAAGAAAGTCTTTGCTTTTCTCCTCCTGATAAGATTACTCCATTTTCTCCAATAATTGTATCAATACTATTTGGCAAATTAAATACGTAATCAGCCTTTACTAATTCTAAATAATGTATAATTTCTTCTTTAGTTAAATTCTCATTTCCAAAAGAAACATTATTAGCAATAGTATCTGAAAATAAAAATGGTGTTTGAGATACATAACCTATATTTTTTCTTAGAGATTCTATAGTATAATTACTTATTGGAATGCCATTAATTGTAATTTTTCCATTTGAGTTTTCTATTAATCTTAACAATAATTTTCCTATAGTAGATTTTCCACTTCCAATTTCTCCAATAAAAGCATATGTCTTATTTGGCTTAAAGTTTATATTAATGTTTTTAACCACTTGTTTATTGTCATATTTTGCAGATACATTATCAAATGTAATATCATTCCAGTTATTAAGATCTAAATTTCCTACATTTTTAATTTTAGGCTCTGTTTCTAATAATTTTCTCACTTTAGATACAGATACTTTAAATTGTTGCCATTCGTTTATAAATCCATTCAATTCTATAAAAGGTCTCTTTATAGTACTTATAAAAGAATTAATAATAATAAATTTTCCTATTGTTGTATAACCTTTCATTACAAATATTCCACCAAATATAACTAATAAAAGTTGCATGCAGTAAGATAAGAAAGTTACTTTATTGTTATAATCAATATTAACATTTTGTATCTTCATATTTTTGTTTTTTACTTTTTTATTTTTTACTTTAAACTCATCTATTTCTTTTTCTTCAGTTCCAAAAGTTTTTACCAATCTATTTCCTTCAATATTTTCTTGTATGTAGCTATTCAAATCAGATAAGCTTTCTCTTTGTTCTGCATATAAATTCTTAGAATTTTTAATATGCTTACTAGAAATAACTGCAATTACAGGTGTTGGAATTAGAATAATTAATGTTAAAATGGGGTTAATGTATAAACAATATATTATGGCTAAAATACTAGTTGTTAACATACTCATAGATTGTTTTATCACAAAACACATATTATGATGAATAATATTAACATCAGTTGTTAATCGTGTATTTAACTCTCCTAGAGAGTTTTCTTGATAAAAGGATTGATCTAATTTATTAAGTTTTTTATAACATGAAACCTTTAACTTATGTGCTAGCTTGAATCTAACATTATCTATTATTAATATTCCAAAATAAGATAGCATTCTTCCTATAAAATACATACTAATAGATATAATAAACATATAAGGAATACTTGAAAAATTATTTTGATATATTCCTTTATCTATTATTT
>CANRBK010000064.1 GCA_947628845.1 uncultured Clostridia bacterium | reverse complement strand
AATAGCTCCTTCAACAAATACTTCTTTGTGATATACTCTATGAGTAATCTCGAATTCATCAAATTTACCAGTAAAATAAAGAGTATGTTCCCCAACAATGTTGCCTCCTCTTACTGAAGAAATACCTATTTGGTTACCTTTTCTTTTGCATTTGCCAGAGCGGCCACATATTACTTCCATTGAATTATCAAGAGCATTATTTATAGTATTTGCTAGAGCTAATGCAGTACCACTTGGAGCATCCAGTTTATTTGAATGATGCCTTTCAACGATTTCAATTGAATAATTAGGAAATCTATGTGCAAGTTCAATAGCAAGTTGCTCTTGTACAAAAGAACCTTCAGACATGTTTGGTGCTTTAAATATAGGAAAATGGTGTGAATACTTTTCGATAATTGACTGCTGTTCTTCAGTGAAACCAGTAGTAGCAATTACAGAAGGAATACAATAATACTTAGCAAGGCTTAGAAGATTCATAGTACATTCTGGTCTTGAAAAATCAATCCATACGTTTACGTTACAAATGAGGTCACTTTTTCCTAAGTCATCAATATTGTTAAATATAGGAAAATCAAATACTTCACATAGAGAAGTATCGTATCCGCACACTACTTCCATATCGTCACTTTTAGAAATGTAGTTGCATAATAATTTTCCCATTGTGCCATTGCAACCACTAACTAAAACTTTTATTTTTTTCATTATATAATGCCTCCTTTAATTGAAATATAGAAGTATAGTTTAGTTTTTCGATTTATACTATTTTATTTAAGGAATAATATTTTAGAATAATATTTGTAAAGAATAAGATATTTTTTCTCATAAAAAAAATCATTTTTATTGATAATTCTAATAAATTGATGTATAATTAATAAGATGCAAAAATAAGTTAAAGATTAGGAGATAATACAAATGAATGATAAAGTAAAAGATATTTTAGAATGGATATATTGTATAATAATTGCAGTTGTATTAGCATTATTATTTAGATACTATATAGGAACGCCAACTATAGTTCAACAAGTTTCAATGAAACCTACATTAATAGAAAATCAAAGATTATGGTTGAATAGATGGAATAGAACACAAAAAAAATTACCAGAAAAAGGAGATATAATAACTTTTGAAGCACCAAGCACAACATCATATAGTTCACAATCTCAAGTAGATCAATCAAATCCTGTTGCAAAATATGAAAGAAAAATCAATGGCTTTTGGAATAAATTTAAATATTATGTATTGGAAATAGGAAAAGATAGTTATATAAAAAGAGTAATAGCTTTGCCAGGAGAACATGTACAAATTAAAGATGGAAGCGTGTATGTAAATGATACAAAAATAGAAGAAGATTATTTACAACCAGGAATAGTAACAGATGTTGGAATTGGATATGATGACTTTGTAGTACCTGAAAATTGTGTGTTTGCAATGGGAGATAATAGACCACATAGCACTGATTGTAGAGCTTTTGGATGTATACCATTAGAAAAGATTGAAAGTAAAGTATGGATTAGAATTTGGCCATTGAATTTATGGGGTAAAGTAGACTAAATTTTATGTTGTTCTAATTATAATATAGAGAGGAAAACAGGATGTTTAATAATATATTAGGAAATGATAAAATTAAAGAATCTTTGGTAAGTTCTGTTAAAAATAATAAAATATCACATAGTTATTTATTTATTGGTATAGAGGGAATAGGTAAAAAAATGATTGCAAAGGAATTTGCTAAGATGCTACTATGTACTGATATAAATAAAGGCTGTAATAAGTGTAAATCATGTATAGAATTTGAAACAAACAATAATCCGGACTTTAAAATTATAGAACCTGATGGCAATAGTTTAAAAATAGAACAAATAAGAGAATTTCAAGCAAAAGTATATGAAAAACCAATAATTTCTACCAGAAAAGTTTATATAATAGATGATAGTGATAAAATGACAATTGAAGCACAAAATTGTTTATTAAAAACTTTAGAAGAACCTCCAGAATATGTTACAATAATTTTAATAGGGTCAAATGAAAATTCATTTCTTAGTACAATAAAATCAAGATGTATGATATTACATTTTGAAAAATTATCTAATGAAATAATAAAAAATTATCTACAAGAAAATTATAAAACTAATATAGATAGTGAAATTATGTTAGAAGCTTTTCAAGGAAGTATAGGAAAAGCTATTCAATTAAGAGAAAAACAAGAAGATTATAAAAAAATTGAAGATATAATTTATAATTTAGAAAATAAAGACAAAATAGATATATTAAATATGTCAGAAATATTATATAAAGCCAAAGATGAAAAATTTGAAATACTTGACTATATAAATATAATACTTATAAATCTAGCTAAGAAATCTAACAAATATGCTACATGCATACAAATTGTAGAAGATACAAAAAAAAGATTAAAATCAAATGCAAACTATGATATGTCCATAGACAATATGTTATTTAATCTATGGGAACATATAAATTAAAGAAAGGAAATATAACTTTGAAAAATATAATAGGAATAAGATTTAAAAAATTAGGTAAGATATATTTTTTTAATCCGAAAGGTCTAAGAGTAAGAAAAGGTGATATGGTAGTTGTTGATACAGCACAAGGAGAAGAATTAGCAGAAGTGCTAATTCCTAATAGATATGTAGAAGATGAAAAAATAATTACACCTTTAAAGGTTGTCTTAAGAATAGCAACCAACAAAGATATAAAAAGAGCTGAAGAATGCAAAAGAATAGAAAAAGAAGCATTTAAAGTTTGTGAAGAAAAAATTAAAGAACATGGATTAAAAATGACACTTACAGAAGTTGAATGTAAGTTTGATAATAGTAAAATTCTATTTTATTTTATAGCAGATAATAGGATAGATTTTAGAGATTTAGTAAAAGATTTAGCCGCAATTTACAAAACAAGAATAGAATTAAGACAAATAGGAGTTAGAGATGAAGTAAAAAGAATAGGTGGAAATGGAGTTTGTGGAAGGGAACTTTGTTGTTGTACATTTTTAAGTGATTTTGAGACTGTATCTATAAAGATGGCTAAAGAGCAAAATATATCATTAAATCCATCTAAAATATCAGGAAATTGCGGAAGACTTATGTGTTGTTTGAAATATGAAAATGAAATGTATGAAGAAAAGCTTGAAAAGCTTCCAAAAGTTGGTGCAATAGTTCTAACAGAAGATGGAGAAGGCGAAGTTGATAATGTAGAAATTTTAAAGGAAAGATTAAGAGTTAAATTCAAAAATGAAGATGGCGGATACATTTATAAAAAGTACGATGCAAAGAATGTTAAAATTATAAAAGATATAGATAAAGAGCAAGTTAATGAAGAAGAAGTTCAAAATAAAAAAGAATTAGAAGAACTTGAAAAACTTGAGCAAGAAGATAAAAAAATCAGTAATAGTGAGAGTTAATCAAAATATATACATATAGAATTAAAAAAATAGGAGGTGAAAATTATGGCTTATAAAATTACAGATAAATGTATATCTTGCGGTGCTTGTGCTGCAGAATGTCCAGTAGGATGTATTTCACAAGGTGATGAAAGATTTGTTATAGATCAATCAGCATGTATTTCATGTGGTACTTGCCAAGGTGTATGTCCTGTGGAAGCACCTGAAGCTGAATAAAAAAATAAAAAGTAGCCAATTGAATGTAAGTTCATTTGGCTACTTTTGTGTCAATTATATTATAGGAAAATTCTCTGAATTTCCTATAATATAAAGCATTTCACAGAAAAATTGCTATGCAATTTTTCGCGGACGAACAATTTAACGTGGGCTGAACTCAAAATAAAAAAATTAACTAAATTTAAACAGCCCACTATTGTTCTTTGTTAATTCTTCTAAATCTAATAATTCTTGCCATCTGTTATCAACTTCTTTTTGGAATTCTTCAATCATCCACTCATTTCCAGGATTAAACATATGTTTAAATCTTTTTTGTGGTCTTAAAAATTCTTCTATTGGAAGTTTTTTTGCAGGTTTATATGTAATATGATAAACTCCATCTATTACTTCATATAAAGGCCAATAGCATGTTTCAACTGCTAATTTATTTATTTGCATTAAGTCTTCTGTTGCATATCCCCATCCTCTTGGACAAGGTGCCATAACATTTAAAAATGTAGGTCCTTCTGTATATATTGCTTTTTCAGCTTTTTCGTATAAATCTTTCATATTATTAACTGCAATTGATTGTGCAACATATGGCAAGTGGTGACCTACCATTATTTTAGTTAAATCTTTTCTTGATTGCATTTTACCAGGGATAACTTTTCCAGCAGGTGATGTTGTTGTATCTGCAAATCTAGGTGTTGCAGATGAACGCTGAATTCCTGTGTTCATATATGCTCCATTATCATAGCATACATATAACATGTCATGCCCTCTTTCCATTGCTCCTGATAATGATTGCAATCCTATATCATAAGTTCCACCATCTCCACCAAATGCAATAAATTTAGTATGCTCATCTTCTGGTAATTTTCCTTGTTTTTTAAGTGATTTATAAGCAGCTTCTGCTCCAGATAATGTTGCTCCAGCACATTCAAATGCTGTATGTATAAATGAATCTGTCCAAGAAGTATATGGATATATAAATGTTGATACTTCCATACATCCTGTTGCATTTGCAATTACTGCATGGTCTTCTTCTTTTAATGCTCTTAAAATATGTCTTGCCACAACTGGGGCTCCACATCCTGCACACATTCTGTGTCCTTCTGTAAATCTTGAAGGCTTATTTGCTACAACTTCTTTTAAATTATATGCCATAATTATTTAGCCTCCCTTCTTAATCCTAAATATCTATAAGGATTTTCTATTTTTCCATTCTTTATAATTTCTTGCAAGTCAGTATATACTGATTCTATATCTTTTTCAGTTGTATCTCTGCCACCAATACCATAAACATAATTAACTATTGGTACATTTTTTTGTGCTACATACATACTAGATGTTACATCTTCAAATAATGCTCCGCCGATTGCGTTTAAAGAATCTGCTTTATCTAAAACTGCAATAGCTTTTAAATGAGATAGTGATTCAGATACTTCTTCGCCAGGGAATGGTCTATAAACTCTTATTTTTAATAACCCTGCTTTTACGCCATTATCTCTTAGTTTGTTAACAACTGCTTTTGTTGTTCCAGCTGTTGAATTCATACATACTATGGCTATTTCAGCATCATCTAATTTATAGCTTTCAAATAAGTCATAATGTCTACCAGTCCATTTTTCAAAATCTTTAGAAACATCTAAAATAACTTTTTTAGCTGCTTTCATTGCTTCACCTTGTTGTGCTTTATGTTCAAAAAGATAAGCTTGTAAATCTAAAGGACCTACTGCTATTGGTTCTTTTTTGTTTAGTAAATAATGTTCTGGATGATATTCTCCAACAAATTTTTTTACTTCTGAATCTTCTTCTAGTTGAATATTTTCAATAGAATGTGATGTTATAAAACCATCTTGGCATATCATAATAGGTAATTGAACATCTTTATTTTCGGCAATTTTATGTGCCATTAAATTATTATCATAAGCTTCTTGATTATTTTCAGAAAATAACATTATCCATCCAGCATCACGAACTCCCATTGCATCAGAGTGGTCATTGTGAATATTTAAAGGACCTGAAACTGCTCTATTTACTAAATTTAAAACAATTGGAAGTCGTAAACTTGAAGCTATGTAAATCATTTCCCACATTAAAGATAAACCATTTGCTGATGTAGCAGTCATAGCTCTTGCACCAGCAGCTTGAGCTCCTATACATGCACTCATTGCACTATGCTCACTTTCAACTGCAACAAATTCAGTATCAACTGTTCCATTTGCTACAAAAGTTGAAAAATATTGAGGAATTTCTGTTGATGGTGTAATTGGAAATGCAGCTACAACATCAGGATTTATTTGTTTCATTGCAGTAGCAACTGCTTCATTACCACTTAATCTTTCTCTTATACTCATTATTTATCAACACCTTCTTCCTTCATTTCTATTGCTAAGAATGGGCATGATTTTGCACATACTCCACAACCTTTACAATAATCATAATTAAAATCAGTTCTATTTAAAGAATCTTTGCATACAGGAATGGCGTTATCTGGACAAACAGGAAAACATAGACCACATTGTTTACATTTTTCTTCTATCCATATAGGCTTAAGACTTCTCCAGTCTCCTGTTTTAAACTCTTTTGCATTTGCTGCTGTATAAATATTGCCACCTATTGTTAAATCTTCCATAGGTGTTGTTTTATCTATATTAGTCATGTGTTTTATCTCCT
>CANRBK010000063.1 GCA_947628845.1 uncultured Clostridia bacterium | reverse complement strand
TTCCCATAATAACTATCTAACATAATTTGTTTTATTTCTTCAACTAAAGGCACTCTTGGATTTGCTGTTGTACATTGATCCTCAAAAGCTCTATCAGCTAACATATCAAGTTTTGCTAAATATTCTTTTTCATCAATTCCTGCTTCTTTAAATGATTTTGGAATTCCTAAATTTTCATTTAACTCTTTTATTTTTTCGACTAAACTATTTACTCCTTCTTCAATTGTATCTGCTTTTAGTCCTAATTTTTTGGCTAAATTACTATATTTCTCATCTGCAATATAATATTCATACTTAGGAAAAGATACAAATTTTGAAGGTTTTGTTCCATTGTATTTTACTACATATGGTAATAAAATAGCATTCGCCCTTCCATGTGGTATATGATATTCTCCACCTAATTTATGAGCTATTGAATGGCTTACTCCTAAAAATGCATTTGTAAATGCCATTCCTGCTATTGTACTTGCATTATGCATTTTTTCTCTTGCTAATTTATTACTTCCGTCATTGTAGGCAATTTCTAAATAATTCATTACTATTTCTACAGCTTTTTCTGCTAATCCATCTGTATAATCTGATGCCATATTTGATACATATGCTTCCAATGCATGTGTTAATACATCCATACCTGTGTCTGCAGTAACAGATTTTGGTAAACTCATTACTAAATCTGGATCTACTATTGCAACATCTGGTGTTAACTCATAATCTGCTAATGGATATTTTTTATTTTTCTCTTTATCTGTTATTACTGCAAATGACGTTACTTCTGATCCTGTTCCTGATGTTGTTGGTATTGCCACCATTTTTGCTTTTTCACCTAATTTTGGAAATTTATATGTTCTCTTTCTAATATCCATAAATTTTAGTTTTAATCCTTCAATATCCGCATCTGGATGTTCATAAAATAACCACATTCCTTTTGCAGCATCCATCGGGCTTCCTCCACCAATTGCAATAATTACATCTGGCTTGAAATTATTCATTTGTTCTACACCTTTTTTTATTGTATCAAAAGATGGATCTGGCTCTACATCACTAAATATTTCTGAATGTACATATTGTTCTCTTTTTCTTAAATGATATAGTATTTTATCTACATATCCTAATTTAACCATTCCTTGGTCTGTTACAATAAATGCTCTTTGAATATCTGGCATTTTCTCTAAATATGCTATTGAACCTGCTTCAAAATATATTTTTTCTGGAATTTTAAACCATTGCATATTAACTCTCCTTTTCGCTACTCTTTTTATATTTATTAAGTTTACTGATGATACATTTGCCGTTGTTGAATTTCCACCAAATGATCCGCATCCTAAAGTTAATGATGGCATATTAGTATTGTATATATCCCCTATAGCTCCATGCGTTGATGGAGAGTTTACTATTATTCTACCTGCTTTCATAGTTTGCGAAAATTTTAATATTGTATCATTATTTTCACTATGAATTACTGCCGAATGTCCAAGTCCTCCAAATTCTAATAATTTTTCAGCTTTACTTATTCCTTCTTCCTCATTTTCAACTATATAATACGTTAGTACTGGGCTTAACTTTTCTTCTGAGAATGGATAATCTGGTCCTATCCCTTCTTCATATACCACTAATACTTTTGTATCTTCTGGTACTTCAAAACCAGCCTCTCTTGCAATAGTATATGGTGATTGTCCAGGAATGTGCGATTTTATTTTATATCCATATTGCTCATTATATTCAAACATTGAATTTTTTAATTTTTCTTTTTCTTCTGGATTCAAAAAATAACATCCTGCTTCTCTCATTAAATTTTCAAATTCTTGATATATTTCTCTGTCAACTAAAACTGCTTGTTCTGATGCGCATATCATTCCATTATCAAATGCTTTTGATAATACTATATCATTTACAGATGTTTTTAATTTAGCTGTTTTATCAATATAACATGGCACATTTCCAGGTCCTACTCCTAATGCTGGCTTTCCACATGAATATGCAGAACGAACCATTCCTGTTCCTCCTGTTGCTAATATTAAATTTACATCTGGATGATTCATTAATAATCTTGTTGCTGTAATAGATGGTTCTTCTATCCATAATATACAATTTTCTGGTGCTCCTGCTTCTATTGCAGCATCTCTTAAAATTCTTGCTGCTTCTGAACTACATTTTTGTGCAGATGGATGAAATCCAAAAATTATAACATTTCTTGTTTTTGCTGATATTATTGATTTAAACATAGTTGTAGATGTAGGATTTGTAACAGGTGTTACTCCTGCTATTATTCCTACTGGTTCTGCTATTTCTACATAATCTTCTTCATCATTTTCATTTATTATACCTACTGTTTTTTCATATTTTATACTATGATATACATATTCTGTTGCAAACATATTCTTTGTTATTTTATCTTCATATATTCCTCTTTCTGTTTCTTCTATTGCCATTTTAGCTAATTCCATGTGATGTTCTAATCCTGCCATTGACATTGCTTTTACTATATTATCAACTTGCTCTTGATTTAATTTTAGATATTCCTCTGAAGCCTTTTTTGCTTTTTCTACTAAGTCGTTTATCATCTTTTGTATTTTTTCTTCATCTATATTTTCTGGCATTTTATTTCCTCCTTAGTATTTATTCTATCCTAATTATTATATATTATCATAAAAAATTGTCAAGTAATCTTTTAGTTTAATAATTTTCAAAGTAAAGAAAAGACACGAAATATTCGTGCCATAATTAATTATTATATAAATACTTCTGTGGATTTACATGCTTTCCATTTATTCTTACTTCTAAGTGCAGATGAGGACCTGTCGAATTTCCTGTACTACCAACTGATGCAATAATATCTCCAGCTTTTACTTTTTGACCTTCTTTTACATATATCTCACTTGCATGTGCGTACCAAGTTTCCACTCCATTACCATGGTCTACTTTTACTAAATTTCCATATGCTCCATTTCTTCTGGCAAATATTACATTACCATTTGCTATAACCTTTATTGGTGTTCCTTTTTTTGTTGCAATATCTAAGCCCGTATGTCTTGATGACCTTATACTACTACTTACTCCATATCTTGAAGAAATTACTCCTGATACTGGCAATGAAGAAATTTTTATACCATTTATATGTGTTATTGCCTTAGAAGTATCTATATCTAGCTTTTGTATTATATTATTTTCAGCTACTTCTAATGTGTTTGTGCCTAGCTCTTCTATATTTTTTGTTGTTTTCTCATTTATATTAAGATTTTGTTGTTTTTCAGATAATATATTTATATCGTTTATAATTTGTTCAGCTATTTGCATTGTATCCACTTTTTCAATAGTTTGTTCATTAGAATATATCTCATAGTATTTATAAGTTATATCTAATTCTTTTTGTAATGCAACAATTATTTCACTCTCGTTGCTCTCTTTAGTTTTTTCCACAAATTTTAACTCATATTCTGGATTTTCTACTAAATCTACTTTTTCTATATTCTTGGCTGTATAATTTTCTACATCTTTTTCTATTAAGTCATCTAGCTGTTGTTTATTTTCTACATATCCAACTCTTTCTCCAGAAACTTTTACTTCATACATTGGTTTATATTTTATTAATATTATCGCGATAATAAAACCAAAAGCTAATAAAGCAATATTAAAAAGTTTTAGTGTTTCTTTTGTATAAAATTTAACCTTTCTTATACTAATAAAATTCACTCTCCTTTTCTTTTTAACGCGACTATTTATTATTATACTATATATTTTGTACATTTGCAAATTATGTATTCATAATCTTACTTATTTACCTTTTTTTTCTAGTTCTTATCTTGTTTTTTTAGCTTTTATGTATACTTTATCTCTTTTTTCCTCTTTTTATATTCATTTTTCTTTAGTTATCACCATATTATGTCGTCAAAAACAAAAATATTTTTATTAAACTTATAAGTTTATTTATATTAAATGCTTACTTCAAAACTTATAAGTTAAATGATATATTATAAAAAAAATTAGGAAGGTGATAAAAATGGCTATAGATTATAGTGTTATAGGTTCAAGAATAAAACAAGCAAGACTTGCAAAGAATATGACTCAAGAAGATTTAGCAGATAAAATTGATATTTCTGTTGCTTTTTTAAGTAGAGTTGAGAGAGGTAATTCTCACGTTAATTTAAAAAGATTAAATCAACTATGTGATTTACTAGATGTTTCAGAAGGTTATTTATTAAATGGCGCTTCTAGTAGTTCTGAAAATTACTTAGATAAAGAATTTACAGATTTAATTAAAAGCGTTTCTCCAGAGAAACAAAAGTTAATATATAATGTAGCAAAAGCTATTGCAGAAACAGAAATGGAAGTAGAATAATTTTAAAGATAGAAATGAATTTCTCATTTCTATCTTTTTTTATATTGTAGGAAAGTTCTCCTAGTAGGAGGACTTTCCGTACAAGATAAATATGGGAATTTATAGAATTTCTTTGCGGTTGCCACCGCTTAGAAATTCTTAAATTCGTTTTTTATTATTAGGAAATTTCTCTGAATTTCCTATAATATAAAGCATTCCACAGAAAAATTGCTATGCAATTTTTCGCAGACGAATAATTTAACATGGCTGAACTCAAAATAAAAAGTTAACTAAATTTAAACAGCCCACTATTGTTCTAATATTAATTGTATGATTAATTAATTGTTGTACTAGTTGGACCTGTTCCAACAACATCTTCTTGTAGTGAACGCCAAGTATTACATCCAACAATTCCATCTGCAGTTAACCCTCTAGATCTTTGATAGTTTATTACTGCATTTTGTGTAGCTATTCCAAAAATTCCATCTAGTCCTCCAGTTCTAAAACCTAATGTATTTAAATCATCTTGTGCAATTAGTACATAATTACTTAAACTTCCTCTCCTTAATAGAGGAAAACCTCCTGTTGAACATGCTGGTGTTCCAAAACGTTTATCAAAATGTACCCATGTGGGAGTTAAAGATTTTGGTTCTACATATGACCATACTCCTGAATTTACTGCATTATTATACAACCTATTTCTTTGTGTATTACTTAACGTTTGACCAACATCAAACGCTACCCCTGCATAATGTTGTGACTATGTATACACAGTTGAACTACTTTTATTCTCGTGCGAAAGATAATTGTTTTTGACGTTGTTACATTTCTTTTTAAATTCAATCAATGTACCTAAGTACGCCTCTTGAATTTAAAATTCATGTGCCTAGTCAAAATTCAATTCTTTTTCGCACTTGTATCTCTCTTTTATTATATTAACTTTTCTATATCTATTTTTAATTCAAATTTTGCTGATTTATCATGATAAATATGAATTTTATCAATTAACATATTTAGTATTACTTTATCAGGCTCATTACTTTCTATAATTTGATTAAAATAGTCTATTGTTTGTTTTAATTTTTCTTGCTTTATTTCTAAATCTTCGTTTTGTAAAACTTCTAGCTTTCTTTTTATTTTTTCTATTTCTTTGTATTTTTCTTCTTCTAAACTCTTATATGTATTTTCTATAAATATTCTTTTATCTTCTGTACTAAAAGCTATTTCTTTAATTCTTTGAGATAGTAAAACTTTATATTCTGCTTCTAAATTTTTTAAACTTAGTCTTAGTTCTTCAAGATTTTTCTTTTTACTTGATTTATATTCTTCCAACTTTAGATTGTTTATTTCAGTCATATAATTATCTCTTAATAATATCAAAAAGTTCTTAAAATTATGAAGTAATATATCTTCTCTTACATTATGACATACACATCCTGATTTACCATATTTTCTATAAGCAACACACTCATATAGTTTTTTAGGAATATAATCCTCTTTTTGACCTCGAATTCTTGTAACTCCTGTAACACTGCCACCACATTCTCCACATCTTAGAAATCCTCCAAATATGTAGTCTCTTTTCTTCTTTGTGTACATACTAGAATTTTTTACTCTCTTTTTCATCATTTCTTGTACTCTTTGAAATTGTTCTTTTGAAATAATCGCTTCATGATGATTTTCAAATATGTATTGTTTTTCTCTTTTTACTTTTTTGCCTTGTTTATGAATATCTTTTCTTTCCGTTTTATGAGTAATTACAGTGCCTATATAGATTTCATCTTTTAAAATTCTTTTTATCATATAAATATCCCATAATTGTTTTACTGGCTTTTTATAACTTTTTCCTTTTTTACTTAACTCTCTTTCTATAACCTGTGATGGTGTAAAGAAATCATATTCAAAATTCAGCTTATGGCATATTTTTCTCATTCCTAAACCTTGTTCATATAAATCAAATATTGTTGTTATGGTATCTCTTACACTTTCATCAACTACTAATTCTCCTTTCTTAGCTGTTTTTAAATATCCAAATTTTGTACCTTGCAATAATATTCCTTTTTCTAATTGCTTGTGCATACCAATTTT
>CANRBK010000062.1 GCA_947628845.1 uncultured Clostridia bacterium | reverse complement strand
TTTTTATAATTTAAATATTTGTTTCCTATTTCATATGTTACTATTAAATCTGTGTTATAATATATATTAAGAGAATTTCCGTTTTCTTTGACGGTTAAATATTCTCCTATAAATCTTATGGGAACAGAATATTTGTGTTTTTTATATGTTATCATTGATTCTTTTGAAACTTTGTATCCTTTATTTTTGGCGAAGTATGGAGATACTATTTCTATTGATGGTAATGTAAGCAGATATTTCTGTTCTTCTTTTATTCTATTTATTGGTTTTTCTATTAAATTTATATCTTCATTATTTATTTCTTCCATTAAGTTGTTTACTATTTTATCTAATTCTTCTATTGTTTCAAATTCTTCATTATATACTTTTAATCTATCCATTAATTTTGCTACACATTCTACTTTTCCTTTTGTCTGTGGTCTATATGGTCTACATGTATGTACTGTAAAACCAACATCTTTTGCAAATTGTGAGAATTTTGAATTTATTACTACACTTCTATATGTTGATGCTGCTCTATCTACTACTGTTGCCATATTATCAAATAATACTTCATGTGGTACACCTCCAAATGCTTTACATGCATGTAATATACATTCAAATAATGTGTTTTGGGTTTTGTCTAATGTTAATTCTATATATTTGTATCTTGAATATCCTAATATCATTAGAAATATATTAATTGTAAATGTTTCTCCTTTTTTATTTATTATTTTAAAATCTTCTTTCCAATCCACTTGTGCTTGTAATCCTGGTGATGTTTCAAATCTTATTGTTGCCTTTTTTTGTTCTTCTTGCTTATAATCCTTGATGAATTTTATTACTGTCCCGTATGATCCTGTATACCCTCGTTGTTTAATAAAATTATATATTCCTTTTCCATTTGCTCCATAATTATCTACTTTATCAATAATTATTCCTTTAAAACTGTCTAATTTTGATGAATATATTCTTGTATTTACCTTTTTCTGATTTTTATCCATATATTTTGTTACTGTGTTATATGAACATCCAAATCTTCTTGATATTTCACTTTTATTTATCATATCTTTCACCTCCTTCATTTGTATTATTGCATTTAATATATCTTTTCTCATACTCAACAACTCCTTTCAATTTTTTATTTCTTTAAGAAAAGATATATTAATTATATCAATTTTGGGCATAGAAAAAATTGATGAAATTTCATCAATTCTATTTTGAATTTTTTCATCAATTTTATTTTACACTTTCCAATTATCGCATAACTCATTTTTTTCCTCCTTGCTCGTGCTAATAAACACGTCTAAAATTTATATTCGCTCTGTTTTTTAACCAGTGTTGTAACACAACTACAACACTTTTTTATGCTATTCGCAAAAAGTGTTAGTTGTGGCAGGGAAAATGAATTTTCCCCACGCCCCATTTCATAAAAAATACCTTTTTGTATTTTTTATGTTTTAGACTAAATTTGCTTTATTGCAATTTTAGGCTAAAAAAATAAAGCCCTAAGAAATAGCTCTTAAAGCTTTATAAATTTATTATTTAAATTGCTGTATCCACTCATTTATCTTAAACTTGTCCGATGTATCAAGCAAATATCTTAACCCCCTGGATATGAAAATATTGCTTTATTATATCTGCCTACTAATGCACCAGCTATAACTACAGACGAACGCATTTTATGCATTAAATCTGGTGGAATTTCATATTTATTTATTTTTGAAGTATCTATTTTTATTTTTCCATTTTTTTTCTCAACTTTTGCTCCAAGTAATTCTAAAATTTTAAACATCATTTGAGTATCTTGTATATTAGGGACATTATATAATACACTTTTTCCAGCATTTAAAATAGTAGCTGCTATTATGGGTAGTGATGAATTTTTAGAACCAGATATTTTTATACATCCTTCTAACTTTCTACCTCCTTCTATTATGTAACTTGACATTTTTCTTCCTCCTTTTACTTTTTGCTATATTTTATGTTTTCTTTACGTAAAAAGTGAATTCTTAAAAATTAAAATAGCAGTAATCTATATAAATTACTGCTTTGTTTATAATATTTTTAAATTTCTATACATTTTATTTTTTTATATAACTATTTATTATATTCTTAATTTTTTCAACAACTTCATCTATTGTCAATTCTGTAGAATCTATAATAATAGCATCCTCTGCCTTTTTTAATGCCCCGTATTTTTTATGGATATCATTATAATCTCTCATCTTTACATTTTCTAAAACTTCATCATATGTAGTATCTATACCTTTTTGTTTATTTTCATCATATCTTCTTTTGGCTCGTACATTTTGATCAGCATCTAAATAAATTTTTATTTCTGCATTTGGAAAAACTATAGTTCCAATATCTCTCCCTTCAACAATAACGTTTTTACCCTTCGCTAATTCCCTTTGAACTTCTACCATTTTATGTCTTACAGGAATTATAGAAGATACTTGGGATACAATAGAAGTTACTTCCTTTGTTCTAATTTCTTCACTAACATCTTCTCCATTTAACAAAATAATGTCTTTATCTCCAGTATTATCTATTTTTATATCTATATTATTAGCTATATTCATTATTTTTTCTTCATCATCTAATGTTAATCCTTCTCTTAATGCTTCTAATGCCACACATCTATAAGTTGCTCCTGTATCCAAATTTAAAAAGCCTAGTTCTTCCTGAATTCTTTTAGTTATTGTTCCTTTACCGCTTCCAGCTGGCCCATCTACTGCTACTATCATTTTCATCCTCCAAATAATATTTTTTTTATTATATCAAACCTTACTTTTTTGTCAATTATTAAAATTATAAAATGTTTATATTTTTAGTAAAATTTCATTTCTTTTGGTATTATTACTTTTCCATTAATTCTATTTTTAGGTTTTTCTATTTCTGCCATTTTTTCTAATAATTTTGCTTCTTTACTAAAAAATATAGAAAATATATTTTTCCTTATCTTACTAAATACATTTTCTTTTATTATTATTAATCCTGTTTCTATTTTTTTACCCATATTATTTCCTCTGAATATAGTATATATTTTATTAAATTATGAGTCAATATTTTTTAAATTTAAATTTTGGCTTTTTTATTATTGTAAAATATTGATTATAAATTATAAAAACTCAAGCTTAAATTTTAAAAAAACAAACTTGAAAATAAGTGTATATTGATGTATAATTTTCCCATAATATGAATGGAGGTATAAAATGTCAAAATTAGTTATAAAAGATTTATATAGAAACACTACTAATTATATAGATACACAAGTTACACTAGAAGGTTGGATTAAAACTATTAGAGACTCAAAAAGTTTTGGTTTTTTAGAAATAAATGATGGATCATTTTTTAAAAATGTTCAAATAGTTTTTAGCGATAAATTAAATAATTTTAATGAAATTTGCAAACTTACTATAAGTTCTTCAATAAAGGTTACTGGGATATTAGTAAAAACAGAAAATGCTAAGCAACCATTTGAAATTCAAGCTGAAAAAATAGAAATAGAAAGTTTATCTGATAGCACTTATCCTTTGCAAAAGAAAAAACATAGCTTTGAATATTTAAGAACTATTGCTCATCTTCGTCCAAGAGCTAACACCTTTAATGCTGTTTTTAGAGTTAGAAGCACTTTAGCTTATGCTATTCATAAATTTTTTCAAGAAAGAGGTTTCGTATATGTCAATACTCCTATAATTACTGGTAGTGATGCTGAAGGTGCTGGAGAAATGTTTAATGTAAATTCATTTAATTTACAAGATATTCCAAAACTTAAAAATTCACAAATTGATTTTTCTAAAGACTTTTTTGGAAAACCAGCTCATTTAACAGTAAGTGGTCAATTAAATGCAGAAACATTTGCAGAGGCTTTCAGAAATGTGTATACCTTTGGACCTACATTTAGAGCTGAAAATTCAAATACTGTAAAACATGCTGCCGAATTCTGGATGGTAGAACCAGAAATATGTTTTGCAGATTTAAATGATGATATGGACTTAGCAGAAGACATGCTTAAATATATTTTTAAATATGTTTTAGATAATTGTCCTGAAGAAATGCAATTTTTTAATAATTTTATTGACAATACTTTATTAGATAGATTAAACAATGTTATAAATTCAGACTTTGCA
Organism: uncultured Clostridia bacterium; assembly: GCA_947628845.1. Classification (GTDB taxonomy): domain Bacteria; phylum Bacillota; class Clostridia; order TANB77; family CAG-508; genus CAG-269. The sequence goes on along the minus strand of CANRBK010000062.1, from coordinate 2,481 downwards.
AGAATTTCTTATACTGATGCTATTAAAGAATTGGAAAAACATAATAATAATTTCGAGTATAAAGTAAGCTGGGTCGTTGATTTACAGACAGAGCATGAAAGATATTTATGTGAACAAATATTTAAAAAGCCTGTTTTCGTTACTGATTATCCTGCAGAAATAAAAGCTTTTTATATGAAGCAAAATCCCGATGGAAAAACAGTTGCTGCTGCTGACCTTTTAGCTCCTGGAATTGGAGAAATTATTGGTGGTAGTCAAAGAGAAGAAGATTACAATAAACTATTAAATAGAATGGAAGAATTGAACATGCCTATTGAAAATTATGAATGGTATTTAGATTTAAGGAAATATGGTAGTTGTGTTCATTCTGGTTTCGGTTTAGGCTTTGAGAGAGCTATTATGTATTTAACTGGTATGCAAAATATTCGTGATGTTATACCTTTCCCAAGAACACCAAAAAACTGTGAATTCTAAAATTCACAGTTTTTTATATCTTCTATTATGTTTGATATTTTAATAATTCTTTTATCTCCTGTTTTTACATTTTCTAATTCAACTATATCTCCTTCTTGTTTATCTCCTAACACTATTAAGTATGGCGTTCCAAGTATTTTGCAATCTTTGATTTTAGAGCCTATTGTTACATTTTCTCTATCATCTAAAATACTTGCAATTCCATTTGCATTCAATCTTTGATATAATTCATTTGCTAATTCTGCTTTTTCTTTATTTTCCATTTTAGCAACAATTTGTATTAAATATGGTGCAACTGATTTTGGTAACACAAAACCAGATGGTCCAAATTTTTCATCATTTATTAGGCAATTTTCATATAATACAGCTACTGTTCTACTTACACCTATTCCATAACATCCCATATAATATAATGTTTCTTTTCCTTCTTTATCTACGAATTTTCCATTCATCATCTCAGAATATCTTGTTCCAAGTTGGAATATATGTCCAAGTTCCATTGTTCTAATTTCTTTTAAATTCGAAAAATCTTCAATTCCATATTCATTTTGCAAATATTCTTTATAATCTTCTCTTTCTAATATCTCTGTATTTAAACCAATACCTTTTTCTTCATCATATAATATTTTATCTTCTCCTTGTTCAGATATCATCATAAATTCTTCTGATTTTTTGCCTCCCATTGCTCCGTTATCTGCAACTATTGGAATTACTGGCATTCCTATTTTTTCAAATATTTCTAAAAATGCTTTTCTTACATTCTCATAAGACTTTATCATAGATTCTTCATCTACATCAAAACTATAAGCATCTAACATTGGAAAAGACTTTCCTCTTAATAAATAACCTCTTGTTCTTATTTCATTTCTATACTTTTCACCTATTTGATAATATGTAACTGGTAAATTTTTGTATGACTTTAATTTTTCTCTTGCAAATTCAAGCATTGCTTCTTCGCCAGTTGGTGCTAAACAAAATGTTCCTTTATTTGATTCTGTAATAAGCATTGTTCCATCACTAACATAATGTTCATATCTTCCTGAATTCTTCCAAATTGCATCTGGTTGTAATGTTGGAAGTAAACATTCTATACAACCATATTTATTTAAAGTATCTACTATAATTTTTTCTATATTTCTTCTAACCAACAATGGTATTGTATTATACGCAAATAATCCAGCACCATATTGAACCAATTGTCCTGTTTGTAGCAATATACTTTGACCTGGATACATTTCATCTATATTATTTAATTTTGTTGTACCCATTCCTGTATTTGATAATTTCATTTTATTTTCCTTCTTTCATATTCTTTATTTCACGCATTATTTAGATTATCTTCATTTTTTGGTTCTAAATCTTTATCCTCAATTAATTCATCAATCACTATTTGTTGATTTTCATCCAACTTATATCTTGGTAGCTCTGGTAAATCATTTATAGACGTATATCCAAACATTTTTAAAAATTCATCAGTTACTACATAAGTCATTGGTTTTCCCGGTAAATCTGATTTTCCTGATTCCTTTATTAAACCATATTCCAATAATTTATATATACAAGCATCAGCATTCACTCCTCTTATTGACTCTATTTCTGCTCTTGTTATTTTAGGATTATAAGCTATTATTGCAATAGTTTCTAATGCTGCGTTTGATAAGTTAGGTTTTGCTCTTTTATCTAAAATTTGATATATATAATCATATAATTCTTTTTTTGTACATAATTGATAATTGTCTTCTACTTTTATGATTTCTATTCCTCTAGCTTGTACTTTATAATCGTTTTGCATAGAAATAATGATATTTTCTATATCTTCTTTTGGCATTTCTAAAGTAATCATTAATTCTTTTATATTTACTTGTCTTCCTGCTGCAAAAAGTATTGCTTCTATTATTGATTTTATTTTTGCTATTTCCATTTATTTCCCCTTCTCAGCATAGTAAAATTCACTTTTATATTATCACATTATTTTAGTATTATGTCAATATTTAAAGTTATTTTTTT
>CANRBK010000061.1 GCA_947628845.1 uncultured Clostridia bacterium | reverse complement strand
AGTGTATATAAAGATAGAGTGGATTCTGTAATAATAAAAGTAAAGAAATATACAAAAAATTTAGAATTGCAATGTACGGCATCTGATGCACTTAAAAATGAAACATTGGATTCTGATTATAATACGAATCAAGATTTTAATGGAAAACATAGTTACTTTAGAATAGCTTTTGAATGTTGGAATAAATATATTTCAGTGTATTGTCAAAGTAGTAATACATTTTATGGTTTTCTTGCATTAAATAAAGAAAAAGATACAGATAGGATAAAAGGAGGTTATATAAGTAATGGTAATCCGAGTGGCTTAGGAGGATTAAGTGGACATACTAATGCATCTACTAAATGTGCAAGAAGTGTAGAAATTCCTAATCAAACTTTTTGGGGAGAATTTGGTACAGGAACCAGCGATTCACGTGAGCATTTCTATTTATATGAAGTATGGTGTAGTAATGAAAATTTAACGGGAAAAGTTTATTAGAATATATTATAGTTATAAAAAATGAAAATAAAATTTTAGAAAATTGTCTTAATTATAAGGCAATTTTTTTTAACAAAATAAACTTAATAAAATCTTAAGAATATATTGTATTTTAATTTAAAAGTATGATAAAATGTCAAGTAATAAAATATATTTAAGGAGAGTGAATAAATGGCAGAAGCAAAATATAAAAGAGTGCTTTTAAAATTAAGTGGAGAAGCATTAGCAGGAGAACAAAAGACGGGAGTAAATGCAGGAATAGTAGGACATATATGTGATAAAATAAAAGAAGTAACAGAAATGGGAGTAGAAGTTGGTATAGTAGTAGGAGGAGGAAACTTCTGGAGAGGAAGAAATGGGCATCAAATGGAGAGAACAACAGCAGACTATATGGGAATGCTTGCAACAGCAATGAATGCATTAGCTTTACAAGATGCTTTAGAAGCAAGAGGAGTAAATTCAAGAGTACAAACAGCAATAGAAATGAGAGAAATAGCGGAACCATTTATAATAAGAAAAGCAGAAAAACATTTACAAAGAGGGAGAGTAGTAATTTTTGCATGTGGTACTGGACATCCATATTTTACAACAGATACAGCAGCAGTATTAAGAGCAACAGAGATAAATGCAAATATAATACTGCTAGGTAAGGCAATAGATGGGGTATATTCAGCTGACCCAAAAATAGATAAAAATGCACAAAAATATGATGAAATATCATACTTAGAAGTATTAGAAAAAGACTTAAAAGTTATGGATTCAACTGCAACAGCACTATGCAGAGATAATAATATGCCATTATTAGTATTTGGCATAGCAGATCCAGAAAATATAGTTAGAGCTGTTAAAGGTGAACAAATAGGAACATTGGTAAAATAATAAAAAAAAGTGACCCATTCGGGACGTTTACTTGTGGGACATTTTAAGCAAAATGTCCCACAAGTAAACGTCCCGAATGGGACAAAAGAAAAAAAGGAGGAAATAAAAATGGATTATACAAATATAAAAGAAAAAATGGAAAAAAGTATAAGTGTATATAACGAAAAATTATCAGAAGTTAGAGCAGGGAGAGCAAATCCTGCAATATTAAATAAAGTAAAAATAGATTATTACGGAACACCAACACCAATAAATCAAGTTGCTGGAGTTTCTGTACCAGAAGCAAGACTAATTGTTATACAACCATGGGATGTTAGTGTTTTAAAGGAAATTGAAAAAGCTATATTAGCATCTGATATAGGAATTAATCCAAATAATGATGGAAAAGTAATAAGATTAGCCTTTCCAGAATTAACAGAAGAAAGAAGAAAAGATTTAGTAAAAGATATTAAAAAAATGGCAGAAGAAGCTAAAATAGCAATAAGAGCAATAAGGAGAGATGGATTAGAAGAAGCAAAAGCACAACAAAAAGAAGGAAACATGACAGAGGACGAATTGAAACAAGCAGAAAATGAAATTCAAAAATTAACTGATAAAAGTGTAGAAGAAATTGATAAAATCTTAGAAGATAAAGAAAAAGAAGTAATGATAGTCTAAATATGTGAATAAAGTATTATAAGAGGTAATAATATGGAGTTTAAGAAAAGTTTAAAAGAATATCAAGAGATAGTAAATAAAGAATTAGAAAAATACATCAGAAAAGAAGAATGTCATGAAAAAATTTTAAATAATTCTGTAGAATATAGTTTAATGGCAGGGGGAAAAAGATTAAGACCTATATTAGTAATAGCAACATATAAATTATTTAAAGAAGATTATGAAGAATGTTTATCATTTGCTATTGCAATGGAAATGGTACATAACTTTTCATTAATTCATGATGATTTACCAGAAATTGATAATGATGATTTTAGGCATGGAAAACCTACAAATCATAAGAAATTTAACCATATGACAGCATTATTAGCAGGAGATAGCTTGTTGAATCAAGCATATATGGTAATTAGTGAAGAAATTTTATATTCAATACAAAATGAATATAAAGATGTAACACATAACAAAATAAAAGCATTTAAAGAATTCACAGAATCAGTTGATAGAATGATAGCAGGAGAATTCTTAGATACTGAATTAGAAGGAAAAGAAATACCAAAACAAGTATTAGAGTATATTCATATAAATAAAACTGGAGCATTGCTAAAAACATCTGTAAGAATGGGAGCAATTTTAGCAAATGCACCAGAAAAGGACATTGAAAGATTATCAATATATGCAGATAAAATAGGATTAGCATTTCAAATAAAAGATGATATATTATCAGAAGAAGGGAATCCTAAAATAACCGGAAAACCAGTTGGAAACGATAAAAAATTAGGAAAATGCACATATGTAGCGTATTATGGATTAGAAGGGGCAAAACAAGAATTGAATAAAATAATTAATGAAGCAATTGAACAAATAAAAATATATGGAAAAAAAGCAGAATTTTTAAAACAATTAGCTGAATATATTAGAGATAGAAATAAATAAAATCTAAAAATTTTGGGGGATAGTATGGAAAAAGAAAATTTACCTAAACATATTGCAATCATTATGGATGGAAACAGAAGATGGGCAAAAAAAAGAGGATTACCAGTAGGCTTAGGACATAAAGAAGGAGCAAAAACATTAGAAAAAATAGTAAGATATGCAAATAAGATAGGAATAGGATATATAACAGTATATGCATTTTCAACAGAAAATTGGAAAAGAACAGAAGAAGAAGTATCAAGTTTGATGAATTTATTCCAAAGTTATTTAGATGATTATAGTAAAAGAGCTGATTCAGAAAATATAAAAGTAAAGATAATTGGAGATAGAGAAGGATTATCAGAAAAAATGAAAAAAAGTATACAAAAATGCATGGAAAGGACAAAAGAAAACACAGGAATAACTTTTAATATAGCATTAAACTATGGAGGTAGAGACGAAATTGTAAAAGCAGTAAAGAAAATAGCTGAAAAAATAAAAAATAATGAAATTGATATTGAGGATATACAAGAACAAACTATATCAGATTACTTATATACAAATAAACAGCCAGATCCAGATTTATTGATAAGAACAAGTGGAGAAATGAGATTAAGCAATTTTCTTCCATGGCAATTAGTATATTCGGAGTTTTTATTTGTAGAAAAAAATTGGCCTGATTTTGAAGAAAAAGATTTAGATGAAGCAATAGAAGTATATCAAAATAGAAATAGAAAATTTGGTGCAAAATAAATATTTAAAGGAAGGAAAAAAATATGGATTTAAAAAGAATAACATCAGGGCTTATTGTAGCTATAGCATTAATTATTATATTACTGATACAAAATAATATAATAATAGGTATATTGTTTACTATAATTTCAATAGTAGCTATGCACGAATATTTAAATGCAATATCAAAAATATGTAAGCCACAAAAATGGTTAGCATATGTAAGCTGTGTAATAGTAGCAATTATAAATTATATACCAGATCAATATTTATCAAAAACGTTAATGATATCAATACCAACAGTAATATTAATATTATTTATACAAATTATTATAACAAATATGAAAACTACATTTAAAGATGTTGCATATACATTTTTAGGAATATGCTATATACCATTATTTTTAATGTTCTTATCATTAATAGATGGAATGGAAAATGGTAAAATTTTATTAGGATACGTATTTATGGCTGCATGGGGAACAGATACATTTGCATATTGCATAGGAAAAAGACTAGGAAAACATAAATTTAGTAAAGTAAGCCCTAAAAAATCAATAGAAGGGTGCATAGCAGGAACTTTAGGGGCTGTAATATTAATGTTTATTTACACTATTATTTTAAATAATTGTTTTTCTTTTGAATACTCATATGCAATAGTAATTATAGCAGGTATTTTATTAAGCTTAATTGGGCAAATAGGAGATCTTTCAGCATCTTGTATAAAAAGATATGTTGATATAAAGGATTATAGTAAATTATTGCCGGGACATGGTGGGATGTTAGATAGAATTGATAGTGTGTTATTTATAGCACCATTTGCATATATCTTATTTACAATGATATAGAAAAGAGGGATAAATTTGACAATTGTAATATCAGCAATAAAAATAATATTTTTACTTGGATTTTTAATTACAATACATGAAGCTGGGCATTTAATAGTTGCAAAATTGTGCAAAGTAAAAGTCAATGAATTTGCAATAGGATTTGGACCAATAATATGGAAAAAACAAGGAAAAGAAACTAAATATGCATTAAGATTAATACCTCTACGGAGGTTTTTGCAGTATGGAAGGAGAAGAAGAAAGGTCAGAAAATGAAGGATCATTTTCAAAAGCAAGTATACCAAAAAGAATTGCAATAGTTATAGCAGGAGCAACTGTAAATATCATATTTGGATTAGTAGTATATTTTATATTAATGGCTACTTCAAATACTTATGTAACAAATCAAATAAATCAAACTATAGATGGATATGCAGCACAAGAAATAGGAATTATGCAAGGCGATAAAATTATAGAATTAGGTGGAAAGAAAATAAAAAACAAATATGACTTAGACAAAGTAATGCAAAAATCAAATGGTGAAATTATAAATTTAAAAATTGAAAGAAATGGTGAAATATTAGACTATAATATTAAACCAACAGAGGTAAAAAATAAAAGTACAGGAATATATTTAGGAGAAAATTGTAAAATTCTAGCTATTGAAAAAAATAGTAGTGCAGAGAAACAAGGCTTAAAAGCAAATGATGAAATCATAAAAATAAACAATGAAGAAATTAATGGTGATACAAATAAAATAATTGAAATTATTCAGCAAAAAGGATTAAATACAATACTTCTTACCATAAAAAGGGGAGACGAAGAAATAAAAATAGAATTAACACCAGATTATGTATCATCATATTATTTAGGTGTAAATTTAAAACAAGCAGAAAAAACATTTATTAATTATATAATATATGGTGGAATAGAAACAAAAGAATTTGCATTTTCAATTTTAGATAATATAAAAATGTTATTTTCAGGCGGAGTTAGTGTAGATCAAATGATGGGACCTGTAGGAATATCAGAGGTAGTAGCTAAAACTAATGGGGTAAGAGAATTTATATATATGTTAGCACTAATTTCATTATCATTAGGAGTAACAAATCTCTTACCAATACCAGCATTAGATGGAGGAAAAATCTTAATATTGATAATAGAAGCAATTCGTAGAAAACCATTAAATGAAAAGACAGAAATTAATATACAATTAATAGGATTTTCAATTTTAATAGCACTATCACTATATATTACTTATAACGATATTTTAAGAATTTTTTAAAATAAATAATATTGCAATTTTACACTTGATATAGTAGAATAAGTTTGTAAAAAAATTAGACAGGGGATAAACATGAAAGAAGAAAGTGGAAATTTTATATTATTAGTAATATTAGTAATTTTAATGATAGTAGCTATACTAATTGGAATTTTAAAGCCAAATAAAACCGAAAAAGTATCTGATACATCTCAAACAATAGAACAAAACATAAATAATAATCCAGAAAAAAATATTCAACAAAATGAAGATTCCAAAAAAAATAATAATCAAGAAGAACAAAGACTAAGCATGCAAGTAGGAGGAACATTTTGCAAAATAGGGAATCATGTAATATTTTACGAAGATACAAATAAAAGTATATATTTATATAATATGGATAATAATGAAAGCAATATATTAACAACTATTAATTATAATCTAAACAAAATGTATTTTGATGGTACTAATGTTTATATACTACCAGATTATTATAGTGAAAAAAAGATTTATAAGATGGATTTGCAAGGAAATATAAAAGAAATTTATAATGGATCATCATTACAATTGTGGATTACAGATAATAAAATATATTTTGTTAATCAAGTAGGTTTTGATGACTATAACAAAAATCCTCAAGGAACTATATGTGCTATGGATAAAGATGGAACAAATATTGTTGAAATTGCAAAAAGTATAAAGAATTATTTCTATATACAAAATAATAATATTTATTATACGACTCAAGATAGAAAATTGAATGTAATAAATAAAGATGGAACTAATCAAACAACAATGGCAGAAGGAAGAAAATTTGTAACATGTATCTCAGAAAAATATTTATTATATGTTGATTATTCTAATCAAGAAGAACAACACATCTTAAATTTGCAAACTAATGCAGACCAAATAATAGGATATAATGCAAAAATTGAAGATTACAAAGGAACAAGATATATAAGTGTCAGAGAAAGATTAGATGATGGCTCAATTAGTCAACAATATAATATTTTTAAAATAGACGATAATGGAAATTTTATAGAACCTAATAATGCTTCTGCTATACAAAAAGAATTAGATGAAGTAAACGAAAAATATAAAAATGTTATAGGAGAATATGCATATAATATAGACAATAAAGATTTACAAAATATAAAAATACAAGAAATAAAAATATAGCTATATAAAAATCGAATTTTTATTA
>CANRBK010000060.1 GCA_947628845.1 uncultured Clostridia bacterium | reverse complement strand
CTTTTAAAGAGTTAAGCCGTGAAACTTTGGAAAAATATGGTATTAGATTATATAATATTTATGAAGATTTAGAAAATTTAGTTATTAAAAGTGGAAAAAGAAAAAATCCACTTTGTAAAGAAGTTTATGGTTTTGATTATAGTTTGGGTTCTGAAGAAGAAACACGTTAAAGGGTGGGAAAATAATTTTCCCACCCTTATAAAATGTCCCACAAGTAAACGTCCCTCTTGGGACATTACAAGTATTTCTTCAAAAACTTTCCTGTATAACTTTGCTCATTATTACAAATTTGTTCAGGAGTTCCGACTGCTACTACTTCTCCTCCAGCATCTCCACCTTCTGGTCCTAAATCAATTATATGGTCACATGTTTTTATCAAATCTAAATTATGCTCTATAACTATGATTGTATTTCCAGTATCAACTAGTCTTTGCAAAATATTTACTAATCTATGAACATCTGCTATATGAAGTCCTGTTGTTGGTTCATCTAAAATATATAGTGTTTTTCCTGTTGCTTTTTTTGAAAGTTCTGTTGCTAGTTTAACTCTTTGTGCTTCTCCTCCTGATAATGTTGTTGATGGTTGTCCTAATTTTATATACCCTAGTCCAACATCATATAGTGTTTGTATTTTTTGTTTAATCCTTGGTATCTTATCAAAAAATTCTAGTGCTTCTTCTACTGTCATATCAAGTACATCTGCAATTGTTTTTCCTTTATATTTTACTTCTAATGTTTCTCTATTATATCTTTTCCCTTTACATACTTCACAAGGCACATAAACATCTGGTAAAAAGTGCATTTCTATTTTGTGTACACCATCTCCATTACAACTTTCGCATCTACCACCAGCTACATTAAAACTGAATCTTCCTTTGTCAAATCCACGCATTTTAGCTTCATTTGTTTCTGCAAATATGTCTCTAATTAAGTCAAAAACTCCTGTGTATGTTGCTGGGTTTGAACGTGGTGTTCTTCCTATTGGTGATTGGTCTATATTTATTATTTTGTCTATATTTTCTAATCCTTTAACTTCTTTACATTTTCCTGGTTTTTCATTAGAACCATTTAGTTCTTTTGCTATTGTCTTATATAAAACTTCGTTTACTAATGTTGATTTTCCTGAACCTGATACTCCTGTAACGCATGTAAATACTCCTAATGGGAATTTTACACTTATATTTTTTAAATTATTTTCTGTGGCATTTTTTACTTCTATTACCTTTGTTTTTGTATGTTTTCTTCTTGTTTTTGGTACTTCTATTTTCTTTCTTCCACTTAAATATTGTCCTGTAATAGATTCACTTACTTGTTTTACTTCTTCAGCAGTTCCTTGTGCCATAACATTTCCACCATGTACTCCTGCACCTGGTCCAATATCTATTATTTGGTCAGCAGCATACATTGTGTCTTCATCATGTTCTACAACTAAAAGTGTATTACCTAAATCTCTTAATTTTTTGAGTGTTGCAATCAATTTATCATTATCTCTTTGATGAAGCCCTATACTTGGTTCGTCTAAAATGTACATTACACCTGTAAGTCCAGACCCTATCTGTGTGGCTAAACGAATTCTTTGTGCTTCTCCTCCAGATAATGTTCCAGCACTTCTTGATAATGTTAAATATTCAAGTCCTACATCTATTAAAAATTGAAGTCTTGTGTTTATTTCTTTTAATATCATGTCTGCAATCATTTCTTCTTTTTTTGTTAGTTCTAAATTGTTTAAATATTCTTTCATAGCTTTAATTGACATATCTGTCATTTCATTTATATTTTTGTCTCCAATTTTTATACATAATATTTCTTTCTTTAGTCGTGCTCCATTACATGTTGGGCAATGAGAATTTGTCATATACATTTCATAGAAACTTCTCATTCCTTGTGATTTTGTTTCACTATGACGCCTTTCTAATGTTGGTATTACTCCTTCAAATGGAGCTGTAAATTTTCTAACTCCTGCTGCTGATTCATATTCAAAATCTATTTTTTCATCTCCAGTTCCATATAAAATTTTTTCTAAAAACCATCTTGGAAGCTTTTTAATTGGTTGCTTTATATCTACATCATAATGTCTTCCTATGCTTTCGAAGTACATTTTTGCCATTGTATCTCCTCTTTTCATAGTACTTGCTCCAAATGCTTTTACTCCATCATATAAAGTTTTATTTTTGTCAGGTATTATTAAATCTTCATCCATTTTCATCAAATATCCAATACCCATACAATCTGGACAAGCTCCATAAGGATTATTGAAAGAAAACATCCTTGGTGTTAGCTCTGGAAAGCTAAATCCACAATCTGGGCATGCATAATTTGAACTATACAATACCATTTTTTCTCCATCTTTACTAAATATATTCACTAATACTAAATTGTCAGCATGTTTTAATGCAACTTCTACTGATTCTGTAAGCCTACTTCTTATTTCTTCTTTTACGACTAATCTATCGACAATTAACTCAATTTCATGTTTTTTATTTTTATTTAGTTTTATATCATCTGATAAGTCATAAACTTCTCCATCTATTCTTGCTCTTACAAATCCATCTTTTTGATAACCCTCTAATTGTTTAACAAATTCACCTTTTCTGCTTCTTACAACTGGTGCTAATATTTGTATTTTTGTGCCTTCTTCTAATGCCATAATATTATCAACTATTTGGTCTATTGTTTGTTTTTCTATCTTTTTACCGCAATTAGGGCAATATGGTACACCAATATTTGCATATAATAAACGTATATAATCATATATTTCTGTTACTGTACCCACTGTTGAACGTGGATTTTTTGATGTGGTTTTTTGGTCAATTGATATTGCTGGTGATAATCCATCTATTGATTCTACATCTGGCTTTTCCATTATTCCTAAAAATTGTCTTGCATATGATGATAAGCTCTCTACATATCTTCTTTGTCCTTCTGCATATAATGTGTCAAATGCAAGAGATGATTTTCCTGAGCCTGATAATCCTGTTATAACTACCATTTTATCTCTTGGTATTTCTAAATTTATATTCTTTAAGTTATGTTCTTTTGCTCCTTTTATTATTATTTTATCATTCATTTATTTCACTCCTTGTCCCATTGTGTCCCATTGGGGACGTTTACCTGTGGGACATTTTTTTAAAATGTCCCACAGGTAAACGTCCCTCTTGGGTCATTAATTTAGTGAAAAGATGACAACAAAATTTCGTTGTCATCTTTTTCTTTCTTAAATAGGTACTACGCTTTCGATGCGATTTTTTGGTACTTTAATTGTAATGTTCCTCACTAATGAGGAAACATTTATTATGACCACTTCTCTCGATTGATCCATTGCCTGTTCATGGATGTTGTCGGCCGTATTCTGCAAATACACCTCCACATTATTGTTTCCTTTCAGCTTAAGGATACTTCTCGCACCAAATTCATAACCTATTGCCATACTTCTACCTCCTTAATTTGTTGAATTTTACTATAGTGTCTTCCCTTTAAGAGGGTACTAAAACAAAACTTACATTTTAGTATAATTAATTATAAACTATTTTTTATAAATAGTCAACATAATTTTTACTTTTTATTTATCTTTATACATTTTTAATATATCTCTAAAACTCATTTTTGTACCATAATTTAATATAGCACTTGAATAAATCTTTATTGCTATTTTACTTATAACAAAAATTGTAACTATCAATATAAATATAGAAATTATTACATCAGTTATACTAGCAAGTCCCATCATAATTCTAAAAGGCATACAGAATGGTGATGAAATTGGAAACATTGATGCAAACAAATTTAATTCACTAGTAGGATTCATCATTGTGAAATATGATAAATAGAATCCTATAACTGCTAATATTGCAACTGGTGCATTAGCTGATTGTATATCTTCTGGTTTGCTTATAGTAGAACCTGTTAATGCATATAATAAAGCATATGCTAAATATCCTAATATAAAATATAAAACAGTTACTATTCCTAAATATGGAGTTATATTAGATAAATCCAATACTGCTTCAATTAGCTCAGGTTCTAAAAATGCTTTTGCACTTATTAGTGCTGTTCCAACAATAACTAGCAATTGTATTAAACCTACAATTCCAATTCCTATTGTTTTTCCTAGTACAATAGTTCTTGGAGATGTTGAAGTTACAAGAGTCTCCATTATCCTTGATGTTTTTTCTGTTGTTATTGAGCTTGATACTTGATATGCACAGAAATATATTGCATAAAATAATACCAATGATAAAAGCATAATTACAAATACATTTCCATTTGCTTTTTCTTCTTCTGTTTGTTCTAAACTAAATTCAAAATTTGGTGTAATTGATTGTATTTGTTCCGGTGTTAACCCTAACTTACCAATTTGTAAATTTGTATATAAATTATTTATTATATTTACTAATTCTTCTGGTACACCTTCCATCATTGTAGTATTTTCTACTATATATCGTATTTTTATATTTTGCTCTTGTTGTTCTATTATAATAGCTGACTCTATTTCTTCATTTTCAATTTTCTCTTTTATTTCTTCAAAAGTTGCATTTTCTATTTTTATTTCGTATCCTAAATCCATATTGTTTAATGTTTCTAAAGTTCCTTCAAAAATATTACTACTATCTACTATCAATAATTTTTCTTGGGTATCTTCACCTTCTATAGCTTTTAGGATATTTGGTACATTAAAGCCTAATACTATCAAAAGTAAAATTATAAGTGTTGATATTATAAAAGATTTTCTTTTTAACATTTCTTTCATGGTAAATTTTATTACCACCATTAAATCTTTCATTCTACTCACCTACCTTTTCTATAAATATGTCATTTAGTGTTGGTTTTTTTATTTCAAATTTGTTTATAATTACTCCATCTTTAACTAATTCATTTAAAAGGTTATGAGCAATATTTTCATTATCAATTTTGATAGTATAAATATTATCTTTTTCATTTTCTTTAATTAAATTAAATCTATTTATATAATCATCGATTTTTATATCAACATCGATTTCTACTCTATTTGCAGGATATGTTTCTTTTATTTGTTTTAAATTACCTTGTAAAATTGTTTTTCCTTTATTTAGTATCAAGATGTCACTACAGAATTCTTCTATTGTTGACATTTGGTGTGCTGACATTATTATATATTTTCCTTTTGATACTAAATCAATGATTATATTTTTTAATATTTCAGTATTTACAGGATCTAAACCACTAAATGGCTCATCCAAAACTACTAGCTCTGGATTATGTATTACAGCTGTCATAAATTGTATTTTTTGTTGATTTCCTTTAGATAATTTTTCTGCTGGCATTTGCAAATATTCTTCTACTTTCAATTTTTTTGCCCATTCGTTTATTGCTTTTATTGCATCTTGTTTTTTCATTCCTTTTAATTCTGCAAAATACATTAACTGATCAAATATTTTTGTTTTTGGATATACTCCCCTTTCTTCTGGTAAATATCCAAAATTGACATTTTTTCTTTCTACCTTTTTTCCATTCCAAGTAATTTCTCCTGAATCTTTTGTTATTATACCTAATAACATTCGTATTGTGGTTGTTTTTCCAGCTCCATTTGTTCCCAATAAACCAAATACTCCTGGTTTATCTAATTCAAATGAAATATTATCTACAGCTTTTTTCCCTACAAATGTTTTTGATACATTTTTTAGTACTAATCCCATATTTTTCTCTCCTTAATTTTTTATTTTAACTTTGAAGTCATTTCATTATATTGATTAACTAGTATTTGCGTATTAAATATTACTACACCACTTTGTATAGACCATTCTGTTTCATGTTCTTTTAAGAAATTGATCGTATCTTTTGCTACATCTAAATCATAAATTAAAGTATCTATTACATCTTTTAATTGAGTTTGAGCTTTGCTTAAATCTTTTGATGTGTCTTCATTCATCATTATTTCTTTATAAAGTTCTTTGTATTTGTTAGATACATCATAATTTTCTATATATCTATATATTTCTTCTGTATCCATTACTTTTTTCATTTTGTCTATAGATTCGTTCAATTGTTTTTTTGTATCTTCTATATAGGATAATGTTTCAGTAAATTCTGGTCCATCTTTTTGGTAATTTTCTGTTGATAATAATTTTGCTATTTTTTCTTCTTGCATTAATTCAATTAACTTTTGTATTTCTATAGCAGATTTATTTAAATATGTTTTTACTGCTTCTTCTACTTTCGCATATTGACCTTTCGTCTTAATATCGTTAACATCTATTGTATCTATTGTTAAATCTTTATTTTTTACTATATTATTAACCTCTTTTATCAATTTTGTTTTTTGTGTTAAATTGTAAATATATATTCCTAAAAATGTTATAATGCTTAATAATATGATTATTGTAATTATTAATATCAGTTTTTTTTCTTTTTTCATAAGAATATCCCCCTTATGATATAATTTATAACATTAAAATTAATATATTTCAATAATATTAAAAAAAAATATAAGGAAATGTTACCATAATAACACTTCCTTAAAATTATTTTTAACTATCTCCTGCTGTATATTTCATTGCCCAATAGCCTGTTAATTGCTTTTCGTTAAACGTAAATGCTTCTGGGATTTGGTATCCTATATCTGTATCTGTACTAGTACCTGATAAAAATCTTACTTCTGTCCTTCCTTGTGCTGGCTGTGCTTGTTGACTGCTTGTTATCATAAATTCATATCTTGGTATCCATACGAAATATGTTGTCTTTGTTGCTGTTTCCTCTCTTATATGACCATTTTCATCTATTTGTCCATCTGTTACTACTATATTTGCCCACTTACTCTCGCTATAATCGTACCAATTATCTGGAATGTTTGTTATATTTCCTTCTTCATCTCTTTCAATTTTGTCTCCTATTTTTGGTTCTTCATTTACATCATCATATATAACATAATATGTGTTTTCTTCACTAAATCCCATTAATTCTGGTTCATTTGCATCTATTGTGCTTATTTGTTTTACTA
>CANRBK010000059.1 GCA_947628845.1 uncultured Clostridia bacterium | reverse complement strand
TTAATTTGTATAATTTTTATTAGACGTTTGTTGCCTAATTCTCCTTTCTGCATCTTTTTTTGCAATATCTTCACGCTTATCATAAAGTTTTTTACCTTTACCAATACCTAATTGGATTTTTACAAGACT
Organism: uncultured Clostridia bacterium; assembly: GCA_947628845.1. Lineage (GTDB taxonomy): Bacteria > Bacillota > Clostridia > TANB77 > CAG-508 > CAG-269. The sequence continues at coordinate 7,032 of CANRBK010000059.1, read as the reverse complement.
ACCTTTAAAATACATATTTAATGGAATTAGACTATAACCTTTTTGTTTTGTTAAGCCAATTAACTTATTTATTTCTCGTTTATTCAATAATAATTTTCTATTCCTTAAAGGATCTTTATTAAAGATATTTCCATGTTCATAAGGGCTTATATGCATTCCAACTATGTATATTTCACCATTTTTAATTATTGCGTAACTATCTTTTAAATTAGCTTTTCCGTTTCTTATAGATTTTATTTCAGTACCAGTAAGAACAATACCCGCTTCTAATTTATCATCAATAGTGTAATTATGAAAAGCAGTAGGATTTTTAGCAATCAATTTTGTTTCCATATTAAAAACCTCATCTTTATAAAATATAATATTTTTAATAGTATAACACGAAAAATCCAAAACTGCAATTATTAATAATTTGAGTTTCGGATTTTTAAATTATAAAATATAGATTTAAGAAAAAAACTTAAATTCAACTAATCATCATTATGATAATTGTTGTTATTATTATTTGTAAATTGCATTGAATAGTACCAAACAAGTGCAATTATAGCAATAGCGGCTATACCAAGAATAAGCCAAGTCCAAGCAGTTGAAGACATACCTAAAACTGAATTATCTTCAGCATCCACTCTTGTTGCTGTATATCCACCATTATCTGTTGTAGCACCTGTAGTACCACCTTTCATATCACCTGTAGTACCATTTGTTGTACCCATACCAGCAGATCCATTATTAGTATCTGAATCTTCATTTCCTTGCATTCCATTTTCCCAATCGCCAGTTGCGTCTTTAGAAGCATTAGAAACATCTTTTGCAGCATTTTCAACTGTATCTTCTACACCACCAACGAAATTTCTAACATCATTAACGGCATTCTCTACACCAGCACCATTTTCAGTAGCAAAACAAAATGTAAAAGAGAAAATAGCACAAAGAATAATAACTAAAGAAACAAAAAATTTTTTGCTCATGTAAATATCCTCCTTTATAAAATTTAAACAATATCAAAAATTTAAATTTGATAAATCTATTTATATTATTTTTAAAAGTTGGAGAAAATATACATACAAAAAATTCTATAAAATAAAAAACAAAAATCTTCTTTATAATCTGGAAAATTTTTGTTTTAAAAACTAATTTTTTAATTTAATTAAAATAGCAATTGCAAGTAATATTATAATTATTCCTATCGCTATTAAAAATATATTTAAAATATTTGAAAAATTCAAACTAGAATCTGAAATATTACTAGAACTAACAGTTGCTGAAGGAGTAGAAGTATTTACAGAATTAGTAGTTGTATAATCATTATTAGAATTATTATTAGTTGAGTTTACATTATTTGTATTTCCTGAAGAATTGCTAGAAGATGTATCCTCTGTTAAATTTAAATCAACTGATTTTACGCAACAAGTGCAACAAAATAATATCATAATTAAAGCTATAAATATGGATTTCATTAATTGGTTCATAAATTACCTCCTAAATTTTTCTTTTGACTTATAAAATAATATCACAAAATATGTAAACAGTCTAGTGAATTTTAAAAAATTTTTTATTTAATTTTAATATATATTTTCTTGACTATGAATATTTAATATTTTTAGAAAAAATTAAAACTGACCATTCAGAATAATGAAAAAAGAAAATAAATATTATAAAATTTACAAAAAGAAATTTTGGAGGAAAAATTTGGTAATAGAAAAATACAAAGAAATTGAATCAACACACAAATATCTAAAAGAAAATTATAAAAGATACATAGAAAAAACAGCAATAATTGCAGATAAACAAAATAGTGGAATAGGCACAAAAGGAAGAACTTGGTTTACAGGAAATGAAAAAAACATTGCTATGAGTATTTTATATAGACCAAATTGCCAAATAAAAGATTTAGAAAAATTAACAATAAAGATAGCTGAAACAATAAAAAAAGAAATTAAACAACTATATGACATAAACTTACAAATAAAAGAACCTAATGATTTAATGCTAAACAATAAAAAAATATGTGGGATATTAACAGAAATAAATACTATAGGAAATAAAATTAACTACTTGATTATAAGCATTGGATTAAATGTAAACGAAACTAAATTTCCGAAAGAACTTGAAAATATAGCTACATCACTAAAAAAAGAGTATGATAAAGAATTTAATAAAGAAGAAATTATTAAACAAATTATTAAAGATTTAGAAAATATAATTTAGAGGTGAATATGAAAAACATAAAAATATCTGCTACAGGTAGTTATCTACCTAAAATAGAAATTGATAATAATAAGCTAGCTAAAAAATTAAACATAACACAAGATTTTATACATAAAAGAACAGGAATAGATATACGTTATTATTCAGAGAATGAAACTATAGAGACATTAGCTATAAAAAGTATACAAAACTTATTAAAGGAAAATTCTAAAATAGATATAAATGATATTGATATGATTATTGTGGCTACTACATCATCAAATTTGCTAATGCCAGGAATATCATACAAAATTCAGGAACATTTTAAAATAGAAAATTGTATGTGCTTAGATATTTTAGCAGGATGTGCAGGCTTTATAAATGCATTGGATATAGCTAGAAATTATATAGCATTAGAAAAAGTTAAAAAAGCACTAGTAGTTGGAACAGATATTTTATCAAAATATTTAAATGAATCAGATATAGATACATCAATACTTTTGTCAGATGGAGCAGGAGCAATTATATTAGAAGAAACTAATCAAGAAAAAAAATATGTATCAAATATTAAAAGTGAAGGTCAAAAAGGAAATATACTAGAAATCAAATCAGACACAAATATAAAAATGATTGGAAAAGAAGTATATAAATATGCAGTTACAGAAACTATTAAAAACATAAATGAATTATTAAAAGACAATAAAACAAAAATTGATGAAATTAAATATATAATACCACATCAATCAAATTTAAAAATAATGAATTCAATAACAAATAGGTTAAAAATTGATAATAAAAGCGTTTATATAAACATACAAAGAGTAGGAAATACATTTTGTGCAAGTATTCCAATTGCACTTGATGATATGTTTAAAAGAAATTTATTACAAGAAGGTGATAAAATAATTCTTTTAGGATATGGCGGAGGACTTAATACAGGAAGCATTTTAATGGAGGTATAAAATGAAAATAGCATTTTTATTCCCAGGCCAAGGAAGTCAAAAAGTAGGTATGGGAAAAGATTTATATCAAAAGTATGAAGATGTTAGAAAAATATATAAAACAGCTTCAGAAGTAACTGGAATTGATGTTGCAACACTTTGTTTTAATGGAATTAGAAAACATTATACTGGAACAGAATATATTGAAACTCAAGAAATAGGAGAAGATTTGATAAAAACAGAAAATACTCAAATAGCAATAGCAACAATGAGTCTGTCTATATTAGAAATTTTAAAAAAGAATAATATAAAAGCAGATATTGCTGTGCGGTCTAAGTTTAGGAGAATATCCAGCCTTAATTTATGGAGGTCAACTTAAAATTGAAGATGGTCTTCATTTACTAAAACAAAGAGGGTATTTAATGCAACACAAGTTACCAATTGGTGAATATTCAATGATTGCTATAATTGGCTTGGAATCATCTAAAATCGAAAAAATATGTAATAAATTTAGTAAACAAGGACTTTTTATATATCCTGCAAATTATAATTATTCAGAACAGACTGTTGTTTCAGGAGATAAAGAAACTATTGAAAAAGCAAGTTTGGAATTTAAAGAAAATGGAGCAAAAAAAGTAGTAGAACTAAAAACAAGTGGTCCATTCCATACAAAAGCATTGGAACAAGCAAAAGATGAATACATAAAAGATTTAAAAAAAGTTTCATTCAATAAAGGCAATATAAAAGTTATTAAAAATATAGATGGGACATTTTATAAAGATAATGATGATTTCGTACAAATTTTATCAAAACATATAGTTAGTCCAGTTAGATTTGATAAGGCTATAAAACTTATGAAACAAGAAAAAATTGATACATTTATAGAAATAGGACCAGGAAAAGCATTAACAGGATTTATAAAAAAAGAACTTAATGATATAGAAACTATAAATATTTATGATGTAGCAACATTAGAGGATGCTATTATTAAATTAAAAGGAGAGTAAGTTATGGAAGAAAGAAAAGTTGCCCTAATTACTGGTGGCACAAGAGGGATAGGAAAAGCAATTGCAATAAAATTTGCTAAACAAGGTTATAATTTGATTTTAAATTATGTATCAGATAAGACAAATATTCAAGAATTAGAAGATGAATTTAAACAATATAATATAGAAACTTTATTTATAAAAACTGATGTTTCAAAATTTGATGATTGCGAAAATATGGTAAAACAAGCAATAGAAAGATTTGGGACGATTGATGTTTTAGTAAATAATGCAGGAATTACTAAAGATAATTTAATATTAAGAATGTCATTAGAAGACTTTGAAAAAGTAATAGATATCAATTTAAAAGGAACATTTAATGTTACTAAAAATGTAGTTCCATATATGATGAAAAAAAGAAATGGAAAAATTGTAAATTTATCATCTGTAGTTGGAATAGTAGGAAATGCCGGTCAATGTAATTATTCCGCTTCTAAATCAGGAATAATAGGCTTTACAAAAAGTATAGCTAAAGAACTTGCAAGTAGAAATATATTAGCAAATTGTGTGGCTCCAGGATTTATTGATACAGATATGACTTCTATATTAAACGATAGTATAAAAGAAAATATATATTCACAAATACCATTAAAAAGAATGGGATCTAGCGAAGAAGTAGCAAATTTAGTTTACTTTTTAGCAGGTGAAGAAAATACATATATAACAGGTCAAGTAGTAAATGTAGATGGCGGAATGGTAATGTAAAGAAAGGAAGATTAAAGTGGATAGAAAAGTAGTAATAACAGGTTTAGGAGCAATAACTCCTATTGGAAATAATGTTGAAGAATTTTGGAATGGGATAAAAACAAGTAAATGTGGAATAGCAGAAATTACTGAATTTGATACAACGGATTTTAAAGTAAAGTTAGCAGGAGAAGTAAAAAATTATAATCCAGAGGAATATTTCGATAAAAGAAGTTGTAAAAGATTAGATAAATTCTCACAATTTGCTATAGTTGCTGCTAGAGAAGCAATGAATGATAGTAAAATTACTCCAGAAAATACGGATATGACAAAAGTTGGAGTAATAATAAGTTCAGGAATAGGTGGACTTTCAACAATAGAGAAAGAAAATAAAAATTTAATTGAAAAAGGACCAGATAGAGTATCTCCAATGTATATTCCAATGTGTATAAGTAATATGGCAGCAGGTAATGTAGCAATTGAACTAGGAACAAAAGGAGAATCAATTTCTATAGTAACAGCATGTGCAAGTGGTACACATTCTATTGGTGAAGCTTATAGAATGATAAAACATGGTTATGAAGATGTTATTTTGGCAGGAGGTACAGAGGCTTCTATTACTCCAAGTGGTATAGCTGGATTTACAAATATAAAGGCGTTATCTCAAGAAAAAAATCCAAATAGAGCAAGTATACCATTTGATAAAGAAAGAAATGGATTTGTAATGGGAGAAGGAGCAGGAATTTTAGTTTTAGAGGAAATAGAACATGCAAAAGCAAGAAATGCAAAAATATATGCTGAAGTAGTAGGTTATGGAGCAACATCAGATGCATATCATATAACTTCGCCATCACCTGATGGAGAAGGAGCTGCAAGAGCTATGAAAAGAGCTATAGATGATGCAAAAATAAAGGCAGAAGATATTACATATATAAATGCACATGGAACATCAACACATTTAAATGATGCAGGTGAAACTATGGCAATAAAATCAGTTTTTGGGAAAGCAAGTAAAAATGTAATGGTAAGTTCAACAAAAGGAAATACAGGCCATCTTTTAGGTGCTGCAGGAGGAATAGAAGCAGTTATATGTACAAAAGCAGTACAAGATGATTTTGTACCACCAACAATAAATTATAAAGTGCCAGATGAAGAATGTGATTTAGATATAGTTCCAAATGAAGGTAGAAATATACAAATAAACTATGCAATGTCAAATTCTTTAGGCTTTGGAGGGCATAATAGCTCAATAATATTAAAGAAATATAGAGATTAGTGGGAGGTTAATATGGATTACGATCAAATAAAAAAATTGATAGATGATATGGGAACAGCAAAAATTGATGAACTACAAATAGAATTTCCAGAAGGTATGAAAATTAGTATGAAGAAAAATGCTAATAGTAAAACTATATCGACAGATATGCCAGCTATACAAGTAAATAATGAAAATAATGTTATTAAAGAAGACAAAAAAAATATTGAAAATTATAAAATTATAAAATCTCCAATGGTAGGAACATTTTATTCAAAACCAGCACCAGATAAAGATGATTTTGTAAAAGTTGGTGACAATGTTAAAAAGGGTCAAGTAGTTTGCATCGTTGAAGCTATGAAATTGATGAATGAAATTGAATCAGAATTTAATGGGGAAATAGTAGAAATATGTGTGAAAGATGGTACTACTATTGAATATGGAATGCCACTATTTAAAATAAAATAGCAGACGCTCAAAAAGATGAAGCGCCTGCAAGGTAGGTAAAGTATTTAACACAACTTAAGAATTAGTGTGTCAGAGATTTTGTTCAAGCCGAAATTACTTATATTTAAATAAGCTAATACTTCGATGATTTCTTCGATACTATAATCTTCAGCTGAAAAGCTGATAGTATTGTTGGTGTCAGGATAGCATGCTTTATCGCATTCCCAATGCAAAAGCTTATTTAATATTGATACGTGATTATACCGGCCATCATTCCTCCATTCTGACAATAATTCAAATAAGTCGCTACTGAAAAATTTCATATAAAACTACCTCCTAAAGAAAAAAATTTGTATGTTACACATATATTATAACATAATTTAATAAATAAGTCAAAATTTTGAGAGGAGACAAGATGTTAAATAAAGAAGAAATAAAAAAAATAATTCCACAAAGAGAACCATTTTTAATG
>CANRBK010000058.1 GCA_947628845.1 uncultured Clostridia bacterium | reverse complement strand
TTTTTCCATGGAATTACTATATCATTGTTAGAGGAAAATATGTTTATAAGTTTATTACCACCTGGTACTATTATAGATGTCGTTGTTGCAAGATTGATAGTTGTTCTCTTTTGTATAATGCTTATGGTTATCATTGTCACATAAAAGATACTTTTCATCATTAATAATGTATTCTTGTTTTTCTTTCTTTATTAAGTTTCCTTCTAATGTAATTGGTTCTCCAATTTTGAAATATATCTCTAGTTTAATATGTTTTCTATCGCCATCTACTTTTGATACATAGATTTTATCTACTAATAATTTAATTAAATCTTCTATATTTTCATCTATCTTGATTTCTTTTTCCAATGTTTGTTTTATTCGTTTCATATTGTCTTCTATAGAAGATAGACTTTCTTTTTTCTCTTTTATTTCTTTTATTTTTTCTTGCCTTCTTTGTATTTCTTTATTTAGTTCTTCGTTTTTTTTGTAAAATTCTTCATCAGATAATAGATTTTTAATCGTAAGTTCCAGTAACTTATCTTTTTTTGCTTGTATAACATTTATATTGCTCTCAATATTTGCTATTTCTGTTTCAGAATCTTTTGTAAAATTATATTTTTTGTACTTGTTTAATAAGTCTTCTATAATTTCTTCTTTATTAGAAAGAAACTTATTCAACACTACTTTTAAAATTCCAATTAATTCTGATTCTTGTATAATTGGGCTTTCACATTCTTTTAATCCATATGTAATATATCTACTACATGCCCAAGCTGGCTTATTAGATCTTTTACTTCCGGATATTCTATTATATCCTGGCATGTGCTGTTCTCCTTCATGTTCTTTGCAATAAATTAGCCCACTAAAAACATATCTACTTTTAAATATATCTTTGTTTTCTACTCTATTTAAACAACTTGCTGATTTCTTTTCTAATATGTTATTACATTTTTCCCATAGTTCTTCTGAAACAATAGCTGGTATGTTTTCTTTACATTCAAATATTTTCCATTCTTCTTTAGGCATTTTCTGTGCTTTGTGCAACTTGTAATCTACAACTTTTACAGTTCCTGTTCTATAATATCCTTTATATTTGGGATTTCTTATAATTCTTCTTAATGTTTGTGATGATATAGGTGTTCCATTTTTTCCTTTATAACCTTTTTGTTTAAAATATTCTGCTATTTTATAAAATCCCATTTCTCCGTGTAGAATATATTTCAAATAATTCCCTTACCATTTTTGCTTCTTCTTCATGTATAACTAGCTTTGTATTGTCTTTTCTATATCCAAATATATTATTGTTTCCGAAGTACTCTCTTTTTTTCTATTGATCTGCTAAATCCAAATTTAACTCTTTCTGATAATTTTCTTACTTCATCTTGTGCTACACTTGCCATAATTGTTAGTCTTAATTCAGAATCTGGCATAATAGTATTAATATTATCTGATTGAAAAAATACTCCTACTCCATTTTCTAACAATTTTTGAGTATAAGAAATACTATCTAATGTGTTTCTAGCAAAACGCGTTACTTCCTTTGTTAATATTAAATCAAATTTTCCTTTTTTGCTGTCTTGAATCATTCTTTTAAAAGAATCTCTTTTATTTACACTTGTACCACTTATACCTTCATCTATATATCCCTCAACATAAGTCCAGTTAGAGACTTCTTTTATATGATTTTCAAAATAAAAAACTTGGTTACTTAATGAATTTAATTGTTCATCTTTTTCACTTGATACTCTTGCATAGTATGTTACTTTTAGTGGTAGGTCATATATGCTTTTGCCATTATTTATTTCTTTTCTCATATTATATAAATCCATATTTTTATCTCCTTTCTTTTCAAAGTATCTTTATAGGTACAATTATTGTATGATTGTTTTTGTTGTATGTCTATATTTTATCCATCTCTTTACTAATTTCTTTCAATAATTCATCTTGCACATTTTCATATACCTCTCTATTAATCATATTATTTTGAAACAATTTTCTGTTTAGTATCAATTCAATCTCTAACTTTACTTGTTTATTAGATACAATTTGTTTTTTTTCCATAAGATGCCTCCTCTTGTTTCTAATTAATATTCAAAGTTAGATTAATGTATGCTAAAACTTATTTTCTCCTTTCTTTTTTTATTTTAAGGCATACTAAAAAGCAAGCATTTATACTTTTGATAAATGCTTGCTTTTAGTTGATTTTTTGGAACAATATTTTGAACATAATTAGACTAAGTATTCTTTTGACATTTCAATTGCATGTTGTCATTGTAAATGCCTTAATTTCGTATTTTCTTCTTTCTTTTTTTATCACAAATTTCATTTATTTCTTTAGAAACTCTATATGCCTCATCTATAATTTCTTGTTCTTTTATATTTTTATCATTCATTCTCATCAAACTCCTTTTCAGAATTATTTTTCATAATCTCATCAAGAATTATTGTTGCTTCCCTTCTTTCTTTTTCAGAAACTCTAGTATTATTTTCTTTTAGTTCATCTTCATCAATAATATGAATTACTGATTTTCTTTCATTTTGCCTATCTAAATCTCTATATTTTTCATTTATCCTTCTTGCTTCTCCTATTAATGATTTTGCTGTATCTGTTCTTAAATATCTTGGATTCAATGAGGCTCTTTCTTTAAATCTAGTTCTATCTAAAGCATCTGCATCTTTAATATATTGGCACATAAGTCTTGTATTTTTAATATTTTCTTCTTTAACGCCAAATCTTAAACACATTTCTTGAAATGCTTTTTCATCAAATTCATTTATATTTTTCTCATTATGCTCGTGATATAAAATTGCTACATTTACCATAGCAATTTTGTTTTCCTCTATGCCTTGCTCTCTTAAATATTTTTTTGCAACAATTGTACTATATTCAGCATGTGCATTTCTTCCATCTGCTCTTTTTCCCCCATGAAAAACTTCATTTCTTCCTGAATCATGATATTTTGCTGCTTCTAATAATAAACCTTTAGTTTCATCATCTAACTTATTTTCTTTATTCGCTATCATATATGAAAACAATACTACATTTTGAATATGCCTTCTTGAATGTATTCCTTCATCTTGATATTCTGGCATTTCTTCTATTTCTCTAATAATTTTTGCTACTTGTTGTTTTCCTTCTTTGCCCAAACATTGATTTCTAAATTTTACCATATCATCAGGTTTATTATATTCTTCAATCCATCTTTTAAGATATTCATTATGATTATATCCTCTTTCTGTTTTTATTTCTTGCTTATAACCAAAACATTTATATTTTTGTTCTTCTTCTAAAGTTGTTTTTATTAACATCTTTTTACATTTATTTGCAAGATCTTTATCTTTTTTTTCTAATTCTTGTATTATTTCTTCAATTCTTGCTATTCTTTTTTGTAATATTTGAGGAGAAAATAATTTTTCCCTAATTTCATAACAAAAAGTATTACCTGTCCTATTATTTTCTGAATCTACAATTATTCTATTTATTAGATCAGGATTCCCCGTTTCAATTAATTGTTTCTCTAAACTATCTAATTTTTCTTTTTCTTTAATAGCGATGTATGTTCTATCTATAACAACAATTGGTAATGGCTTTATTTCTCCATTGTCTGTTTTTGTTGCAAAATCTCTTGAAGCTCTAACAGAATTTTTCCATATTCCATCATTTTTTGTGTTCTCTATTAATAATTTATTTCGTTCTTCTCTATCATCTAATTTCCCTTGCTTTTGTAATTCCATATATTTCTCTAATGAAATTTCTGGAATATAAACTATATAGTCCGGTTGTTTTTTATATACTTTTCCTTTATCTAATGTTCTTCTTTCTCTTACATTTTCTGGGTGAGTATGTCTAATATTATCAATTTGTTTATGTGGGATATCATATAATATTCTTCCATCTTTAATATATTGGCTTGTATTCATCGCTTCATTTGCATCTCTTGACACTATATCCCATGGAGCTGATAAAAGTAAAGAATTCTCTGCAAAATCGTTAAAGCCTAAAGCTAAATACTTTATTCTTGCTGTTGCTATATTATTGTTTGCAACAAAAGTTGTAGAAAAGCCATGTGATTTTATTAGTTTTCTATTCCATTCGTCATTAAAATTAGCATTAACATCATACTCACTATAAGCACCTAGTGAAGTTAACTCAATCATAAAATTCTCTCCAGCATCATATATTTCTATTCCTTGAGCTAATTGTAAGTTAATATCTATTTTATCATCATCTTTTAATTTATATAATTCTTTGTTATATTGCCTTGCAAAATATGCTCTAATTTCACTTTCTATTATATTGCCAAATAAATAATTGTCTTGTAAATTTTGTTTGCTATTATATAGTTCTTCTAGAGTGTCCTTATCATATATATTTAAAATGTTTTTTACTGCTTCGAGATATGCCTTTACTTTTTCATCTCTTTCATCAATTACTTCAAATTCATCTAAATCCTTACCATATGTTTTTACTAATCTTATACTTTCTTCTAGAGATTGTCCATATTTCTTTTCTAATATGCATAATCGTAACTTTTCTATTTTGTCTAAATTACGAATATATTTTGTGCTTATCTCTCCTTGTTTAATTTTGTCTACATACTCTATTCTATTGAAGTTTTCTACTTTTTCTATACTCTTTATATCAAATATATTCTCTGGATTTGAAAGTATATATGCTAACTTTCTAATTATTTCCTCGTCTGTTAGTTTTGAGCCTTCTACACTTTCTAATAAATCTTTGTATTTTTTATTGTTCAATCCTTCTAACAAATTATCTACGATTGGGATCCAATCTTTAATATCATCTTTTTCTACTATATCTAATACTTTTACTAGTATTTTATATTGATTGTCACTTAAATTTAATATCTTTTCTTGTACTTCTGTATCACATGTTATAGCATCTAATTTTGTATTTAAATCTTTATATTTTTCTGTTAGCATTTCTAATCTACATGTACTTAATATATCTTCATTTATATCTTTAAGCCTTCTTAAATTTTCTTCTAATAATTGTATTCTCTCATCACTTTCATTTTGTAAATAATTGATTAGTTCAAATCTATATACACTTAATATTTTTTCATCTATACTTGCAATTTTTTTTAATCTATCTCCTAAAAATTTTATTTTATCATCTGTTTCATTTAGAAAATATTTATTTAGTAACTCTATAACTTCATCATTTACAAATTCTATGCTAAAAAGTATATATTCAATTCTGTTTTTTCCTATTATTTTTAATAATTCTTCATATTCGCCTGTTGTATTTTTTAGTATTTTTATTTTTTGATCAGTATCAAGTTTTAATATTATATCTATTAAACTTTCACTTTTCAAAATATTTAATATATATCCATATTTATTTTCTTTATTTTTTAGTATTTCTATTTTCGAATCATTATTAAGATTTTCTGCTACTAATTCTCCATATAATTGTCCACCACTTCCCGTTAAAAATGGAATATATTTGTATATATCTTTAGTTGTATATTCTGAAAATATTCTTAATTTATTTTCTTCACTTAATGAGTTAAATATTTCTATTTTATCTTCTTCTCTTGTTAATCGCCTAAAATGCAAATTGCTATTTCTTGGATTAAGTAAGAAATTTATCCTTTCTTCCTCAGATAATGATAAAATAATCATCTTTACTACTTCATCATCCATTCCAGATGTTATAGGATTATAAACTACCTCATCATCATCAAAATCATCTTTTTCCTCACAATTCAATATGCCTAATTTTGCTTCATCTGACAATGAAATTATAGCGTCTATCAATTGTTTTCTTTCTGTTTCCCCTTTATCATCTTTTACATTAATAATATTAAGATAATCACTTAGATTAGGTGCATATTCTTCCATAGCTACAACTAGACAATCATTATCCATTAAATATTTGTAAAATTCAGTGTCTTTAAATAATTGCATTATTTCTTGCATATATTTTTGATAGTTATCTACATTGTTTTTCTCTAATAATTCATCTACTAATTGATTATATTCTATCTGGTTTTTTAAATATTTTACTATAGACTTAAATTTTTTAGTTTTATCCACGTATTTTCCTCCAAATTATTTTTATCTTTTCTATTATTTTATTAATAATATTTTGTTTTTTTACTATTTGTAAAGATATGTTCTCTTTAGCATTTTGACTATCAATAGACTTCTTATTTAAAAATTCTATATTTCTAGATTGTTTCTTTTGTTCTAATTCAAACCATTCCTTTCTATCTTTTTTTATTATTTCTTTTCTTATGTAATCATCACATATATAATCTCTATATATTACAGATAATATTGCTCTAGTCTCCATTTTTAAATTATTTTCATTTAATCCTTTAGTGTTGTCATATTTTAGTTCATATGATTTAGACTTGTTTTCTTTTATATTGTCTATAAATTCTTTTGGAATTTTCTTTACTAAATGTTCATCTAAATACTTTAAAATTTCATTTACTTCTGTAAATGCTTCTCTATATTCATTTGTCATTTGTTTCTCACTTTCTACTTATTATTAATTAATATTCTATTTTTCCATCATGCACTGCATATATCAAGAAGTTTTCTTCATTGTAATCTAAATTTCCAATGTATCTTTTTGAATATATTGTAGGTTTATCCTCTTTTTTCATACTTAATTTCATATATTTTATCTGTAAATAATTTTTTGTCTGTATCACATAAATACCTAGCGAATACGAACTACTCATAAATATAAAATGTGTTATTATTAATCTCCTTTATTTTCATTTTCCCTTTTTCATGATTTTTAATATAATTTTCTATAATTAACTATCGTGTCTAGCAGTAATTTATTTTCTAATAAATCGCAAACTAAATTGTCCTTTAAATTTATCTTAGTATAATATTCTTATGTTTTTTATATTATATTGTATAATTTTATTTTTTTCAAGACAAATTAGACTTTCTTCTTTCTTACTTTTATAGAAATATGAATTTTTCTATATAATGATTTAAACTTATTTTTAATATATTGAATTTGATTTGTTCAATAGAAATCAGATTAATTAGTTTTTTAATTTAAAAGAGCATATTTTCATATGCCCTTAAAACTTATAATTCTATTTTAGAAATTATGTCATATTTATATCTTTCTCTTACTATATAGCCTGTCCTTTTTTCTCCATTTCTTGTTACATAGCCGATTCTCTTTATTTTTCTGATAAATTCAAACTTACTATATTTATTCTCTTTCTTGCAACCATTATAGAAGTTATAATTCCTGTATCTAAATCAGCGCACACATCTTGTACATATCCTAATCTTTTTCCATCGGTAAT
>CANRBK010000057.1 GCA_947628845.1 uncultured Clostridia bacterium | reverse complement strand
ATATTATAGAAAAGTTTTCCGAATTTCCTATAATATAAAGCATTCTAATCATTTTCTTTTTCTGAAACTTTTTCTACTTCAACACTCTTATTTTTCTTAGGTAATATAGAAGCAACTAATATACCTAATCCTAAAATTATTGTTATCAATGAAATTATTGAACCAACATAAGGGATTTTAGTTAAAGCCCAAATAATAGCTCCAGAAACAATTAACATGCCAAATATTGGTAATTTTTTATCTATTTTTAATTTTGAGCATACATAGTTATTAGCAGTAATTGTAAATAAAGATTTTGAAAGTACAATAGCTAAAATATATGCTGCCAATAAGAATAATGAGAAGGCGCTAGTTAGTTGTAACAATATTAAGATAATGCAAGCCACAGGTATTGCTAAAAGTGCAAGTAGTCCATAGCCTAAGATACTTAAAGTTTTCTTTCCTACATAATTATTTGTATTATCTAAGAATTTTGGAGCTATAGCTAAACAAATTAACCAAATAATGATTACAAAAGCTAGAAACGCTCCTAAATCTAAAATATAACTTGCTATAATAGATGAAACTGTTATATCAGCATTATTTTCTATGTTAGAATAATTAACTTTACCAGTAACTATATTTTCAGGTATTTCAATTTCAGATTTAGCACTATAATTTAAATCTCCATATATAATGCCATTTGAATTTCCATCTGTATTAAAGTTTATATTAGAACAATTTACAAAAGCATTTCTTCCAACAGAACCATTAATATTTAAAGTATTACATGATATTCTAAAATCTCTATAAACATATCCTTTAGAAATTGTAAAATTATTTGATAAAGCATATACATCATATACTACACCTTTTACATCAATATCATTTGCCATAGCAAAAAGATTACTAAAAATATAACCTCCTTCTTCAATAACTATATTTTTTGCCATAATGAAGGCATCTCCACCAATTTGAGAAGAAATAGTAACTGTATTAGCACATATAAAAAGATTTCCATCTACTATATAATCAATAGTTATATTGTCTCCTGCAAGATATACATCACTTTTCTTATAACTATCATCAGTATTTTGTGGAACATCAACTTCTTCTTCGGGATTTTCTTCAGAAATAGAATTTTCTAATTCGTTTGAATCTGTTGAAATAGGCATTATTCCATCTTCGGTAGTTTCACCTTGATTAACTTGATTTTCAATAATTCCAGTATCAATAGTTTCATTTTCTGCAAATACTAATGTTGTAGATAATAATAAAGTAATTACAAGAAATATTGAAATAATTTTTGTTATGTTTTTTAACATAAAAAATCCTCCTTTGTTAAATTTTTTTCATGATAAAATAATATATCTTTACTGAAATTTTGTCAATTATTTTATAAAATTTTGACATAATAATCATTTGGGTATATACTATATATCAATACTAAAATTTAGTATTAGTAACTATAAATCACGCACCTAGTAAAGGATGGTGAAAGAATGAAACATGTAAAAACACTTTCAACAAAACGACTTAACACAACCATTAAGTATGGCGGGTGTGGCGAATGCCAGACTTCTTGCCAGTCAGCCTGCAAGACTTCCTGCACAGTAGGAAATCAGCAGTGTGAGAATGTGTTAGCCAAGAAGTAAACAATGTTTCAAAAGGTAAAGAGCATTAGATAGTTTATATCTAGTGCTCTTTATTATATATAAAAATAAGGGGGCGTTGACCCAGAAGGGACGTTTACTTGTGGGACATTTTTTATAAAAATGTCCCACAAGTAAACGTCCCCTTTGGGTCAAGAAAAAAATTTAAAAATACTTGTAAAATAGACAAATATATGTTAATATAATAAATATGAAATAAAAATCCAAATAAAAAGCAAAGTATATATATGAATTATATATCAAAAGAGAGAATATTCAAGGCTGAAAAATATTCGATATACATATATAGAAATTTCACTTTTTAGGACTTCTTTTGAAATATTTAATAATAGAGTAGAAAGAAGCGGTAGAACCGTTAAAACTATAATGAGGTTAGTAATAAAAACTAATAAAATTAGGTGGTACCACGGAAGATAAAATCCATTTCGTCCTATGTGATAGGATGAAATGGATTTTTTGGCCCAAAGGGGACGTTTACTTGTGGGTCATTTTTATAAAAAATGTCCCACAAGTAAACGTCCCCTTTGGGTCAAAAAGGAGGAAAAAATGAAAGAACAAATTGAAAAAATCAAAGAAAACTCAGTACAAGAAATATCAAAAGCTGAGAATTTACAACAATTAAATGACTTGAAAGTAAAATACTTAGGAAAAAAAGGGGAACTTACAGCAGTATTAAGAGGAATGGGAGGACTAACTCCTGAAGAAAGACCAATCATTGGAAGTTTAGTAAATGAAGTGAGAGACGAACTTGAAAAAATAATAAAAGAAAAGGAAGAAAAATTTGAGAAAGAAGAATTAAACAAAAAATTAGAGTCTGAAAAAATAGATATTACACTTCCAAGCACAAAAATAAAAAGAGGAAGTTTACATCCAGTAAATAGAATCATTGAAGACATAGAAGATTTATTTGTTTCAATGGGATATGATGTAGTGACAGGACCAGAATTAGAAACAGATGAATATTGTTTTGAAAGATTAAACTTGCCTAAAGGACATCCAGCAAGAGATATGCAAGATAGTTTTTATATTAATTCAGAATATTTACTAAGAACACAAACATCTGCAGTACAAGCAAGAACTATGATGGCAAATACTGAAAAAACACCAATAAGAATGATTACAGCAGGAAAAACGTATAGGAGAGAAGATGATGCAACACATTCACATCAATTTAATCAGATTGAAGGATTAGTAGTTGACTATAAAGAAAGAAATGTATCTTTAGCAGATTTAAAAGGAACATTAGAAGTATTTGTTAGAAAAATAATAGGAGCAAACTTAGACTTAAGATTTAGACCAAGTTACTTCCCATTTACAGAACCATCTTATGAAGTAGATGTAACTTGTTTTAAATGTGGAGGAAAAGGATGTAATCTATGTAAACAAACAGGTTGGATAGAAGTATTAGGAGCAGGAATAGTACATCCAAATGTATTAGAAATGAATGGATACGACCCAGAAAAATTTGGAGGATTTGCTTTTGGTACAGGTATTGATAGATTAGCAATGTTTAGATATGGAATTACAGATATGAGATATTTATACGCTAATGATGTTAGATTTTTAAATCAATTTGATAGAAAAGATGAAGAATAATTTTCAAAAATAAAAGAGGAGGATAAAAATGAAATTAAGTTTAAATTTTGTAAAAGATTATGTTTCTTTAGATGATAATATAGATATACATGACCTAGCAGAAAAAATGACAAAAGCAGGAAATGAATATGACACAGCAGAAAAATTAATAAATGCTACAAATCTAATAATTGGAGAAATCAAAGAATGTAAGCCACATCCAGATTCAGACCACTTACATCTATGCAAAGTAGATATTGGAAAAGAAACATTAAATATTGTATGTGGTGCACCGAATGCTAGAGAGGGAATAAAAGTCATAGTTGCACAAGTTGGAGCAGAGCTTCCAGGAGACTTCAAAATAAAAAAAGGAATTATAAGAGGCCAAGAATCAAATGGAATGTTATGTGCATTATATGAAATCGGAATAGATAAAAAATTCTTATCAGAAGCAGATAAAAATGGAATACATGAATTACCACAAGATGCACCAGTAGGTGGAGATCCAATAAAATATATGGGATTAGATGATGCAGTAGTTGACTTTGAGTTAACAGCAAATAGGGGAGACTTATTAAGTATATTAGGAATGGCTTATGAATTAGGAGCAATATATAATAAAAAAGTAAATCCAGTTGAAATAAACTACAAAGAAGTAGGAAACGACGTCAATAACGAATTCAAAGTAGAGATTGAAACAAAAAATTGTAAATTATTTTTAGCAAAAAAAGCCAAAAATGTAACAATAAAAGAAAGTCCAGACTTTATAAAAAATAGATTGATAGCATCAGGAATAAGACCAATAAATAATGTTGTAGACATAAGTAATTATGTAATGTTAGAAGTAGGTCAACCATTACATTTTTATGATGCAGATAATTTAGGAGATAAGATACTTGTAAGGCAAGCAAAAAATGAAGAAAAATTGACAACGCTAGATAATATTGAAAGAACATTAACAGAAAATGACATAGTAATTACAGATGGTAAAAAAGCAATTGGATTAGCAGGTGTTATGGGAGGATTAGATACAGAAGTAGAAGAAACAACAAAAAATATAGTAATAGAATCAGCAATATTTGATTCAGTTAAAGTAAGAATGACATCAAATAAAATATTAAGAAGTGAAGCAAGTAATAGATTTGAAAAAGGTTTAGACCCTGCAAGAACATATATGGCAATGGATAGAGCTTGTACATTATTAGAAAAATATGCAGATGCAGAAATAGTTACAGGAATTGTAAAATATGATGTAACAGATAACAAAGAAAAAGTTATTGAAATATCATATAAAGAAATAAATGATGTACTTGGAACAAATATATCAAAAGAAGATATAGTAGAAGTATTTAGAAAATTAGACTTCAAAACAGAAGTAAAAGATGAATCAGTAGTAGTTATAGTACCAACAAGAAGAATAGATATATCAATTAGAGCAGACTTAATAGAAGAAGTAGGAAGAATTTATGGAGTTGATAATATACAAGGAAAGTTACCAGTAGTTCCTATGAGAATTGGCCATTTAGATAAAACAACAAGAAAAATAAGACAAAAAATGTCAAACATGGGATTAAATGAAACATTATCATATATATTAATAAATGATAAAGATGTTCATAAATTCACAACTGATGACTTTGAAGAAATAAAACTATTAGATCCAATAACAGAAGATCGAAATACTTTAAGATATAGTATAATACCATCATTATATAAAATATATCAATATAATAAAGCAAGAGAAAACAAAAATGTATGTTTATTTGAAATAGGAAAAGGATTCTGGAAAAAACAAGAACAATATGGAGAAAATCAAAAAATAAGTGTATTGATGACTGGAGAATATTATACAGGAATAGGACATAGTAAAAACGTTGATTTTTATGATATAAAAGGGGTAACAGAAGAATTGTTGAACTTTTTAGGATATGAGGGAAGATATAGCTTTGTATTACCTAAGAATATGCCAGAAGAATTCCATCCAGGACAAACAGCAGAAATATCTGTAAATAATGATATTGTAGGAATTGTAGGAAGAATACATCCTTCAGTTGAAAAAGAAGATGTTTATGTAATGGAAATTAATTTAGATAAGCTATTAGAAAAAAGAGTTGGAAAAATGAAATTTAAGGAAATTTCAAAATTTCCTACAATAAAAAAAGACATAGCTGTTTTGGTAAGTAAAGATATAACATCAAAAGAAATTGAAACTTTAATTAAAAAGAAAGCTGGAAAATTATTGCTAAATATTAAGGTATTTGATGTATATGAGGGAAAAAATATCGATGATAATAAAAGAAGCATTGCTTATTCATTAACTTTTGGTACACCAGATAGAACTTTAAATGATGATGAAATAAATAGTATTTTAGAAAATATTATAAAAGACTTAGAAAATAAAGGAATAGAAATTAGAAAATAAAAAATTTCATATTGACAATTATAACACGTAAAGTTAAAATATATTATATAATATTGAAACGAAAGAAGGAATGAGAAAATGATGAAACCTGGAAAGTATGAGGCTGTAGAGAGAGAGAGAGAGAGAGAGAGAGAGCTATAGTTTAAAGAAAGAAGAAAAAAACAAAGGAATAACACTAGTAGCATTAGTAATAACAATCATAATATTAATAATTTTATCGTACATAAGTATTGTTAGAATAATTGGAAATAATGGATTATTAAACAAAGCACAAACTGGAAGTGATGAGGCAAAGAAAAGTCAAGCTACAGAAACTATGAATTTGAAAATAACAAACATTCAAATATCAAGTTATACAGAAACACACCAATTACCAAATTTACAATATTTGGCTGACAAATTATGTGAAGATAATGATATAGAATATGTTTTAACAGAATCTAAAGGATATGCTAGTTTAGATAAAATAGATGTAACTAATGTTTCTTCTATATTTACAAAATTAAAAGATTATTCTTATGAGTTCGAAATAAATGGCTCTTTACAATTAGCAAGTATTAATGGTGTTAAAATTGCAAGCAATTCAAATAACACAAATAACAAGGAAAATTATTCAAATGATGAACAAGTAATTGGAACATGGATAGATGGAAAACCTTTATATAGAAAAGTAATTAGAGAACAAATAACTGCTTCAGGTAGTAGAGCATATTTTTTAAGTCAAAATGTTCCTGATGCAGAGTCATATATAATTGAAAGTGCATATGCATTTAACGATTCAACTTATACGGGAGCAGGAATGGCTATTAGTTCTTGTAATTTATCAGGGCAATATGATTTTAACATTACTTCATTTGATTTAAATACAGGTAGAATTTGGTTAATAAGAGGTGCTCCTACTGCAAGTTATTTACAATTGATAGTAAAATATACAAAAACAACTGATTAGTGGACCCATTAGGGACGTTTACTTGTGGGACATTTTTTATAAAATGTCCCACAAGTAAACGTCCCTAATGGGTCATATTTTAAAATGGCTCATAAAATGAGCCATTTATTTTGTAATCATTCAACATCATGAGCATCTGAACGTTCACAATATTTTAAACAATTATATGAAGATGAAGCAACGATTACATTCTTAATTAAAGTTACATTGTCAAATTGTTTTATTATTTCATCGTTACAACACCAACCATATGATGAATATTCACATAAAGAACATTCACACTTCACCTTACTTTTTCGTAACCTGAATAAGTGAGAAGTAAAATCCACTTCAGAACTTTCACCTTTTTCTGAGAGTCTATCTTCTACGATGATAAAGCCTGTTTTTTCCCAAGAATTTTTTACATAAAAGATAAAATTACTCACATATCCACTAATTTTATCTTTAGGAAGTTCTTCTATCTTAAAAAAGACAAGAACATCTCCATTAGATGAGTCAGAACCACAGATGAATTCTGTTATAAAATTCCGACCTATGTTATTTTTGGTGAAATCATAAAAATAATTAATACTGCTTTTTACACTTTCTACTGATTCATCATAGTCAAAACTAAGGTTAATTTTTTGCATAGTACTCCTCCTAAAATTTTAGATGTAGGTTTACAGTTACAATAAAACACAACAAAAATTTCTTAAATAATAATATCACATTGATACTAAAAATTCAATACTGACCCATTA
>CANRBK010000056.1 GCA_947628845.1 uncultured Clostridia bacterium | reverse complement strand
TGTTATACGAAAATGGAACATTAAATACTCACTTAGAAAAATACAAAAAAACTATGAATTCTATTAAGGCTCAAGCTAAGAAAATCGTTTTTAGTGAATTGATTTATATTAAAAGTTGTTAAGTGCAAATGAGAATAAAATTTTCATTTGCTTAACTCACATTCCATCATTTTATTATTATTAAATTCATAATGTTTATCACAGATTTTTCTTATTTCGTCTCTATGTGTAACTATTACTATAGTTTTGTTTCTCAAATATTTTTTGATTAAATTTATTATTAACTTTTCTGTTTCTTTATCTAAATTAGAAGTTGGTTCATCTAATATATATATTTCTTTATCTAATAAAATACCTCTAACAATGTTTAATCTTTGCTTTTGACCTACTGATAGTTTTAATCCTCTTTCTCCTACAAGTGTATCTAAACCATTTTCAAGTTTTTCTATCCATTCATCTAAACCTGCTTCTTGTAGATATTTCATTAAAATATTTTCATCGATTTTTTTCCCTAAACATAAATTGTCTCTAATTGATAAGTCAAATAAATCAATTTCTTGTGATATATATGCCAAATCTAAATTACCATTTTTAGAATTTCCATCAATAATATATTTTCCATCTTCTATGTCAATATATCCTGATAATATATTTAAAAAGGTGGTTTTTCCTTGGCCTGATTTTCCAACTATACTAACTTTTTGAGTTTTATGCAAATTAAAGTAAGGTATGGAAATGGTATTTTTTGATTCATCATTATATCTAAAATCTAAATTTTTTATTTCAATTTCATTCCAATTATCTATGATAGTAGTATCTTCTTCTTTCCCAATTATTTTTTCTACTTGATTTGTTGCTGCTTGAAACTTATTATAATGCATAAATAACCTAGATAAATCTTTTAATTCTGTACTTAGTCCACTAAACATAGTTGCATAAAATAACAAATACGATAAAATATCTTGTCCATTTTTCATTTTAAAATATAAATTTATAAGAATAATCGCATACATGAAATAAATAAAGAAATTTATCCCATTAGATCTTAAAGAATAAAAGAAATTTGTTTTATCTAATTTTGGCAATACATCTTTAAAGGATTCCTCGTTTTTACTATTTGCATATTTAGTAGCATTTAATCTTTTAACTGTCTTTATATTTTGTAAGAAATCTACATATGTAGAGTTATATTTAGAGAAAGATTCGTTATACTTTTCTTGTACAGTCACATACTTTTTACCTAACCAAATATTATAAAGTACCATACCTATTACCATACATAAGCATACTATAAACATACTAAAATTCTGATTAATTACTTCAATCAGAAATATTACTATTGATATGCCAAAGCCATTTATAGTTTCAAAAATATACTCCATAAATTGTTCAGATTCTTCAGATATAATATCAATTTGTTTTTTTAAGAAACCATTATGTACTTTGTTTAATTTTGTTGGTTTCATTTTTGACACTCTATTAAAATAAGCTAATTGCAATTCTTTTGCATATATATTCTCAAATCTCGAAATGTAAATAACCCATAAGTGATTTAAAATTATTTCTGTAAATTTTAATCCAATAATTGATATTATTAAATATTTAAATTTATGTAATGTAAAAGGTGGTGTTGTAAATATTGCTAACACAACAGGCATTAAATAAATGCATAGATTTACTATAAAAGCATTTATATAACAAAGTATAAATTTTTTTTTATTTAATATTTTAAATGGAAATTTCATTTTATTCATTTACCCCTTACAAAATTTTATTATAAATAAACTCAATAATATTTATCTATATCATTACCATAATTATATTATTACAATTTCTTTTAAAAATCAATTTATTTACCAATTTTTAATATATTGGAAGATTCAAACAACAGGAAGCTATGTAAAGGGAAATGGTCAGATTATCGTGATTGATGAGATTTCTCCTGACATATGCAGAATCTTGGATAAAGAAATAATATTTATAAAAAAATAAATATAAAAAAATTGTATTTATATTGAATTTATGATATAAATAAGAAAACAAGGATTTTAAAATAAAAAATATTTGAAAGAGAAAAAAGATAATGAAAGAAAATCAAAAAAATAATAAAGGAATTTGATAAATAAACTATATTAAGGAGGAAGTTGAAATGAGCGATATTAGAGATTTAGACAAAATGCTAAAAATAAAAGTAATAGGAATTGGTGGAGCAGGAAATAATGCAATCAATAGAATGCTAGAAGATAATGTCAAGGGAGTATCATTCTACATGATAAACACAGAAACTGCAACATTAAAAAGAGCAAAAACAAGTAATACTTTACAAATAGGAGTAGAAACTACAAAAGGATTAGGAGCAGGAGCTAATGAAAGTATAGGAGAAAAAGCAGCAATAGAAAATAAAGAAGAAATAAAGGAAATTTTAAGAGGAGCAGACCTTGTATTTATAACAGCTGGAATGGGTGGTGGAACTGGAACAGGAGCAGCACCTATTGTCGCTGAAGTAGCAAAAGAAATGGGAATATTAACAATAGGAATAGTAACTAAACCATTTACATTTGAAGGACAAGCAAGAAAGCTAAGAGCAGAAAGAGGTACAGAAAAGTTAAAAAACAATGTTGACGATTTAATAGTAGTATTAAATGATAATCTAATAAAAGTTACAGATGCTAAAGTAACACTAAATGATGCATTTTCATTAGCTGATAGCATATTAGAACAAGGAATTACTGCTATAACTGATTTATTAACATCAGTAGGAGAAGTAAATATTGATTTTGCTGATATAAAAGCAACTATAAATTATAAAGGAAAAGCATATATGGGAATCGGCAGAGCTTCAGGAGAAAGAAAAGTAGAAGATGCTGTAAAACAAGCGATAGAAAATCCATTAACTGAAAGTCAAATAGATGGGGCTAAAGGTGTAATATTTAATATAAAAGGAAATGATAGTTTAAGTCTTTTAGAAATAAATAGTGCAGTAGCTATTATTAACGAAAAGGTAAGTGATGAAGCAAACATTATATTTGGAACAGTAATTGATGATAAAATGGGAGAAGAAGTTCAAGTAATTGTAATTGCAACTGGTGTAGAAGAAAAAGTAGAATCTAGACAATAATTTAGGAGATGAAAATTTATGAAAAAACTGCTAGCAATAATATGTATATTATTAATTATTTTTGTAGGAATGTATATATATAAAAGCAATATTAAACAAAATGATGTAAGTGTTTCTGAAGTCCAAAACATAGAAGAATATATATCAGAAATATACATGTGGAGAGAAGTAACAGATGAAGCGTTACCAAAATTTAAAAATATCAATGATGCTCCAGATATTTGGACGTGGGAAGTTGTAAAAAAGAATTTAGAAAATTATGAATTGACATATGAAGAAATACAAGAAAAGGCTATAGAAATTTTTGGAGATAATTTTAAAAAACAATTTCCAAAAGAAGGTTATGAATATATATATTATGATGAGGACTATGGAAAATATATAACAGCAGGAGTAGGCTTAGATACACAAGATGATTGTTTCCTAATAAAAGAAATAAATAAGAAAGATAATAAATATGAAGTTGAAATAGTAGAATATTTAGAAGATTATGAAAATTCTATGCTAGTAGAAGAAGAAAGTCAAATATATGATATTTATATAACAAATCTTAACCAAGAAACAATAGCAACAATAAAAAGTGACGAAAGTGAAACAAAAGCAATTGAAGTAGTAAAAGACAATATAGATAAATTTACAACTAAAAAGGTTACTTTAGTAGAAAATTCAGGAAAAATGTATGTAGAAAGTGTTGAATAAAAATGAGTTTAGAAAAATTAAAACAATGCACAATATGTCCTCATAATTGTAAAATTAATAGAATAAATGGAGAAATAGGAAGATGCAAATCAAAAGATAAAGTTAAAATAGGCTTATATTCAATACATAACTATGAAGAACCATGTATTAGTGGAAAAAAAGGCTCTGGAACAGTCTTTTTTTCAAATTGTAATATGAATTGTATATTTTGCCAAAACTATGAAATCAGTCAGCAAGGAAAAGGCAAAGAAATAACAATAAAAGAGTTAGCAGAAATATTTATAAAGCAACAAGAGAGAGAGGTAGAAAATATAAATTTAGTAACACCAACAAGCTATGTTCCACAAATAATCGAAGCAATAAAAATAGCTAAAAAAGTGGGACTAAATATACCAATTGTTTATAATACAAATGGATATGAAAATGTAGAAACATTAAAAATGTTAGAAGGATATATAGATATATATTTGCCAGATTTGAAATATTCTGACAACTTATTAGCAAAACGTTTATCAAAAGTGGAAAACTATTTTGAAATTGCAACAAATGCTATAAAAGAAATGTATAGACAAGTTGGAAATCCTATTTTCAATGAGAATGGCATAATGCAAAAAGGAATGATTATTAGACATTTGGTTTTACCAAATCATATATTAAATTCAAGAAAAGTTTTAAAATGGATAAATGATAATATGAATAATGTATATGTAAGTGTTATGGCTCAATATTTTCCTGCATATAAAGCAAAAGAAATAGACGATATAAATAGAAAATTAACAAAAGAGGAGTATAAAGAAATTGAAGATTATCTATATAGATTAAATTTGGAAAATGGTTATATACAAGAACTTGGAGAACATGAAGAAGAATATGTACCAAAATGGGAAGTGTAATGCTTCTTATTTTTTTGTAAATTGTAGAAAAATGTAAAATGATGTGGTATAATGCAAACAATATAATATAAATATAAAAAAGGAGATGGCAAAATGAAAATTAATGTGATTGCATCAACGAAAGTAGGATTTGTTTTACCAAAAGAAGAAGCTTTAGATTTTTCTGGTAAATCAGCTGGTATATGCTATTTACCAGATACATTGGAAACTTTATTTGCAGAACCAGCAGAAAAAACAGAAAGGAGAGTAAAAGGAAACTTAAAATCAGGACATCATAGTGTTTTTGGACATGCAACTTATAATTTAAGTCTTGAAGGAATTCCTAAAATTCTTGCAATGATTTTGAATAATGAAAAAATTTATAATACGTCGGAAAAATCAGCAAGATATACAAAAATGGAACCTTCTGAGGAAGAAAAAACTTTATATGAAAAATGGATAGAAATTTATAAACAAGAGATAAGCAAAGAATATCCAAACTTCGATGAGAAAAAAGTACAAAAATTAGCCCAAGAAAATGCACGCTATCTAATAAGTGTGTTTACACCTGCAACAATTATGGAATATACAGTAAATTTTGAACAACTTAATTTTATCATAAGTTGGTTTGAAGATTATATTTCATATGAACCAGAAACAAAATTTTCTATTAAATTAAAAAAAGTAATGCAGCAATTTCTGGATGAATTGCCTGATTTAAAAGTTGAAGGACTAAATCCTAGAATAAAAGGTACAAAGCTTTCTTTATTTGCTAAAAGAGAAAGAAATGAAGAATTTGGAGAAAATTATTGTACCACATATTTAGCAAGTTTTTCTCAGTTGGCTCAGGCTCAAAGACATAGAACATTATCTTATGAGATATCATTACTTGATAAGCCAAAGTATTACGTTCCAAAAATAATTAAAGGTAAAGATTTAGAAGAAGAATGGATAAAAGATATATCTTCATTAGAAGATTACTATCCACAAGGTATGCTAATAAAAGTAAATGAAAGAGGAACAATAGAAAATTTTGTATTAAAATGTACAGAACGTCTATGCGGAGCAGCTCAACTTGAAATAATGGAACAAACAAAAATTACAATGAAAAAATACTTAGATGCAACAAAAAATGATCCTAAAATACAAGATTACTTGTTACCATATTCAAATGGTGCAAGATGTACATTTCCTGGCTGGAAGTGCAATTCACCATGCATATTTGGTGGAAAAGATGCAATGACTAGAAAAATCTAGTAAAAAATAAATAAAAAATAAGCTTTAGGTTAAAATATATCAAAAGGAGATTATTGATATGTTCAAACCTAAAGCTATTTATTTTGAAAAACAAATTGAAAATTATGAATTGGGAAAGCAATTATTAGAAAAATATAAAGATGTACCCAAAGTAGAAATAGAAAACCATAACAACATAGAAGAAATGAGAAAAAAACAAAATAGTGAATTTATGGATATGAAAAGAAATCTAATAATAGGAACAAGGAAAACACACAAATTTGTAGAGAATCACAAAACATCAGATTATTTAGTTCCATATACATCATCAGGCTGTACAGCAGCATGTATGTATTGTTATTTAGTATGTAATTATAATAAATGTGCATACTTGCGTTTGTTTGTAAACAGAGAAGAAATGCTAGAAAAAATAATAAAAGTAGCAAATAAATCTGAAAAAGATTTAACATTTGAGATAGGGAGCAATAGTGATTTAATTTTGGAAAATACAATAACAGGTAATTTGCCATGGACAATAGAAAACTTTAAAAATTCACCTAAAGGACATCTTACATTTCCAACTAAATTTGATATGGTAGATGATATATTAGATATAGACCATCAAGGAAAAGTGACTATTAGAATGAGTGTTAATCCAGAAGAAATCATAAATAGAGTAGAATTTGGAACATCAAGGTTAAAAGGGAGAATAGATGCAATAAATAAGCTAAAAGAAGCGGGATATAAAATAGGTATATTAATAGCACCAGTAATAATGGTTGATAATTGGAAAGAATTATATTTAGAATTAATAAAACAATTATCAGAAAATTTAACAGAAAAAGTTAAAAAAGATCTCTTTTTCGAAATCATATTTATGACATATAGTTTTGTTCATACAAAAATAAATGAAGAAGCATTTCCCAATGCGATAAACTTGTATAATAAAGAAATGATGACAGGCAGAGGAAAAGGAAAATATATGTATAAAAATCAATATAGACAAGATGGTGAACAATTTTTTAGAGAGCAAATGAAAAAATATTTTCCTAATAATGAAATAATGTATATTGTTTAAAATTTACGTAAAATGTTGATATTTGTAAAATTATGTAGTATTATAATTCATATAAGGAGGAGATTATATGGATAATAATTTAAATAAAAAAAGAGATAATTACATTAGCTGGGAAGAATATTTTATGGCAATTGCAAAATTATCAGCAATGAGAAGTAAAGATCCATCAACACAAGTTGGAGCATGCATAGTAAGCAATGACAATAGAATTTTATCAATAGGATATAATGGAGCACCAAATGGATTTAGTGATGATAATTTTCCATGGGCGAGAGAAGGAAATAACTTAGATACAAAATATCCTTATGTATGCCATGCAGAAATGAATGCTATTTTAAATTATAGAGGAAGCAAAAAAGACTTGGAAAATGCAAAAATATATGTAGATTTATTTCCATGTAATGAATGTGCAAAAATTATTATTCAATCTGGAATTAAAGAAGTAGTCTATTTATGTGATAAATATGCAACTTCAGAAAATAATATTGCTTCAAGAAAATTATTTGATAGTTGTGGAATAAAATATACAAAATTACAATTAAAAGAAGATAAAAAGATAGAGATAGAATTGAAGTAGAAAAAAGGGAACTAGCCCCTTTTTTTTTATATTGTAGGAAAGTTCTCCTAGTAGGAGGACTTTCCGTACAAGATAAATATGGGAATTTATAGAATTTCTTTGCGGTTGCCACCGCTTAGAAATTCTTAAATTCGTTTTTCATTTTACCCATTCATATTTTCAATTCAACAATAGTAACTCCCATTTCACCTTCACCATAAGTACCAACTCGAAAAGATTTAACATGAGAATTCGTTTT
>CANRBK010000055.1 GCA_947628845.1 uncultured Clostridia bacterium | reverse complement strand
TTTACTATTTCTATATGTTATATTTTTCACTTTCTCCTCCATTCCATATAACATATACTTTTACTTTCTTATTTTTTTATAATATTTTTTTAATTTTTATAATCCTTCGCCACTTACTACTACTGCTCGCGTTGGGTATGTTTTTGTATAGTATGATGCATCATACTCATACGATCCGTTCCAAGTAGTATATCTTCCTCTACCCCAAAATGCAAATATACTTCCTGAAGATGCTCTTAATAAACCTGCATTTTCATTATTATTAAACCACGTGTTTGATGTAGCACTATGCCATCCTTGTGTTTCGGATAACGCATTTCCAGCTTTATTGGTTACTGACGTTGTATAAACATCTTTATACCTTTCCACCGCATTAGCATAATTTGTAGCCTCTAATACTGTGCCAGCTGCTACCCATTCGCTAGATACTTTCATTTTTACCCCTGTTGCATTTCCGGTCGTTGTCTGGTCATTGTCTACTTTATCTGGCTTTCCATAACTTGATGCTGATAGTATTACTAATGCTCCATATTCTGAATTTTTTTCCATATGCACATCTATATTATTTGAACTAGCGCTTGTTAATCCAGGAGTATTGATACTCTCGCTTAATCCCATTGCTCCACCTAGTTCTTCCATCTTTCTTACATTCAGCATCCAATCATTTAGGTTATAGCTTACTGCTGTACCATTATTTGACTGCAATACAGCTTTTGATTTTCCTGTATTTAATATTATAAAAATTACTAAAAGTAAAAATATTGTTATATTTTTATTTATTTTTGTTTTTGAATAAAAACTATCCGTGTGTGTGTGTGTGTGTGTGTGTGTGTGTGTACAGCCTCAACGTTTCTAGCTATTTTATTAATTATTCTTTTCATTTTTTCTCTCCTTTCAAAAAAATTAATTTATATTTTTAAATTTAAAAACTATTAAAAAGTACAAAAAGATACAAATATTAGCTTGTATTACATACAATCCTAGTATTTATATCTATCTATATATATTTTTTTATTTACCTCAATAACTTCTCTATTTGTATAGTTTGTATTATATTACTTATCATATGTATCTTCCCTTCAAATTTAATTTTTATATGCAAATGTCCCACAAGTAAACGTCCCCCATGGGACACATGGGACAAATTATCCTATAAGTTTTAGCTCGACATTTTCCATTTTATATTTTCCATCAACAAGTTTAAATTCTACTAGTGTATTAGATAAAGTCTGTTCATTTTGTCTTAAATCAGTAGTAAATAAAAATTTAATTTGTGGTATTTCTAATTTATTTGTTACCATTTCTTTAAAGCATTCTGCCATATGTTTTTCATCTTCACAAACAAATATTAATTGTGGTATTCCTGAAAATCCTGAATCTCCTGGTAGAAAATTTTCATAAAAGTCTTTATACAAGTTCATTTTTTCTGCTAATTTGTTTTTCCAATCTTGTTCACGTCTAAATACCTCAAATAAAAATTGTATTGATTTATTATTTTTTGTAAGTTTTACTGCTCCTC
Organism: uncultured Clostridia bacterium; assembly: GCA_947628845.1. Taxonomy (GTDB): domain Bacteria; phylum Bacillota; class Clostridia; order TANB77; family CAG-508; genus CAG-269. Next base: position 6,369 of record CANRBK010000055.1, on the reverse strand, counting down.
CTGTTGCTTTAAAGACTTTTCCTAATGTTTTTGCAGTAATTGCAGGTTTTACAATATAGCTATCAAAAGCTTGTACTTTTCTTAAATATGCTATTAAAACTTGGTTTCCTGCTAATCTTTTCTTTATCATAGCTACAGGCTTTGTATTATCTGATGGTTGCCATTTACATTCTATTTCTTTAGATGTTAATAAATATTTACCCATCTTTTCTAAGCAATATATTCTATAAATTCCTTTTCCTTCATCAGATGTAAAATAATATCTTGTTAATATTTTAGATTTTACTAATGCATCTAATTTATTATTTAATTTATCTTGTGACTTTGGATCAATCCCTTTTATTTCAAGCATTTGATATAGTTGTCTTGATGTTATAAATTCAAATTCATTTACTAAATCTAATATAGAAAAATGAATATCTGTAATATGTCCTATATTTATCTTATGTACAATTTGGTTCATAGATACATAACCATCTTTACCATCAAAGGTTTTTATTTCTCCTTCTCTAATTGCAAATGGTGACACTTGTGCTTTTATTTCATTATCTTCTACCATTTTTACTCCTCCTTCTTAATATAAATGATAATTTCATTTATATATACTTAAAAATTTTATATTATTTTTATAATAAACTATTTAATAATATCTATGTAATAATGTCTATGTAATTATTACTTTAACTTTTTTCTTTTCATAGTCAATTTTCTTTATAACTACATCTATTTTTTCTCCATAATTTAGACCTTCTTTATATTCTGCCATTCCGACTAAATTAGGTGTAAGTTCTATAAAAATTCCATTTTTATTTTTTTCTGTTTCTCTTACAATTCCTTTGGTTTTCATACCAACTGCAAATTTTTCTGCATTGTCTTTCCAAGTGCCTAAAGTTTCTTTGTAAGATAGGTTTATTCTTCCTGTTTTTCTATCTATAGATTTTACCACAATATCTATTTTTTGTCCAATTTTTATCCTTTCAAATGGAGTTTTTATTCTTGCTACTGATAAGTCTTCTATATATACTAGCCCAACCACGCCTCCGCCTATGTCTACAAAGGCTCCATAAGGAGTTATATTCTTTACAATTCCTTTTATAGTTTCTCCAATTTGCAAATCCGTTTTAATATAATCCAAAATTTCGTTTTGTGCGTCTTTCCTAGAAAGTAGCAAATTTTCGCCTTCTTGATCTTTAATTTTAAATTGAACATATTTATGTAATTTTCCGATACATAAATTTATTTTTGGTAATCCATTTTCTTCTGTATTTATTGCTTCTATTTCTTCTCTTGGCATTATTCCCATAGCTCCATTATCTAATTTTACATGTAAATTATAATCTTTATCACATTCTTCTACAATTCCTTGCAAAATGTCAGTAGTTCCTTCTAAGCTTTCGTCTTTCCAACCTTCTGGAAAAAATTTAAATGTATTCATTGTTTTCTCCTTTGTTTCTTTCAAATATTTAATGTAATAATCTTTTGATTTCTTCTTCTTTTAAGTATCTCCATTTTCCTAATTCTAAATCTTTTACATCTATATCTCCTATTTTGCTTCTGTGTAAAGCAATTACTTTATATCCTACTGCTTCACACATTTTTCTAACTTGTCTATTTTTTCCCTCATGTATTGTTATTTCTAATCTAGAAATATTTTTTTCTTTGTCTGTTTTTAATATCTTTACTTTAGCAGGTCTTGTTGTATAATCTTCTATTTTTACGCCCTTACGTAAATTATCAACCGCTTCGTTGCTTATTATTCCATTTAATGTAACTGTATATGTTTTTGTTATCTCGTGTTTTGGATGAGTTACTTTGTAAACAAAATCCCCATCATTTGTTAATATTAGAGCTCCAGATGTATACATATCAAGTCTTCCAACTGGTACTAATCTTTCTTTTACCTTTACTAAATCTAAAACTATATCTCTATTAAATTGATCTTTTGCTGTTGTAACATATCCGATAGGTTTATTTAATAAAATATATACCAGATTTTGTGTATTTGTAATCAGTTTTCCACAATATGTAACTTTATCCACATCTGGATTGATTTTCGTTCCTAACTCTTTTGTAACTTTTCCATTTACAGAAACTTTTCCTTCTAATATTATTTGTTCACATTTTCTTCTAGAAGCTACTCCGCAGTTTGCCAAATATTTTTGTAGTCTAATTTGATTTTCTTCCATTTGTTTTCCTTTCATAAGTTTTGTTTTCTTTGTTTTAATTCATTTATAATGTCTTCAAAGTATTTTGGCATTGGTGCTTCTATAAACATTTCTTTTCCTGTGATAGGATGTTTAAATTTTAATGATTTAGCATGTAAACATTGTCCTTGAATATTCCATTCATTTTTTCCATTTGAATATGTAGTATCTCCAACAATAGGATATCCAATTTCTGTTAAGTGTACTCTAATTTGATGTGTTCTTCCTGTTTCTATTTTTACTTCTAATAGTGTATATTTATCAAATCTTTCTATTACTTTAAAATGTGTAATAGCATTTTTACCATTTTTGTCTACTGCCATTTTCTTTCTATCTCTTGAGCTTCTTCCTATTGGCATGTTTATTGTTGCTTCATTTTCTTTAACGAATCCTTTTACTAAAGCAATATATGTTTTTTCTACTTCATGATTTTTTATTTGTTCACTCATATTTATATGTGCTTTATCATTTTTAGCAATTATTATAATTCCTGATGTGTCTTTGTCTAGTCTATGTACTATTCCTGGCCTTATTTCACCGCCAATTCCTGATAAGCTGTCTTTGCAAATTGCCATTACTGCATTTACTAATGTTCCATCTGGATTGCCATTTGCAGGATGAACTACCATTCCTTTTGGTTTATTAACAACAATAATATCTTTGTCTTCATATAAAACTTCTATTGGTATATCTTGCGCTTCTAATGAAATTTCTTTTGCTTTTTCTTCTTCTATAGTTATTTCATCATTTAATTGTATTTTATATGACATTTTAGGATTTTTATCATTTACTAATATTTTTTTATTTTCTATCAGTCTTTGTATATTTGTCCTAGATAATTCTGTTGTTTCTGCTAAATATGCATCTATTCTTTTTCCTACATATTTTGTATCTACATGAATTTTATTCAATATAATATCCTTCCTTCTATTTATTAGCATTTAATCTTTCATAAACTACAAAATCGTCATCTGAATATAATTCTTTGTAATTCTCATCTTTTGTTTTTTCTATTATATTATTCATTTTTGTTTTTTTACCTAATATTACATGTGTTATATTGTATTTTTCAAATATTTCTTCATAAAACTTTGATAACCCAGATACATCCATAAAATCTGTAAATATATCTTCATCTTTATTTCCACTAAATTCTGGTGTATATAAATCAGCTCTTGAATCTATAAATACTGGTATACCTCTAAATAACATATAACTTCCATAATTATATTCATTAAAAAATCTTGCATTTTCTAAGTCTATATTTTCTAATATATAATCGCATGCTGCAACTGGATATGATTTAGTACTTACATATTCATCATCTAACTTTGGCTTTATTTTGTTATAGCTTATTAATAACATTAATGCTGATAATGATATTATAACAATTATACTATTTATTGCTTCTTCTACTACTTTTAGTCCATCCCCTTCTACGTATTTATTTATTAAGTCAATAATTAGCCTTGTAAATATAACTGACCCTATCAGTGCTAACATAGATAATTGCCTTCTTGTAGATAGTGTTAAATAGCATAATCCTGTAATCATAATGAAATCTGATAATCTTATTTTTGTTTTGGTAAAAATTAATATCGCTAAAACTATTATTAATATGCTCATTGTTTCTGTGCTTTTTATAATAGTCATTGGAAGATGTTCACTAATGTTTTTAGTTGTATTTCCTTGCATTGTCTTATAAAGATATGTATATGGAGAATCTCCAAGTGGTGTTAATAAGCCTGTTAATAGACATATAACCATTATTAATATTAACCATTTTACATTATCATTTCTTTTTATTATTAGCTTGTAAGGATTTCTGTTATCTTCTTCTCTTTTTATTTTTATTTTAGATATTTTTACTTCTAAACTTTCAAGTTGTGCTTTTAGTTTTTCTACCTTTTCTAGTTTGTTTTTTGATCTTCTTATCTTTGTTTTTAATATAAAAATATTAATTTTTTTATATATTATAATATCTGCTAAAACTGCTATTATATATTCTGCTATATATGGTAAGGCTAAAACAAAGAAAAATGGCCAAGTAGCTATATGCATATTAGCTATTAGTAATGACATTGCTATTAGCGCTAATGCATACCATATTTTTTTGTCTTGTATAAATTTCTCTATTAAATATATCTCCCATATAAATAAAATAAAAGTTACTAATTGTGCTCTTGCTGTTATATATGCCTGTAATACATGTAAAGTTCCTAATGTAATAAGAAATGATATTGATTTGTTTTTAGTTAATTTTATATTAACTAAAAATATAGAAATTCCTAATATTACTGATAAGATACATGTAACAATATATATACCTCTAAAGCCTGCAAAAGCATATATTAAATATGTACATAAATCATATAACCAATGTGGATATGTATAACTTAAATTTTCATGCCATGAAAAATGATCCATCATATCTATACCATTATTTTTTATAAATTCTCCTATTTTTATTGTATAATATGTGTCATTTTGAAAAGTTACTGGTGTTATACATATGCAAAAAATAGCTATTAGTATTATTGCTATAATTGTAAAATTTACTTTTGTATTAATTATTTTTTTTATTGTTTCTTTTATCTTTATCATTTCATTTTCCTCTCATTCTAAATTTTATAAAATTATATCAAATAAATTAAAAAAAGAAAAGGAATTTTTTCCTTTTCTTTTTAATTTACATTATTATACTGCTTCTTGATTTTCTTGTTGATTATTTTGCATTGTATCATTTTCTTCAACTACTTCTAAACTTCCTATTGATACTTCATAAGCTACTCTATTTTCAACTGTTCCATCTTCATATTTCTTTTCATATATTCTTGATTGAACTCTACCTACAAGTTTTACTTTAGTACCAATTTCTAAGTTTTGGCAAAATCTTGCATTTCTTCCCCATGCTATTGTAGGAATATAGTCTGATTTATTATATGCTCTATTAACTGCTAATAATATATCTGCTATTTCTCTCCCAAATGGTGTCTGTCTATATATTGGTTTTTTACATATGTAACCAACTAAAACAACTTCATTTGTTATCATATCTTTTTTCACCATTTCATTTTCTTCTTCAACATTTTCTTCTACCTCAATAACATCTTTTGCAAAAACTGTTAATATTAATCTGTTTTTTTCATTTTCATAACTATTATATGATCTAAATTGTCCTTTTACTAATAAGTTTTTACCTTGTACTAACATTTCTTCTGTTATTAATCTTTCTGATACTGTTATTGGTATAATATCTGCATTACCACTTAATCTTGCTATTTCTAAGTTAAATACATAAAATCTTTCTCCATATATTTCATGGCTAAATTTTTTTTCTCCTGTAACTTTTCCAACTAATGTTAAATAGTTGTTTTCTAAATAATTTGTATCCAATTTTTTTCCTCCTTATATTTTTAGTATATTTATCTTTAAGTTTTTTTATACTACATTTTAATTATACAACATTTTTTTGGTTTTGTCTACATAAAAAGTTAAAATATTTCAAAATATGTATTATTTTCCACTATTCTATAAATTATTTTTTATAATTATATACATAATTTTATTATTTATACTTCTATTGATTTTTTATTTGCATACCTGTAGAATCAATTTTATAATTTTGTTTATAAATTAAATCTGATATAGTAACAACTTCATATCCTTTTTGTTTTATATTTTTTAACAACATATCCAAGGAGTCTGCTGTATGTTCAGTTCCATTATGTGTTAATATTATATCTCCTGATGAAATTTTGGAATCTAATCTATTCCACATTTGTTCTCCAGTTAATCCAGTATAGTCTAATGTGTCTAAGCTCCATTGAATTGTAAAATATCCTTTATCATTAGCAGCCTTTATTACTGTATTGTTATATTCTCCATATGGTGCTCTATATAAACATGTTCTTTTTCCTATTATTTTTTCTATTTTATCATTGCTTGTTTCTATCTCTTTTATATTTTCTTCATAACTTAAATTATTTACATGCGGATGGGTATCACTATGACTTCCTATTTCATGCCCTGCCTCATTTATTTTTTTCACATATTCTGGGAATTTATCTATCCAATCTCCTACCATAAAAAATGTTATTTTCACATTATTTTGTTTTAATATTTCTAATATTTTATCAATATCATCTGCATTCCAAGCACAATT
>CANRBK010000054.1 GCA_947628845.1 uncultured Clostridia bacterium | reverse complement strand
AAATAAAAATGGCGACCTGGAACGGGCTCGAACCGTCGACCTCTAGCGTGACAGGCTAGCGTTCTAACCAACTGAACTACCAGGCCGTAAAAGAATGGTGGTCGTTATAGGGCTCGAACCTATGACCCCCTGCTTGTAAGGCAGATGCTCTCCCAGCTGAGCTAAACGACCATGTCCTTTCGACAATGACTAGTATACAAGATTTGCAATGAAATGTCAATACTTTTAAAGAATTTTTTGGAAAATTTTTTTAAAAGCATCAAAATACTTGATTTCGACAAATAAATATAATATTATAGTATATATTCGGAGGAAAACATATGAAAGAAAAACTAAAAAGAATAATTTATATAAGCATAATAATTATGTTTATAATAGTATTGATTTTTCTTTTTAAAAAATTTTATAATGATTTATTAACAAAAAAAACATTTGAGAATAGTGTAGTATCTTTTTCAGAAAAAAATAAAGAAACCATATTTTCAGTAAATAAAATAGTATATTTTAGTAGTTCTGATTCAAAAAACAAAACAAGCTCCCCAACAAATTTTACAATAGAAAATTTATATACATATACAGATATAGCACTTTTTATAAATAATAATTCAGAAGAAAATACATTAGAAAACACATTAAAAAGTGTAAAAATAAATAATATAAAATTCTCAAATGAGCCAATTTTAGGAAAACCAAATCTATATTTTAAATCAATAAATGAGTTTGCAAAAAGCCAATTAAATGATGATAATATAATAAACAATGAATTACAATTTGAAATTACATCAGAAAATGAAGCAGATTTAAGCAAACCAATATTATATAATAATTGTGCAAATCCAATAACATTAAGTTATATAAATCAAAATATAAAAACTGATTATACAATGACAGACACACAAAATCCAATAACATATAATGGCACATTATTAAAAAGATGTGGAGTTTCTATAGATTCAATAGAAACATCAATATCATTTAATATAGAAATAGAAAATAATAAAAATGAAAAGTTTAAAACAATAATAAGCTTGGATGTACCATATCAAAATGAGGAAAACTCAATTTATGATGGAAGTATACAAGTTACTAAAGATACACAAATAGATTTTTATAGATATGAATAAGGAAGGTGTAATATGAGTGAAACAATAGCGGAAAAATTACAAAAGAAATATCATAAATGTGAAGAAGTGACAAATTTTAAAGAGATGTTAGATAGATCAGCTACAATATATAAAACAAGAACAGCTTTTAAATTAAAAGATAAAAATGGTAATATTTATAATAAAACTTATGAGGAATTAAAAAAAGATGTAGAGGAATTAGGAACAAGTTTAATTGAAAAAGGCCTTTTAAATAAAAGAATTGCTGTAATAGGAAAAAATTCATATAAATGGGCAGTATCATATCTATCAGCAACTATAGTAGGAGTAGTTGTACCAATAGATAAAGAACTACATTCTGATGATGTTATAAACTTTATGAATGTTTCAAAAACTGAATGTATTTTAGGAGATAGTAAAAATTTAAAACAAATAAAAGATAATATCGATAAATTAGAAAATAAAAATGTGATTTTTATAAATTTTGATGAAGAATTTTTAGATGAAAAATTTTTATCATTCGAATCAGAGTTAGAAAATGGAAAAAAATTATTGGAAAAAGGAAATAAAAAATTTAGCGAAATAAAAATAGATTCAGATGAGTTAAAAATATTACTATTTACATCTGGGACAACTGGAAATGCAAAAGGTGTATGTTTATCACAAAGAAATATATGTTCAAATATTTTATCAACTTATGGAATAGTGAAAGTAAAAAGAAGTGATTTATTTTTTTCAGTATTGCCATTACATCATACTTATGAATGTACACTAGGATTTTTATTACCATTATATAGTGGTGCAAGTATTTGCTATTGTGATGGTTTAAGATATATAACAAATAATATGTTAGAATACCATCCTTCAGTAATATTATGTGTACCATTACTTTTAGAAAAAATGTATCAAAAAATTATAAAAAGCATGGAAAAGTCATTGCCAGAAAAATATACTAAAAACTTAAAAGAAAGTGAAAATATAGTTGATAAATTACCATTTTATCTAAAAGGAATAGTAAAATCAAAAGTAAAAAATACATTAGGAGGAAGATTAAGAGTTTTTATAGTAGGAGCTGCAGCTGTAAATCCAGAAATAGCAGATATGTTTGATAAATTAGGCTTGAATTCATTACAAGGATATGGACTAACTGAATGTTCACCATTAGTTGCAGGAAACACAGATTTCTTTAAAAGAAATGATAGTGCAGGACTACCTATACCAAAGGTTGAATATAAAATAGATAATCCAAATGATGAGGGAGTAGGAGAAATAATAGTAAAAGGCCCAAATGTAATGCTTGGATACTATAATATGCCAGAAGAAACAGAAAAAGTGCTAAAAGATGGATGGTTTCACACAGGAGATTTAGGTAAAATTGATGAAAATGGATTTTTATATATAACAGGTAGATGTAAGAGTGTAATAGTAACTAAAAATGGAAAGAATATATACCCAGAAGAATTAGAGTCTTATTTAAATGATAATCCATTGATTTCTGAGTCACTTGTATTAGGAGTTCAAAAAGAAAATGATGATGAAACTTATGTAAATGCTCAAATATTTCCAAATATTGAAGCAATTACAGAGTATTTAAAAGGAACAGTACCAACAAAAGAAGAAATTAAAAAAATAATATCAGATATTATATCTAGTGTTAATAGTAAAATACCAAATTATAAACATATTAAAGACTTTGTAATAAGGGATAAAGAGTTTGAAAAAACTACAACACAAAAAATTAAAAGATATGGAAACAATATAAAAAAAGATAAAAATTAATTTAAGAGGGACCAAAGCCCTCTTTTAATATGTCTAAAGGATTAGCAACATCCTCCTCTATTACCGCCACAGCAGCAACATAATATTAATATAAGGATTATAATCCAGCAGCAGTCATCACCAAATCCGAAACCACCACAACCTCTGTTTTCTGGCATAGTCTAGACCCCCTTTCAAGAAAAAACTATTATCGTTTTGTGCTTTTTCGTTGTTCCTTTGTATATTACATATTATGAAAAAGGAAAAAAATGGTTACAAAAACTTGAATTTAATTTTTGTTTTATATATAATAAGAAAAAACGAAAGAAGGTATTTAAATGTCAGCTATTAAATTAGATTTAGAAAATACAATGATTGATGAAAAAACAATTATGGAATATAAACAAGAGGTAGAAAATATACATAAAGAACTTCATAACAAAGCAGATGATGAAAACGATTTTGTAGGATGGCTAGAATTGCCAACAAATTATGATAAAGATGAATTTAAAAGAATAAAAAAAGTAGCAAAAAAAATCAAAAAAGAATCTGATATACTAATTGTTATAGGTATAGGGGGATCGTATTTAGGAGCGAGAGCAGTAATAGAAGCATTAACAAGTACTTTTAATAATATGTTAACAGAAAGACAAAGAAAATATCCACAAATATTATATGTAGGTAATAATTTAAGTCCGAATTATATAAATGAATTAATAGAATATGTAGAAGATAAAGATTTTTCAATAAATGTAATATCAAAATCAGGAACTACAACAGAACCAGCAATAGCATTTAGAATATTTAGAGAAATATTAGAAAGTAAATATGGCATAGATGAAGCCAGAAGTAGAATATATGTTACAACAGACAAGGAAAAAGGAGCTTTAAAGACATTAGCAGATAATGAAGGATATGAAAAATTTGTTATTCCAGATAATATAGGAGGAAGATATTCTGTTTTAACAGCAGTAGGCTTACTACCTATAGCAACAGCAGGAATTGATATTGATAGATTGATGAAAGGCGCTCAAATTGCACAAGACAGATATAATGATCCAGATTTAAAATATAATGAATGTTATAAATATGCAGTTGCAAGAAATATATTATACAAATCTGCTAAAAACATTGAAATATTAGTGAATTACGAGCCTAAAATGCACTATTTTACAGAATGGTGGAAACAATTATATGGAGAAAGTGAAGGAAAAGAATTGAAGGGTATTTTCCCATCAGGTGTAGATTTTACAACAGATTTACATTCAATGGGACAATATATACAAGAAGGAAGAAGAAACTTATTTGAAACAATAATTTCTATAGTAAATCCAAAAACTGATCTAATAATAAATAAAGATGAAGATAATTTAGATGGCTTAAATTATTTAAAAGGAAAATCATTAGACTATGTAAATAAAAAGGCAATGCAAGGAACAATAAAAGCACATGTTTCAGGGAATGTTCCTAATATAGTTATAAATATGGAAAGGCTAGATGAAGAAAATATAGGTGAGCTAATATATTTCTTTGAAAAAGCATGTGCAATGTCAGGACTAATTTTAGGAGTAAACCCATTTAACCAACCAGGAGTAGAAGAATACAAAAAAAATATGTTTATATTATTAAAAAAACCAGGATATTAAAATAGGTCAAAAGGTCAAAAACTTTTTGACCTGATTAAATTGTAAGAACAATATAGAAAGGAAAGCGAAGGATAATAATGATATTTACCGAAGAATTTAAGGTCAAATTAGAAGATATAGGAAAACAAAATTATATAAAGAATAAGGGATTGCTAGGAATATTTGAAAACATAGGTACTCATCATTCAGATATTGCAGGATATGGACCAAATGATATAGAAAAAGTAAAAGTGTCATGGGTATTATTAGATTGGAAAATAAAAGTTATAAAAAGACCAAAATATGGACAAACTTTAAAAGTGAATACATGGGCAAGAACAATAGGAGGAGAAATCAAAAGTTCATATACATATAGAGATTTTGAAATGTATGATGAAAAAAATAACTTATGTGTAATAGGAACTTCAAAATGGGTATTAGTAGATATAAACACAGGAAAAATAACTAGAATAACAAAAGATGTAATAGAAAAATATAATTTAGAAAACAAAAATGTATTTAATATTGACGAATTGGATAAAATAAAACCACCAGAGACTTTTACTCATGAAATTACATATAAAGTTAGTAGGAGAGATATAGATATAAATGGACATATGCATAATTTATATTATTTAGATTTAGCTTATGAAGTATTACCAGAAGAAATATATCAACAAAGGCCATATGACAACTTTAGAATACAATACAAAAGAGAAGTAAAAATAGGAGATATTATAAAATGCAAATATACTTTTCAAAATAATGAACATATTATAACTATATGTAGTGAAGATGATACAAAAATTCATGCAATTATTATTTTACAATAAAAATTGATAAATTATGGAAAAAATGTTGAAAAATAGTATAAGAATATGATATAATAATTTTTAGTTTTATAAGGGGAGGAATAAGAATGAAATCATTAAGAAAGACAAAAATAGTAGGCACAATAGGACCAGCTAGTGAAAACAAATTAGAAGAATTATTTGAAGCAGGTCTAAATGTAGCTAGAATTAACTATTCACATGGAAGTTGGGATGAACAATTAGAAAAAACAGAAAATATAATTAGATTAAGGAGAGAGTTAGATATACCAATTCCAATGATACTAGATATGCAAGGACCAGAAATAAGAACAGGGATGTTAGTAACAGGAAAAAATGAAAAGATTCAATTAGAAGATGGACAAAAATTTACATTAGTAAATGAAGATATAGTAGGAGATAAAGAAAAAGTATCAGTAACATATAAAAATCTATATAATGATGTAAAACCTGGATCAAAGATTTTAATAGATGATGGTGCAATAGAATTAGTAGTTGATGAGATAGTAGGAAAAGATATAGTTTGTACAGTAATTCATGGAAATGGCTTAGGAAGTAGAAAAACAATGAACTTACCAGGAACAGCAGTAAGACTACCAGCTTTAAAAGAAAAAGATATAAATGACTTAAAAACAGCTTGTGAACATGATTATGATTATGTTGCAATGTCATTTACAAGAAATAAAGATGATATAAACCAAGTTAGAAAAGTATTAGATGAGAATGGTGGAAAAGATATAAAAATAATTACAAAAGTTGAAAATGTTGAAGGTCTAGAGAACATGGAAGAAATAGTAAAAAATGCAGATGGTCAAATGATAGCTCGTGGAGACATGGCTACAGAAACAGACTTTACAGAACCACCAATAATGCAAAAGAGATTTATTAAGCTAAGTAATAAAGCAAATAAGCCAGCAATAACAGCAACACAAATGCTTGAATCAATGACTCATCAACCATTACCAACAAGAGCTGAAGCAAGTGATGTGGCAAATGCCGTATATGATAGAACAAGTGCAGTTATGCTATCTGGAGAATGTGCTATGGGAGATTATCCAGTTGAATGTGTTAAAACAATGGATAAAATAGCAAAAAGAGTTGAACCAACTATAAATTATTGGAAAAAATTTGATGAAAACACAGAAATAGAATTAAATGACTTAGAATCAAATATTTCATATTCTGCATGTATAATAGCAAAAAATATAAATGCAGATGCTATTGTATGTTATACAAATTCAGGAGATTCAGCAAGAAGATTAGCAGGAATGGGAGCAGGTTGCCCAATATTAGCAATAACAGATAATAGAAGAACATTTAATCAATTAGGATTAGTATGGAATGTTACACCTGTTTTAGTAGAAACACAAGAAAGTATTGATAAAACAATAGAAGTTGGACTAAAAAAATTACAAGATAAAGAAATATTAGAAAAAGGTGATACAGTAGTATTATCAAGTGGCTCAAAAATGTTAGATAATAGTGCTGAAAGTAAAATAATCGGTGGAGTTGTTAGAATATAATAATCCATATAAAAAACGAATTTAAGAATTTCTAAGCGGTGGCAACCGCAAAGAAATTCTATAAATTCCCATATTTATCTTGTACGGAAAGTCCTCCTACTAGGAGAACTTTCCTACAATATAAAAAAGTTAGTAAAATTTATTTTTTACTAGCTTTTTATTTTTTGTAGCAAATGTCGAAAAAACTCATATAATACATTAAAAGGAGGAAAAAAGATATGTTTGGAAGATGTAGAAGATGTTCTTGTATGAACAATAATTACCAAAATAATTCAAACGATTTTGAAGAAGTTATAGAAACTTCTTGTTCAAATTCAAATTCATCATGTAATAATCATGAATATGTTGATTGTTGCGAATGCGGATTTGATGAAGAATATAATGTATTTCCAGAAAATCCAATGCTAGCTCAAAGTTATGTTCCAATTCAATATATGGATAAAACTTTTAAACCTTGTGTTGGATTAAAAATGGGAACAATTTATCCAGAATTAGTAAGCCCTTATATGCCATGCCAAGATATGAGAGAAATGGAATATATTTCTGCAACAAATACAATAAAGGAGGGCTGTAACAAATGTCAATAGAAGAAAATAGAAATTGTGGTTGTAATGAAAATGATTACAATAATGAAGAAATGAATAATACAAATGATTGTTGTACTAGAGAAGAAATGATGCAAAAAATAAAAGGTTATAATTTTTCAATAATTGAATTAGGTTTATATTTAGATACCCATCCAGATGATAACAAAGCTTTATGTCTTCATAGAAGATATTGTAAAGAATTGAAAGAATTAAAAGATAAATATCAAAAAGTTTATGGTCCTTTATCTATTTATTTCCCATGTAATAAATGGAGATGGCTAGAAGAACCATGGCCTTGGGAAGGGGGAATGAACTAATGTGGACTTATGATAAAATGTTAGAATATCCAGTTAATATTAAATGTAAAGATCCAAAACTTGCAAAAGTTATAATTTCTCAATATGGTGGACCAGATGGAGAATTAGCAGCTTCTTTAAGATATTTATCTCAAAAGTTTGGTATGCCGGATCAAAAATCTAAAGCTATATTAAATGATATTGGTACAGAAGAATTGGTACCATTATGTTGTCAATAGCGAAAGATAGTGATTACAATTTTAGCTATTGACTGCAAATATTAAGCTAGTAAACCTTGCTATTTTATGTAAAATACGATATAATATTAATAGCAACTATTGTTTTTTTAAAAATCTTGCAAATGCAAGTAGAAAGTGTGACATTATGATTAAGATTGAGTGCATTCCTATGGTAATTTCTTTTGACGAACACTATATGTGCTTTTTGGTAGAATTAATACATTCTAACATGGGACAAATAGGTCATTATAGCGTTGTACTTAGACGTGATGGCGAATTACGTTATATGTTAGGATCTAACAATTCAGATACTGATTTTAACTATGACAAACATAAAGAAATTATTATAGAAAGTTGCAGAGAAGCTTCTAAGGCAATTTGGGAGAGTTGATCTCTCCCCTTTTTTATATTGTAGGAAAGTTCTATTTTATATTATAGAAAAATTCTCTGAATTTCCTATAATATAAAGCATTCCACAGAAAAATTGCTATGCAATTTTTCGC
>CANRBK010000053.1 GCA_947628845.1 uncultured Clostridia bacterium | reverse complement strand
AGAAAAACAAATAAAAGGATATTGGATGAGTAAATATCAATTAAGTGAATAGATATTAAAAGAATTAGAATTTTCTAATTCTTTTTTATATTGTAGGAAAGTTCTCCTAGTAGGAGGACTTTCCGTACAAGATAAATATGGGAATTTATAGAATTTCTTTGCGGTTGCCACCGCTTAGAAATTCTTAAGTTCGTTTTTTAGTACCAAATAAAGAAACGTTCACATAATACTTGATATTATTGAAAAAAATGATATAATTATAATATAATTAATATTAAGAAGGTGAAAAAATGAATTTAAAAGAAAGAGAAGTATTAAAATTAGAAGAAGAATTTAGAGATAAAATAGAAAACGAATTAGCAAAACAACAATCAAAAGATAGAAAAGTCGTAATAAAAGATATAAAATTGGTAGGAGAAGCTAGTTGGAAAGATAAAGTAAATGGAAAATCAATTGCAAAAAATCTTTTTATAGTTGAAAGAGAAATAATTGAGCTTGATGAAGAAGGAAAACAAAGAATTACAGAAGATATAAATTATTATTTAGGGGATGAATGTATAGCAGCTTCATTAGGAATGGATATAATAATATATAAAAATAGTATAAAAAATTCTGAACCTGAAAAAATGGATGCTGTAGAAGAATTGCTAGAAAGAACACCAGAAGAACAAATAGAAAAAAATTCACTTAAATATTTAAAAGAAAAGGAGAAAACAGAGAATCTGTCTAATGAAAAATCAGAAATTTTATTGGGACAAAAATCAAAAAAGGATAAAAAAGTTTTATCAAACAAGCAAACAGAACAAATAAAAGTAAATGGAATTCAGAAAGTGGATTTAAATAAATTAGTAGATGGAAAAGAAACACTAGGAAAAAGATTAGATTTGGAAGATTATAATAGTATTTATATTGTATATTCTGAAAAAGTAAAAGAAGTTTCTCCAGACGCAAAAATAAATAACACAACATATTCTTTAATTGGTACTGGAAAAGATGGACAAGTTAGAGTACTAAACGATGAGTTCGAAATGGATAAAACAGCTGGGAATAATGGAGATAGAAAATCAAGCAAGATAAGAGCAGATGGCACAGCAACAAGAGATAATCATGATTTATCAGTTTATACTAGGAAAACTAATGGTGCAAGTATAGGATGTGAAAATAATAAAGGAAATGTAGATTTGTTCTTATATGAAAAAACATTAGAAGAAAATGAAAATGTAGGTATTCAAATAGAAACATCAAAAACTCCAGTAATACCAATGGAAGTAAGAGAAATAATGAATAGAGAAAATGGGACAATGCAAAAAGAAAAAGTTCAAGATGAAATCCAAGAGCATACAGATGATGGATGTAATCCAGACAATCCTGATGATTTTGATGGAGATGCAGAAACTTATACACATATACATTCTATAGATGAGTATGTAGATGAAGTACTAAATTATGAAAATGATAAAGGAGAAGAAAATATAAAACAATTTTTTACAGAAGGTGAAGTTAGAGAAAAATTATTAAAAGAATTTAAGGAAAATAAAGATAAAATTTCTATAGAACAGATAGTACAAGATGTAAAAGAAGAAATGAACTTGGATGCGGAAAACTTTTTAAGAGAACATAATATTCATTAGTAACATTTAAAATTCGACAAAATATAATATAATATAAATAATATTTTGGAGGATTATATATGAAAATAGATACAATAGATTTAAACCAATTACCATTAAATACAATTGGAATTATTAAAGAAATTAAATGTGAAGAAAATATAAAAAGAAGACTATTAGATTTAGGCTTAGTGAAAGAAACGAAAATTAAGCCTATTTTAGTAAGCCCATCTGGAGATCCAAGAGCCTTTGAAGTTAGAGGTACTATAATAGCGATAAGAAAAGAAGATGCAAAAAGAGTAGAATTATATATATAATTCTAATTTTACATAAATAATAATATAAAACTATAGGTAAAATTGTTAAAATCACTTGACAGTTAACAATAATCAAGATAAAATATAATAGGAAGAAAAAAATATATGGTAGAAATAAAATTTATATATTTGATTCGAACATTGAAAATTTAATAAGAAAGAGGTGTGGATTCATGAATATAGGAATCATTATCGCCACTATCTTAATCTCACTTGCAATAGGTATACTAATAGGAATAGCATATAGAAAAAAAATTGCAGAATCTAAAATAAATAGTGCTGAAGAAGAAGCAAAAAAGATCGTTAACATGGCAAAAATCGAAGCAGATAATCTAAAAAAAGCAAAAATTATTGAAGCAAAAGAAGAAATTGTAAATAGTAGGAATGAATTAGATCAAGAGATTAAAGAAAGAAGGGGCGAAGTACAAAAACAAGAAGCAAGACTTATTCAAAAAGAAGAAAATTTAGACAAGCGTTCAGAAAATTTTGAGAAAAAGGAAGAAGATTTAGAACTAAGACAAAAAGAGTTAGAGGAGCAGAAACAAAAAATTGAAGAATTACATGAAAAACAAATTCAAGAACTACAAAGAATTGCATCATTAACAAGAGAAGAAGCAAAAACTTTATTATTAAGCGAAGTTGAAAAAAATATAACAGCAGAAAAGGCAGCTATAATAAGAGAAGCAAATCAAAAGGCAAAAGAAGATGCAAATAAAAATGCTAAAGAATTATTAACGTATGCAGTTCAAAAATGTGCTGCAGATCATTCACAAGAAACTACAATATCCATAGTAGCACTTCCAAGTGATGAAATGAAAGGAAGAATTATAGGTAGAGAAGGAAGAAACATAAAAGCATTAGAGACATTAACAGGAGTAGATTTAATAATAGATGATACACCTGAGGCAGTAGTTCTATCAGGATTTGATCCATTAAGGAGAGAAGTTGCAAAAATAGCATTAGAAAAATTAATAGATGATGGAAGAATCCATCCAGCAAAAATAGAAGAAGTTGTAGAAAAGGCAAAACAAGAAGTAGAAGAAACAATAAAAGCAGAAGGAGAAAGAGCAGTATTAGAAACAGGAGTAATTGGATTACATCCAGACTTAGTAAAATTAATAGGAAAATTAAAATATAGAACAAGCTATGGACAAAATGTTTTAAATCATTCTATAGAAGTATCAAATTTAGCAAGAATTATGGCAGAAGAATTAGGATTAGATGCAAAACTTACAAGGAGAGCAGGATTACTACATGACATAGGTAAAGCATTAGATCATGATATGGAAGGTACACATGTGGAAATAGGCGTGGAAGTACTAAAAAAATACAAAGAAAATCCACTTGTAATAAATGCAGTGGAAGCACATCACGAAGATGTAGAACCACAGACTTTAGAAGCTGTATTGATACAAGCTGCTGATGCAATTAGTGCATCAAGACCAGGAGCTAGACGAGAAACATTAGAAGCATATATTAAAAGATTACAAAATCTTGAAGAAATAGCTGATTCATTTGAGGGAGTAGAAAAATCATTTGCAATTCAAGCTGGTCGTGAAGTTAGAATTATTGTAAAACCAGATAAAATTAATGATGACCAAATGACTATTTTAGCTAGAGATGTAGCTAAAAAAGTAGAAAATGAAATGGATTATCCAGGTCAAATAAAAGTTAATGTTATTAGGGAAACTAGAGTAACTGATTATGCAAAATAAAAAAGTTGTGATTTTAAATCACAGCTTTTTTCTATTATAGGAAACACTATGAAACTTTTTGTTTCGCAACACAAAGTGAAAATAACTTGCTAACGATACAAAAAGCATATATAATAGATGTATCAAGTATAAAGTAATTCGAGAATTTACTGGTATGAACAATCCGATAGGAAACTGAAACTAGGCATTTACTAAGAGCAAAAAATTGTAGCCAAAGAGCACGTGAAAGAAATTTTTAAAATGATTAGAAATGTCTAGATGCTTGATAGAAAGAGGAGTGTATATGGAGGCAATGGTAAAAAGATGTGCAGGATTAGATGTACATCAAGAAACAATTGTAGCATGCGTTCTAAAGGGTGAATTAGATAAAAAACCAGAAATTGAAATAAGAACGTATGGGACATATACAAAAGAATTAGAAGAATTACATGAATGGTTGCTACAAGAAGGAGTAGAACAAGTGGCAATGGAAAGTACAGGGGTATTCTGGAAATGTGTATGGAATATCATAGAAGATGAAAGATATGAAATAAAACTAGCAAATGCAAAAGAAATAAAAAATATGCCGGGAAGAAAAACAGATGTAAAAGATGCTCAATGGATAGCGGAACTATTAAGATGTGGATTAATAAAGAGTAGTTTTGTGCCAGATGTAGAAATAAGAGAGCTAAGGGATTTAACAAGATATAGAAGAAAAATAGTTCAACAAGCAAGTTCAGAGAAAAATAGAATTCATAAAATATTACAGGATGCGAATATAAAATTAACAACAGATATAAGTGATATATTTGGAGACACAGGAAGAAAAATATTAGAAAAAATAATAGAGGGAAAAGAAATTACAGAGGAAGATTTAATAGAAATGACAACAGGAAGAGGAAAAGCAAGTTTAAGAATGAAAATACCACAAATAAAAGAGGGATTAAAAGGAACAACAAGGGAGCATCATAGAAAAATGATAAAACTAATATATGAACATTTGAAATATTTAGAAAAAGAGCAAGAAGAAATCGATAAAATGATAGACGAAGCATGTAATGAATATAAAAGAGAAATTGAATTATTAGATAGTATTCCAGGAATAGATGAAGATAGTGCAAAATCAATAATAGCAGAAATAGGGATAGATATGGATCAATTTCCGACGGTAAAACATCTAACATCATGGGCAGGAATGAGTCCAGGAAATAATGAAAGTGCAGGAATAAAAAAAAAGGAAAGTCAACAAAAGGAAACAGAGCATTAAGAGCAACATTAAATGAATGTGCATGGTCATGTATAAGGAGTAAAAAAAATAGAATATCAGCGACATATTGGAGATTCGTAAAAAGAATGGGACCACAAAAAGCAATACATGCAATAGGAAATCTAATACTTAGATTATGTTATCATATATTAGTTAGTGGTATAGAATATGAAGAACGAGAAAAAGAGGATTATGAAAAAATATTGCAAAAGAGAAAGGAAGAACGAATGATAAAAGAACTTGAGAAATCAGGTTATAAAGTAGAAGTTGCTAGTTAATGAATATTAAATAATTAAATAAAAAGGAATTGTTAAAATAGTAATATTTAGACAATAGGGACTTTGTGCGCAAAAAACAAGTCCCTATTATATAAAAAGGATTTTATTTTCAAAAGAAAATTCTCCGAATTTCCTATAATAGAAAGTATTTCACAGAAAAATTGCTATGCAATTTTTCGTGGACGAACAATTTAACGTGGGCTGAATTCAAAATAAAAAAATTAATAAAATTTAAACAGCCCACTATTGTTCTTTATATTATAGTAAATTCAGAAAACTTTTCTATAATATAAAGCATTCCACAGAAAAGTGGAAATTTAAACTTGATAAATTGAAAAATATATAGTATTATAATAAAAATTAATTAAAGAGAAAGAAGGAATTAATTTGAGAATTTTAGCAGTTGGAGATATAGTAGGAACGGCTGGAGTAAAAGAACTTAAAAAATTATTACCTAGTTTAATAGAAACTGAATCAATAGATTTTACAATTGTTAATGCTGAAAATTCAGCAGATGGATTTGGAATTACTCAAAAAATTTTTGATACCATATTATCCGAAAGAGTAAATGTTATTACAATGGGAAATCATACATGGGGAAAGAAAGATATATTTAAATTTATAGATGATCCTAGAATTATAAGACCAGCAAATTATCCTAAAGGAGTAGTTGGCAAAGGATATAACATATATAATTGCAAAGAAAAAAAAATAGCTGTAATAAATTTATTAGGTAGAGTAGATATAAATGTACTTTCAGAAAATCCATTTATTATAGCAAAAGATATAGTAAATAAAATAAAAAATGATGTAGATATGATTTTTATAGATTTTCATGCAGAAGCAACAGGAGAAAAAATACCATTAGCATATTATTTAGATGGACAAGTAACAGCTATATATGGAACTCATACACATGTACAAACTGCAGATGAACAGATACTCCCAAAAGGAACAGCATATATAACAGATATTGGTATGACAGGTCCAAAACATTCTGCTTTGGGGATGGACATAAATGTAGCAATAAAAAGAATGACAACTACATTACCAGAAAAATATAAAGTAGCAGAGGGAGAATGTGTTTTTAATGGTGTAATATTTGAAGTAGATGATAAAACATCAAAAGTAAAAAAGATTAGAAGAATATATATTGATTAAATATTGATATAACTGTCGAAATATAATTTATATTGCGATGAAAACTTGAAAAAATTTCCAGAAAAGTATTTACAATTTTTTCCATTAGATATAAAATACCATCATAAAAGTTGCAACAAAAAATAAATTAATAATAGGAGGCAAAAAAAAATGGAAGTTTTAAAGATTTCATCAAAATCAAATCCTAATTCAGTAGCAGGAGCGATAGCTGGATTAGTAAAAGAATCAAATAAGGCAGAAATGCAAGCAATAGGAGCAGGAGCATTAAATCAAGCTGTAAAGGCTGTAGCAATAGCAAGAGGTTTTGTGGCACCATCAGGAGTAGACTTAGTATGTATACCAGCATTTGCAGAAGTTGAGGTTGAAGGAGAAGATAGAACTGGAATTAAGCTTATTGTTGAATCAAGAGCATAGGATAAAGTGAAAAAGATATTTTGTAAAAATATACAGAATATCTTTTTTATATTGTAGGAAAGTTCTCCTAGTAGGAGGACTTTCTGTACAAGATAAATATGGGAATTTATAGAATTTCTTTGCGGTTGCCACCGCTTAGAAATTCTTAAATTCGTTTTTTATATTATAGAAAAATTTTTCGAATTTCCTATAATATAAAGTTTATAAAAAGTTAAATGTAATATACTTGACAATTTTAAATGCGTATGTAAAAATGTAAGAAAAGTTTAGGAGGTCAAAAATGGAAAAAATAAGAGGATTTGAAATAGCAAAAGGGTTTGAAGACAAAGGAATAAATTTACCAGTAAGAAAAACAAAATATTCAGCAGGATATGATATAGAAGCAGCGGAAGATGTAACAATACCTAGTTTTAGAAAGGGAATGGCACCAACATTAGTAAAAACAGGATTAAAAGTATATATGCAAAATGATGAAGTTGTATTATTGTATAACAGAAGTTCTAATCCAAAGAAAAAGGGACTAATAATGGCAAATAGTGTGGGAGTAATAGACAAAGATTATTACGAAAATCCAGACAATGATGGACATTTTATGTTTGCATTTTATAATATAAAAGATGAAGATATAGAAATAAAAAAGGGAGAATGTATAGGACAAGCTATATTCCAAAAATATTATGTGACAGATAATGATAGTGCTGAAGGAGAAAGAATAGGAGGATTTGGTTCAACAACAAAATAAAAATAAAGAAAAAATATGAAAAAAATTTTTTCCTTGAAATATCAAGGAATTTAGCCAAAATTACATAAAAAGTCAAAATAAAAGCTTTGACTTTTTATTTTTTTTGTAGTATAATAAATATGGTTAAAAAATCCAATAAAGTTATTTCATATTGACTTAACTTTATAATATTTTTTTGCTGAAAAATCAGAAAGGAGTTGACTTACATGTTCAATGTAGGAGACAAAATAGTATACCCAATGCATGGAGCTGGGACAATAGATTCAATAGAAGAAAAAGATATATTAGGGGAGAAACAATCATATTACATCTTAAAAATGCCAAGTAATGTAAAAGTAATGATACCAACAGCTAAGGCAGAAGAAGTAGGTGTAAGAAATATAATAGATAAGAAATCAGCAGAAAAAGTTTTTAAGGTACTTAGCGAAGATGAAACTGAAATGGAAAAAAATTGGAATAAGAGATATAGAGATAATATGGATAAAATGAAAAGTGGAGATATTTACGAAGTTGCTGATGTAGTTAGAAATTTAAGTTTTAAGCAAAAAGAAAAAGGACTTTCTACAGGTGAAAAAAAGATGCTTAATAATGCAAAACAAATTTTAGTTAGTGAATTAGTCTTAGCACAACATGCTAATCAAGATGAAGTGGAAGAACAAATTGAAAATAAGATAAATACATCTTTTATGACTTTTAGAGCAGAAGGAGTTGAACAACAAAGTATAGTTAATAAATTTATTCCATTTGATGGTAGCGATACATCTACAAATGCTTAATTTTTTACATATATATATGAATATCAAAAAATTCAGGAGCAACATATAAAGTGAAACTCCTGAATTTTAAAAATTTTAAAAATCTGCTACAAAATTTTTAAAAAGTATTGACTTTTTCTATTGTTAATAATATAATATCAATTGTCTTTAAGAAAGCCAGTTTAATATTATGCGCAGATGTGGCGGAACTTAAGCAACGCTAGAAATTTTAATTTCGTGTGCGTTGGCTATATGTGAAGCAAGTTGCATATTATAAAAATTATACGCAGATGTGGCGGAACTGGTAGACGCACAGGACTTAAAATCCTGCGGGCGAATAACCCGTGCCGGTTCGATTCCGGC
>CANRBK010000052.1 GCA_947628845.1 uncultured Clostridia bacterium | reverse complement strand
AATTTTTCAAAATATGCTTGTATAATAAAAAAAAGTGTGATATAAATAAACTATAAAAATAAAGCTATAGAAAGGCGGAATTTTTGTGGAAGAAAATTTAGAAAAAGAAGTTAAGAAAGTTTTAGTAGTAGATGATGAACAAGCTATTATTGATGTTTTAGTTTATAATCTAAAAAAAGAAGGTTATGAAACATTAGAGGCAACTGATGGAATAACAGCTGTAAATATCGCATTAGAACAAAAGCCAGACTTAATGTTGTTAGATATAATGTTGCCAAAATTAGATGGATTATCAGTATGTAAGAGAGTTAAGAATTATTTAAATATACCAATATTGATGTTAACAGCCAAAGATGCAGAAATAGATAAAATTGTAGGACTAGAATTAGGTGCAGATGATTATATTACAAAGCCTTTTAGCGTAAGAGAATTAATGGCAAGAGTTAAAGCTAATTTAAGAAAAAATGAAGTGGCAAATATTCAAAAAGAAAATATGCAACAAATGGAAGAAAATAATACTAAGAGAGACAATGTAATAAAAGTCGAAGACTTAGAATTAGATTTAGATAGATTTGAAGTTAGAGTAAGAGGAGAAGTAATAGACTTAACATTAAGAGAATTTGAAGTATTAAAATTCTTAGCAACACAACCAGGTCAAGTAGTAACAAGAGAAACATTACTTGAAAAGGTATGGGGTTATGAATACTATGGAGATATAAGAACAGTTGATGTTACAGTAAGAAGAATAAGAGAAAAAATAGAAAAAGATACTTCTGCTCCTAAA
Organism: uncultured Clostridia bacterium; assembly: GCA_947628845.1. Taxonomy (GTDB): domain Bacteria; phylum Bacillota; class Clostridia; order TANB77; family CAG-508; genus CAG-269. The sequence goes on along the minus strand of CANRBK010000052.1, from coordinate 8,320 downwards.
ATACTAATAACAAAAAGAGGAGTAGGATATTATATAGCAACAAAGAAATAGAAAGAGAAATCTTTCTATTTCTTTGTTGAATTTTGTATTCAAAGATGTAATTAATTATATAAGTAAAAAGAAAACATTAACCGCAAAATTATAAAAATGTCGAATTTTGCGGTCGATTTTTTTATGAAAAATACAAAACCAATTGACATAACAGAAATATGAGGTTATAATCTATTTAATTTTTAATCAAAAAAATTTTAAATCAAATTAATTATTAGATCTAATTATAATCCAAACTTTAAATATATTTGTAGGAGGTGATAAAATAATAGAAAATGAATAAGAATTTGACAGCAAATAGCAATTATGTTCTCAGAAAAGTTTTAAATAAAGAGGAGTATTTAGATATTATTAAAGATTTTATTGAAGCAATTTTAGGTATTGATATAAAAGAGATTGAATTAAATCCATATTTAGAAAAGAGAAGTCAATACTTGCCTAAAGAAGAAAAATTTGGAATTGCAGATGTAAGAATCAAAACTAATGATGATGAAGAAATAAATGTAGGAATACAATTTTTAAATGGAATGTATATAGAAACAAAAATATTGATGTATTATGCGCAAATACATTTAAATCAATTAGAATATGATAAAAAAAGAGAATTTGCAAAAACAATAACTATAAATTTTTTAGATTTTATACATTTTTCATCACCTAAATATCATCAAATAATAAAAATAGCATCAAATGAGGAAAATATAAAATTAGAAGAATTAGAAATACATACAATTGAATTACCTAAAATAACATTTGTAGATCAAGAAAATATGTCTAAACAAGAACAATGGATAACATATTTAAATGGGTGTGATGATGATACTTTATTAAAAATAAAAAATAACAATGAAAGTATAAAATTATTAGATAAATTAGTAGAAAAATATTGGAGAGAAGAAAAAATGGAATAAGAGGATATCTCTTATTCCAAAAATATATTAATTACTAGATTGTCTTAAGGTGACTTTTACAATAGTTCCTGCATCAACAATTGAACCTTTTGGTGGATCTTGTGAAATTACTATACCAGATCCTTCTGCTTGAATGTTTAAATTAGCTTTTTTCAATTCAGATGTTGCTACATATTTATTTAATTTTGATAAATCAGGAACAGTTGCAGATACTCGTGTGTCTTGATCATATAGCATTATTATAGAGCCTTCTGATAAAGATACACCAGGTTTTGGAACTTGGTCTACTACAAGGGTACTATTTTTATCATTAGAAGTAGATATTTTTGTTATAAATCCTTTTTCTTTTAGAATTTTTTCTGCTTCTGCAATAGTTCTATTCCTAATTTCAGGAACTGAAATTAAATTATCATCATTGCTAGTTTCATCATCTGAAGGAATTCCTAAATAAGGTAAAATTTCTGTTAACATTTGAGAAACAACAGGAGCTGCTAGTTGACCTCCTTGATTATTACTTTTTGGAGGATTATATAAAGTAAGTAATAAAACTACTTGTGTATCTTCAACAGGAGATATTGCAACAAATGATGCAACATATCCTTCAGTATCTTCTTTACCCTCGATTGGTTCAGAAGTTCCTGTTTTTCCACCAACGGAATAACCAGTTACTTGTCCATTATAACCTGTACCAGTCTGCACAACAGATTCCATCATAGATTTTACTTTTGAAGCTGTTTCAGAAGATATAACTTGCCTAACTTCTTCGAATTCTATTGTTGTAACAGCTCCTGTATCAGTATTTGTTATAGATTTTACGATTCGAGGTTTCATTAGAATACCATCATTAGCAACTGCAGAGATTGCAGTAATCATTTGTAATGGAGTAATGTTGAGTCTTTGACCAAAAGACATAGTTGCTCTTTCAACAGCTCGTACACTATTTTCGTCTACAAATAAAGATTGAGTTTCCCCAGGTAAAGCAACTCCTGTTTTATCAAATAGTCCAAATTGTTTATAATATTTATAAAGAGTACTCGTACCTATTCTATTTCCTAATTGTATAAAGGCAGGATTGCAAGAATTCTCTAGAGCATTTCTTAGAGTTTGATAACGATGAGGGTGTTCATAATTCCAACATTTAATAGGTTTTTCATAACCATCAATGGTTTCATATCCAGAACAATAAAAATCATTTGCTATATCTGTACTTGTGATATTTTCTTCTAAAGCAATAGAAGAAGTAATTACTTTAAATACAGAACCAGGTTCATATAATTCAGAAACTGATTTGTTAGACCACATTTTATATATAGCATTAGTTTGTTCTTCAGAATCTAATGAATTATAATTTTTTGCAATATATTCATTAGGAGTAAAAGGATTATTTAAATCATAATCTGGATATGTAGCCATTGCTAGAATATCTCCAGTTTTAGGATTCATAACTATGCAATTACCACCATTTTTTACATTATTATTATCAACTACTTGTTTTAGATATTTTTCAACAATTGTTTGGATATTATAATCAATTGTAAGTGTTAAGTCACTACCATTTTCAGCAGCTATATATGTTTCTTCAGCTTTAGGAATTTCTTGTTGACTTGCACTTTGCGAACTTACAATTTTACCAGGAGTTCCAGATAGAACAGAATCCCATTCATATTCTATACCGGATAATCCTTGATTATCACTACCACAAGAACCTATAACATGGGATAGAACATTATTATGTGGATAATATCTTTTTGTATCTTCGTCAATATTTATTCCAGAAGAAAAATCGTTTTCTTTCATCCAAGCTTGCAATTGTTCAACCTTATCTTGTTCAACTTTTTTAGCAATTGTTTCTACTTGAGCTTCGCTATTGATTTTTGATAGAGTTTCTTCATAATCAAGGTCAAAAATATCTGAAAACGCCTTTGAAAGATTTTCTTCAAATTGATTTGGATTTTCTTTATCTTTTATGGCATCTTTTACTATTTCAGGATTTATTGTTATTGTGTCAACAGATGCACTTGTTGCTAAAATCTTATTACCAGTAGAGTCATATATAGAACCTCTTTTTGGACTGATGATTTGGTTTATAACTTGTTGATTATATGCTAATTGCTTTAAATAAGAACCTTGAAAAAATTGTAAATAACCAATTCTTCCTACTAAAAGAATAAGAATTAATAAAACAATAATAAATATTGTTTTTAATTTTTTTATATATATAAAATTTTGAGATTTAAAATTTCCTTTAATTTTTAAAATTTTATTATTTTTATCTTTTTTATTATTCAAAATTTTCACCACTCTTTTGCTTAATTAACAACATTTTATACTAAATAATATAAAAAATCAAATAAATTATAAAATTTGGAAAGGAGAATTATGACATCAAATATAAAAACCATATCTTTAAATGGAATTGAAGGAAATTTGGTAGAAGTACAAATTGACATATCAAGTGGCTTACCATCATTTGAAATTGTAGGACTTCCAGATACAAGTGTAAAAGAATCTAAAGAAAGAATAAAAGTAGCAATAAAAAATTCAGGAATACAATTTCCAAGTAGAAAAATTATAGTAAATTTAGCGCCAGCAGACACAAAAAAAGAAGGAACAAGTTATGATTTGCCAATTGCAGTAGCAATCTTATTAAGTTTAAATGAAATATTAGAAAAAAATTTAGAAAATACAATTTTTATAGGAGAACTATCATTAAATGGAAAAATAAATCATATAAATGGAGTTTTACCAATGTGTATAGAAGCACATAATCTAGGAATAAAAAGAGTAATTTTACCAAAATCAAATGAAAGAGAAGCAGCAGTTATAAAAGAGCTAGAAGTTATAGGAGTAAATAGTTTAACAGAAGTAGTACAATATTTAAATAAAACAAAAATAATAAATGGAATAAAAGTAGATATTCTAAAAGAATTTAATAAACAAGAAAAGGAACAACTGGATTTTTCAGAAGTTAAGGGACAAGAAAATGTAAAAAGAGCCCTAGAAATATCAGCAGCTGGGGGTCATAATTGCTTACTAATTGGACCGCCAGGAGCTGGAAAGACTATGTTAGCTAAAAGAATACCAACTATATTACCAGATTTAACCTTTGAAGAAGCATTAGAAGTAACAAAAATACATAGTATATTAGGAATACTAGATAATGATGTTGGCATAATTACGAAAAGACCATTTAGAAACCCACATCATACAACATCTTTAACTTCAATGATTGGCGGAGGGAAAATTCCAAAACCAGGTGAAATAAGTTTAGCTCATAATGGAGTTTTATTTTTAGATGAATTACCTGAATTTAATAGAAATACACTAGAAATATTGAGAGAGCCATTAGAAGATAAAAATATCGTAATATCAAGATTATATTCAAAAGTCATATATCCATCAAATTTTATATTAATTGCAAGTATGAATCCATGTCCATGTGGATATTATGGAAGCAGCGAAAAGCAATGCAAATGTTCTGAAAATGCAATAAAAAGATATCTTAATAAAATTAGTGGACCGCTATTAGATAGAATAGATTTACATATTGATGTAAAACCAGTAAAATATGAAAAATTAGAAGGCAAAGAAAAAATAGAAACATCAAATCAGATAAAAGAAAGAGTAAATGCTGCAAGAAGAATTCAATATATAAGATATAAAAAATTAAAAATATTTTCTAATTCTCAATTAACACCAAAAATGGTAGAACAATATTGTTATCTAAATAAAGAGTGCAAAAAAATATTAGAACTAGCTTTTAATAAGATTGGGTTAAGTGCAAGAGCATATACAAGAATTTTAAAGGTGGCAAGAACAATTGCGGATTTAAATGGAGAGGAAAATATACAAAAACAACATTTGGCAGAAGCAATTCAATATAGAACTTTAGATAGAAAATATGGAGATAAATTTTGATAAAGTTAAAAATAGATGATAATGAATATCCAGAAAATTTAAGAAAAATAAAAAGACCACCAAAGCAGTTATATCTAAAAGGAAATATTGAATTATTAAAAAAACTTGGAATAGCAATTATAGGATCTAGGAAATGTACAAAATATGGTGAAAAAATGGCAATTAAATTTGCGAAAGAATTAAGTCAATATAATTTAACAATAATAAGTGGAATGGCAGAAGGGATAGATAGTTTTGCACATATAGGAAGTATAGAAGCATATGGATCTACCATAGCTGTATTACCATCTGGATTTAATAATATATATCCAGAAAAGAATATAGAATTATATAAAAAAATAATACAAAATGGAGGGCTAGTGATAAGTGAATATGATGAAGATAATAAAGCAAAATCTGAACAATTTTTAGAAAGAAATAGAATTATAAGTGGACTTGCAATTGGAACATTAATAATAGAAGGAGGATACAGAAGCGGTACAAGCGTAACTGCAAAACTAACAAAAGAAGAAAACAAATATATATTTTGCATACCATCTAGTTTAGAAAACTCAAAAGGGATTGTACCTAATCAATTGATAAAAGAAGGAGCTTTTTTAGTAACAGAAGTAGAAGATATAATAAGTAAATATCCAAATTTAAATTTAGTAAAAAAGAAAATTAAAAATTCAAATGTGCATATAGATATAGTAAATAATGAATATAAAAATATTTATGACATTTTGGATAAAGAAAAAGCACTTAATATTAATGAAATAGCTAAAATAACAAGATTAGATATAAGCGAAATAAGTTATAAATTAATGATGTTAGAGTTAGAAGATAAAATTGTATCACTTCCAGGAAATAATTTTAAAATAAAATGAAAATATATATAAAAAAAGAATTAGGAAATATGGGAGAACAAATTGCAGAACAATATCTTAAAAGAAAAAATTATAAAATTGTAGGAAGAAATTTTTATTGTAGGCAAGGAGAAATAGATATAATAGCAAAAGATAAAAAAGAAATAGTTTTTATAGAAGTGAAAACTAGGACAAATGATAAGTTTGGAAGACCATCAGAAGCAGTAAATACTATAAAACAAAGAAATATGTATAAAGCAGCTCAATACTTTCTTTTTAAATCAAAATTACAATACTCATATGTAAGATTTGATGTAATAGAGATATTACTTAAAGATGGAAAATTTAATATAAACCATATAAAACAAATAATGTAAAATTAAAATATCTTGAAAATCAAATTTAGTATTGATATAATTAATAAGAGGAGATAGAATGGAAAGTATTTTAGAAGAAACAAAGTTTATAATAAAAAAGTATAATATAAAAGCTAATAAAAGTCTTGGACAAAATTTTTTAATAAATGAAGAAGTAGTAAATAAAATAGTTGAAGCAAGTCAGATAACTGAACAAGACCTAGTAATAGAAATAGGACCAGGGTTGGGAACTTTAACAAAATCTTTATTAGAAAAAGCTGGAAAAGTAATATGTATTGAGTTAGATAGTAAAATGTTAAATATATTGGAAGATAGATTTTCTTTGTATAATAACTTTGAATTAATAAACAATGATGTATTAAAAGTAGATTTAAAAAATATAATTAAAAGTGAAAAAAAGAAAGGACAAATTAAGAACGTAAAAATTGTTGCAAATTTGCCATATTACATAACCACACCAATAATAATGAAATTGTTAGAAGAAGAACTGGATTTAGAAAGCATTACAGTAATGATCCAAAAAGAAGTTGCAGATAGATTAATAGCAATTCCAGGGGGAAAAAATACTGGGGCAATAACATATTCAGTATATTACTATACAACATCTGAATCAATATTAGAAGTACCAAATAGTTCATTTATACCAGAGCCAGAAGTTACATCAAAAGTAATTAAATTAAATATAAGAAAGGTACCAGCTGTAAATCCAAAAGATAAAGATAAAATGTTTAAAATAATAAAAAATGCTTTTATGCAAAAGAGAAAAACCTTACTAAATTCTTTAACAAATAATGGGATATTTAAAGATAAACAACAGGGAATAAATATTCTTCATGGATTAAATATGAAAGAAAACATAAGACCAGAAGAATTATCTTTAGAAGATTTTCAAAAAATTTCAGATAATTTATAAAAAAATATTTAAAAATTATATTATTTATGTTATAATAAATACGAAGTATTATGTAAGGAGGTTAGAATGAATCAAATATTAATAACTGAAAAATTATATATAACTCCAGAATTAAAGAAAAAAAAGAAGATATATAAATTTCATTTTGTTATATCTCTATTTTTAGTATGTATTCTAACATCTTTATATATATATGCTGAATATGATAGAAATAAGAGTGAAGAAACTGCCCAAGAAATATTAGCAGATGTAAGTAAAGTAATAGAAGAAGATAACACAATCGCAGATGATGATATATTATTAGTTGTTTTAGATGGAACAGAAGAAGACTATGAGGCATTAAATGAAGCAGCGGCAATTGATATATCACAGATAAATCAACAGGCACAAGTGGTATCTGCAGGTAATGGATATAATTATAGAACAATTGCAACAATTAACATTCCAAAAATAAATTTAAGCTATGGAATAATACAAGGTGAAACAGGAAGTGCAGAAGAAACAGAAGCATTACTAAAAATATCACTATGTAAATACCATGGATGTGAACCAAACGAAGTAGGAAACTTTTGTATAGTAGGACACAATTGGAGAAATTCAAAATTCTTTAGTAAAGTGCCAGATTTATCAATAGGAGATACAATGCAGCTAACGGATTTAACAGGAAGAACAATTACATATCAAGTTTATGATATGCACACAGTTGCACCAGATGACACAAGGGATACAACGCAATTAACAGGAGGAAAAAAAGAAATTACTTTAATAACTTGTACAGATGATAGCCAACAAAGAGTTATTGTAAAATGTAAAGAAGTAAAATAGTAACTAAAAAAAATTACCTTCATATAATAAAATAAAAAAATATGGAGGGATTTTTTTTGGCGAAAATTTTAGTATATAATAATGATACAGATAGGATGGAAACTTATTATAGGAGTGAATCAGAGCCTATGCCATATAATACAAATGCTACATTAAAAGTAAGGGAATTTAGAGGAAGTAGTAAATCAAATATATTATGGACAACAAAAAGGACAATGCAAAGCTGGAATAGTCAAAGATATATTTTTGGGGCACCAATATCTGTAGGCTTTGCATTTAAAAGACCTTATGAGGGTGGACACGGAAATCAAAGTCATGACTGAATATATACAGTTGAACATGTCAAAATGTTGATAGAAGATAAGAATAATTTGTGTTTTTAGATTAAAAATAATTGCCAAGACTTTATTTTCTAAGAAAAATCTGTTAAAATAATGTTGTGAAAATAATAAAGTTGGAGTAATATATGAAGATTAATTT
>CANRBK010000051.1 GCA_947628845.1 uncultured Clostridia bacterium | reverse complement strand
CTTAAAGTTTGTAATGGAATATTTCCTTCTTTATAGAATTCAGTTCTAGCCATGTCAGCTCCACCTAATCTTCCTGAAACTGCTGTTTTTATACCTAAAGCTCCTGCTTTTGTAGCTTTTTGCATACATTGTTTCATAGCTCGTCTGAATGAAATTCTTCTTTCTAATTGTCCTGCAATATTTTCTGCAACTAATTGTGCATCTGTATCCATATTTTTAACTTCTACTATATTTAAGTTAACATCTTTTTCTATTAATTTAGCGATGTTTGCTTTTATAGTTTCTACACCTGCTCCACCTTTTCCAATTACTATTCCTGGTTTAGCTGCATATAAATTAATTTTTACCATCTTTGCTGTTCTTTCTATTTCTATTTTAGAAATTCCAGCAGCATATAATTTTTTCTTTAAAAATTTACGTATTTTTTGGTCTTCTACTAAATAATCTGCAAAATTTTTAGAATCTGCATACCATTTAGAATTCCAATCTTTTATTATTCCAACTCTCGCACCTGTTGGATGTACTTTTTGTCCCATGGTTAAATTAAGCCTCCTTTTCTTTTAATACTATTGTTACATGACTTGTTCTTTTTCTTATTCTTACTGCTGAACCTTTTGCAGCTGGTCTTATTCTTTTTAATGTAGGACCTTGATTAGCAAATATTTCAGCGACATATAAGTTTTCATGTTTCATTTGATGGTTATTTTCAGCATTTGCTATTGCTGATTTTAATAATTTTTCTATCATTTCTGAAGATGCTTTTGGTGTGAATTTTACTATTGCTAGTGCTTCATCAACATCTTTTCCTTTTATTAAATCTGCTACTATTTTTACTTTTCTAGCTGATATTCTCGCAAATTTAAGTGTAGCTCTAGCTTCTTTAACTAGTGTATCTTCCACTTTACTTACCTCCTTTTTATTTCTTTACAGTTGTCTTTTTGTCTCCTGCATGACCTCTGAATGTTCTTGTAGGAGCAAATTCACCTAGTTTGTGACCGATCATTTCTTCTGCAATATATACTGGTACATGTTTTCTACCATCATGTACTGCTATTGTGTGACCAACCATTTGTGGATATATTGTTGAAGCTCTTGACCATGTTTTAAGAACTTCTTTATTTCCATTTTCATTCATTGCTTCTATTCTTTTTAATAATTTTTCTTGAACGAATGGTTTTTTCTTGCTTGATCTAGACATATTTTAATGTCCTCCTTTCTCTTTGCTTTTACTTGCAAATTTTATGCTGCATCTAAAATACAACTATTATTTTCTTCTCTTAACAATAAACTTATTAGATTGTTTCTTCTTATTTCTTGTTTTATATCCAAGAGCTGGTTTACCCCAAGGTGTCATTGGTCCTGCGTGTCCTACTGGAGCTCTACCTTCACCACCACCATGTGGGTGATCTACTGGGTTCATTACAGAACCTCTAACTTCTGGTCTCCATCCCATATGACGTTTTCTTCCTGCTTTACCTAATTTTACATTTTCATGGTCTGAATTTCCTATAACTCCTATTGTTGCTCTACATCTAGATAAAACTAATCTCATTTCTCCTGAAGGTAATCTTACATGTGCATATTTTCCTTCTTTAGCCATAAGTTGTGCACTTTGACCTGCAGTTCTAACTAATTTTCCACCTTGTCCTGGATTTAATTCTATATTGTGAATTAAAGTACCTACTGGTATGCTATTGATTGGCATTGCATTTCCTGCTTTTATATCAACTGCTTCTCCTGATATTACTTTGTCTCCATCTGTTAATCCTTGTGGTGCTAATATATATGCTTTTTCTCCATCTTCATATTGGATTAATGCTATATTTGCACTTCTGTTTGGATCATATTCTATACCGATAACTGTTGCTTCTATGTTATCTTTTTTTCTTTTAAAATCTATTATTCTATATTTTTGTCTATTTCCACCACCTTGATGTCTAACTGTTATTCTTCCATAACTATTTCTTCCTGCTTTTTCTTTTTTCTTAGCAAGTAATGATTTTTCAGGTGTTTTCTTTGTTATTTCTGAAAAGTCTGAAACTGTCATGTTTCTTCTTGATGGTGTATATGGTTTAAAATGTTTCATTCCCATTTTTAATTCTCTCCTTTTCTTTATATGGATTTTTTCCTGCTCCATTTGCAGATATTCTTTATTTTCCGAGTTATTTCTCGATATTTATATATCATTATGCTCCCATAAATTCATCAATTGAATCTTTATATTTTTTAGAAGCTTTTGTTTCTTTACCACCTTTTGCTAAGTATGTAGCTTCTCCTGGATTTGTATCTATAGTAACTATAGCTTTTTTCCAATCTGAAGTTTTACCTATGTGGTATCCAACTCTTTTTTCTTTTCCTTTTACTGTCATTGTATTTACTTTTAATACTCTAACTTCAAAAAGTTTTTCAATAGCTTTTGCTATTTCAACCTTTGTAGCATTTTTATTAACTTTAAAAGTGTATTTACCTTGTTGTAATTCATCATTACTTTTTTCAGTAACTACTGGTGCAATTATAATTTCTTCTGCTTTCATTATGCGTACACCTCCTCAATTTTCTTAACAGTTTCTAGAGGTAAAACTAAATTATTGTATTTTAATAGGTCATATACATTTATATTATTTAGTAAAATTGTTTTAACTCCTTTTATATTTCTAGATGACATTAAAACATTTTCATTTTTCTCTGCAAGAACTATTAATGTTTTTCCTTCAATTTTTAAATCTGCTAATGCTTTTACCATTGTTTTTGTTTTAATTTCTGATAATTCTAATTTATCAATAATTGTTAATTCTTTCTCTAATACCTTAGAGCTTAATAAAGATTTAATTGCTAATCTTCTTTCTTTTTTATTAACAGTATATTTATATGAACGAGGTTTTGGACCTAAAGCTATACCACCTTTTACCCATTGTGGAGCTCTAATACTTCCTTGTCTTGCTCTACCTGTTCCTTTTTGTCTCCATGGTTTTTTACCACCACCACGTACTTCTGCTCTTGTTTTTGTACTTTGAGTACCTTGTCTTTGATTAGCTAAATAATTTACTAAAACACTATGTACTATAGTTTCATTTGGTTCAATTCCAAATATATTTTCAGCTAATTCTAAATCACTAACTTTTTTACCTTTTATATCATATACATCTATTTTTGGCATTTCGTATTTCCTCCTTCCTTCTATTTAGTAGCCTTTACAGCTGATTTTATTTTTAAGATAGATCCTTTTGCTCCTGGAACACTACCTTTTAATAATATTACGTTTTTGTCCATATCTACTCTTACAACATCTAAGTTTTGTATTGTAATTGTAACTTTTCCCATATGGCCTGGTAATTTTTTACCTTTAAATACTCTACCTGGTGTTGATGTTGATCCCATTGAACCTGGTCTTCTATGGTACATTGAACCATGTCCCATTGGTCCTCTGTGTTGTCCATGTCTTTTAATAACACCTTGGAATCCTTTTCCTTTTGATGTTCCTTGAACATCTACTTTTTCTCCAGCTGTGAATATATCAGCTTTTACTTCGTCTCCTACTTTTACACCTTCTACTGATTCTAATCTGAATTCTCTTAGATGTTTTTTTGCTTCAATACCAGCTTTGGCAAAATGTCCTTTTTCTGGTTTGTTTATATGTTTTTCTTTTACTTCACCGAATCCTAATTGTATAGCATCATATCCATCAGTTTCTATTGTTTTTACTTGTGCTACTACACATGGTCCGGCTTCTATAACTGTTACTGGAATTACGTTTCCTTTTTCATCAAATATTTGTGTCATTCCAATTTTTCTTCCAATTATTCCTTTTTTCATTTTTATTCCTCCTATACGTTTTAACGCATAAGTTATCTGTAACTCGCTTTGCTTCGCACAGCTAACTTAACTATTGGCTGATATTTGTATTTGCAATCATTTGCAATATCAGCTTGGTCGTTTGCTGATACTGTGTTTTTACAGTTCAGTATGCAAATGCATAAGCATTTGTTTTTCTTTTTGTTTTTCTTTTTTAGTCTAAGGTTTACAAACTCACTTTGCCTTTGACTTTGACTTTGCTAAGGTTTACAAACTCACTTCGTTCGTTTGCATAAGTCATTTCTAACTCACTCTCACTTTCGTTCGTAGAACTGACTTAACTTATAACTTAATCTCTATTTCAACACCTGCTGGTAATTCTAATTTCATTAGACTATCAACTGTTTTTTGTGTTGGGTAAAGAATGTCAATAACTCTTTTATGTGTTCTCATTTCAAATTGTTCTCTTGAATCTTTGTATTTGTGTGGAGAACGTAATATTGTTACTACTTCTTTTTGTGTTGGTAATGGAATAGGACCTGAAACTTTTGCTCCTGTTTTTTTAGCTGTTTCTACTATCTTTTCAGCAGACTGATCTAAAACTACATGGTCATAAGCTTTTAATCTTATTCTAATTTTTTCACTTGTTACAATTGTTGTGTTTGCCATTGTAATTTTCCCTCCTTAAATTAAATTTTATTTTTTTGGTTTTCACCTTGGTGGCTAATTTGACACCTAAATTACCTTGGCAAGTTAAAACGCACTCTGGTGTTTTGAAAACACCCTTTATTAAAACCCAAAATATGCATGATAATTCTGGGATAAGTGTATTTTTCTTACCGCCTGGTCTTTGCCATGACATACTCCACTGAAGTTCCCTCCACCCTTATATCCGTAAGGATGTAGCCACATTCAGCTTCACCGCTAATTCATGCTCTAATATTATACAACGCTTTGTTCCGTATGTCAACAGGTTTTTAAATTTTTTTTAATTTTACAATTCCTCTCTCTTTTTTATAAAATTCAAATTACAAAAAAATTTTACTTTTTTCATTCTATATGATATAATCTTAAAAAGTAATTTTATAAATAAAAAAATTTTATAACTTTTTTATTTATAATGAGCAAAGCGAAAGGAGTGTTATAAATGTCAAGTTCAGATAATACTACTGCTTTGGCCGAAAATAAAGTTTTAATTTTATATATATTAAATCAGATTCAAAGTGGCATTATAGAAGATGGTTTATATAAGATTATAACTACAATAAATAATATTAATTATTTTTATTTTAAAGAGGTTTTAACTGATTTATTAGATTCAAAGTTAGTAGGAAAATTTACTAAAGATGAAGAAGATTGTGTAATAAAAATAACTAGCGAAGGAATAAATGCACTTTCTCTTACACTTGATGTATTACCAGGAATATTAAAATTAAAGGCAGATAATATTTTTAAAAAGGAGTTTTCTTCTATTACTAATGAAACTTCTATAATTGCCGAATTTACTCCAAAAAGTGAAAATGATTATATAATTAAGTGTAAAATAATTGAAAAAAATGAGACAATTTTTGAAGTACAAACTTATGCTGGTTCTCGTGATAGAGCAAAAAAAATAGTAGATAATTGGAATAATAATGCTTCAAAAATATATCCTAAAATTCTTAATATATTATTAGAAGATTTATAAAACTCTAAAGAAAAATACTTTAGAGTTTTATAAATTATTATTTCTTTCTTCTAAGGATCCATCCTTCTTTACACTCAATTGGCAATTTCATGAATACTTTTTGTCCTTTTATTCCTGGGCTAATGCTATCAATTTCTTCTTGAGTTTCATAATCCCATAATTTCTCAATTTTAAATGTTTTTGGTTCTAATTTATTTGGAATAATTATTTCAATTATATCTCCAACAATTAATTTATTTTTTATTTCTATTATTGATTTTTCCTTTTTATATTCTACTATTTTTCCTCCAAATTCATATTGATCATTATATTGTCTTCCACTTAGATCTTGTATATCTTTATTATTCCTATCATTAAAATAAAATGTTGTATATTGCCTTGTTTTTACTTTTTCTATTTCTTTTATATATTTTGTATAATCATAATCATTAGGTGCTTTAATATAATCATCAATTGCATTTCTATAAACATTTATCACACTAGCTATGTAATATTCTGTTTTTAATCTTCCTTCTATTTTTAAACTATCTATTCCCATATTTATTATTTCTGGTATTTCTTTTATTAAACATAAATCTTTTGAAGAAAATATACTAGTTCCATATTCACTTTCTTCTATTGGCATAAATTCACCTAGATTATTTCGTTCTTCTGCATAAAGATTATATGACCATCTACAACTTTGCGCACAATCCCCCAAATTTGCACTTCTTCCACTCATAAAATCACTTAAAAAGCATCTTCCTGAAAATGCGAAACATATTGATCCATGTCCAAACATTTCTACCTCTAAATCTTTAGGTTTGTTTTCCATTATATATCTTAGTTGTTCTTTATTTATTTCTCTTGCCATTATTACTCTTTTTGCTCCATTTTTATACCAAAAATTGCAGTCTCTTAAACTAATTATATTAGCTTGTGTGCTTACATGTATCGGAATATCTGGTGCGTATTGTTTTAATGTATCTATTACTCCTACATCTGCAGCAATTATTGCATCTGGTTTTACTTCATTTAATATTTGAGCCATTTGAATTATTTCTTGATATTTTTCATCCCAAGCAAAAATGTTTAATGTTACATGTACTTTTTTTCCTATGCTATGTGCATATTCTATAGTTTTTATTAAGTCTTTATTGTCCATATCTGCTCTTGTTCTTAATGATAATGATGATGTTCCACAATATACTGCATCTGCGCCATATTTAAATGCAGTTTTTGCCTTTTCATAAGAACCTGCTGGTGCTAATAACTCTATTTTTTTCATTTATTTCCCTCTTTTTCTTCTAACTTTTATATTTAATATACACTTTACTTTGATATTTTGTCAATGGCTTTGCTAAATTTACATAATTTTATTGTTTTTTTTTCAAAAATTTGGTATAATTAAGTTTGGTTAAAAATATATTACTTTAAGGAGTTATTATGAAAACAAATGATTTTAAAGCAGCATTAAAAATTAATGTACCAAAAATAGTCGATTCAAATATAAATCAAATAGATAAATCTAATTTATTACTAATTAAATTAGGTTTATTTCCTTTACCTAATAACGTACAAGCATATATTTCATCTGATAATAAATATTTAAATATAAAATTAAAAGATTCTTCTACAGAAGATCATATTTTATTTCAATTTTTATTAGAAGAACCTAATTTGTCTGCATTAAAAAATCATTCTGATTATCATGAACTAATAAATAGATATCATTTATATATAAATGATTATGTTGACGAAATAAAAAAATATGCTATTTTAGAAAGAACTTATATTCATAAAAAATTTCCTAATTTAGTTTTTAATATTAAAATTAGAATTAAGTCTTTTGAAAGTTATATGAATAAATTAAATGAAAATATTTTAAAAGGTAAAAGCCCTTATATAAATGATATTATGGCAGAAAGAATTATAGTATCTGAATATAATGGATGTCAGGATGAAAATCTTTTAATTGATATGTGTGATGAAATTGCTAAAACATTATATGAATTTAGACTAAAAACAAATTTTAGAATGAAAAAAAATATACAATCCAATAAATATTCTTCTGATAAGGAATATATTACAAAAGATTATATACACCACCCAAAAGAAAATGGCTATCAATCAATACATATATTGATGGAAAATAAAAATAATAAAGATTTTACTTATGAAACTCAAATAAGGACTTTAGAAATGGAAGCTATTTCTAAAACATCTGGTGAAATTGCTCATAATAAATATAAACCTAGATTATTAAATGATCTTTCTCCAAATCGTGTTCCTATATATTCAGAAGTAAGTTGCTTTTATGATGATTTTCAAAATCCTAAAATAATAGAAATTCCTTTTGAAAATCGTTTTTACCATTTTTATAATTCTAAAAATTCAAATCATTCAGGATTAGAAAAAAATACTCTCTATATTACCTATAAAAAATTTAGGAAAGAGCAATATGAATTGGAAAATTTATTAGGTATACAATTTAAAGAAATAAGAGAAAGATTAAGAAATTTAAATAAACAAAAACAAGAAGTAAGATAATTACCTCTTGTTTTTTCTATTTTATATAAAGTGCTGGTCGAAAACCAAAATTTGTTTGAGCGCTACTTAAAATATCATGCCAACGAAAACAAATAGACACAGAAGAAACATCTAAAAAACTGCCGACCTCTAAATATATAATAGTTATTCGATAAATCTTTTCCTAATTCTTCAGTCCATTCCCATAAATTTCCTGCCATATCATATATATTATTTTTCTTTACATCTTCTGTTGAGCCACAAGTCATTATTCCATTATGTCTTTTACCATCAGCATTTGCAATAGCATCTGATGTCACTGCACTACTATTATTAGCTTCTATATATCTCCCTTTACAATTATTTAATGTTGTATTGCTATAATTTCCCCATGCTGTATTTTTTACATCCAATTCTTTATCTTGTTTTTTAAAGTAATTTAATGTTACATCCCACATTGTTCCTGTTGGTAATGCACTATGCACTGAATTTTTTCTTTCAGCATCTGTTGCATACATTTCTTGTGTCATTTTTTGTGCTGTTGTATAATTAGCATAATAATATGGTATCTCTCCTGCTTTACATGTTATCTTTCCACTTGTTATATTTTCAGCACTGAAATTTTCATTACCATTTCCTGATCCACCTTCTGCTTTTCCAAACTCAATTTTACTTGATGTTAATTTACTTGTTCCTGCTTCATATCGCCCAATATAAAATCCTCCATATTTTTCTATATATGTTATTTCAGGTTGATCAGTACTAGCATCCCAAGAAGCATTTTGTAATCCCCAATTTATTTTTTTATACTCATCAATTGTACATGGTATCCATACAAATTGATTTCCTTTTAATTCTGAATTTTCCTCATCTATTGTTCCATCTTCTTTATATGCTACTCCTGCTGGTATTCCTGTTGGTACTTCGTTTGTATTTGTAAATCCTACATATTTATTTATATCTTTTGGATTGTCTGATATTACTGCTCCTGTTTCTATATTTCCTCCTACATAAACAAATCCTTTTGGCACTGGAATTGTTTCTCCATTTCCTACTGATATTGCATATACTGTTGAAACTGTTTCTAAAGTTGTTACTTCTGTTCCATCTGTTGTATCTATATAACTTATTGTTTGTGTTCCCCATTTTTCTGGCATCTTTACTTCTGTTCCTGCTTTTGTATCTGTCGTATTATTTGGTAATGTTGCTACTTCTGTTTTCTCTCCTATTATTTTTCCATATTTTGATATTGTAAATTCAAATCCATCTACTACTACCTTTAAATCATATTCTACTTTCTCTACTGGCTCATTTATTCCATCTATTTTGTTTAAATTCTCTTTTAAATATTCATCATTTAAACTTCCTGTTGTGTCATAAGATGCATTTACTGCTAGTGCTACTTTTTCTGCTGCATTTGCATATTTTGATTCTTTTGCTGCTTGCTGTGCTTTAGTTAATAATCCATTTGATGTTAATTGTACAATTGTTACTCCTACTAATATCAACAATATAATTATTGTTATTACTAATGCTACTAGTGTTATTCCTTTGTTGGCTTTATTTTTTAATTTCATTTGTTTTCCACCCTTCTTTTGTTATTATGTATAGCTGTATCTGATATTATGTAATGTAGTTATTACATATTTACTGATTATTATTTTAGCATTTAATTTTTTTTTTGTAAATACATTATTATATTTATTTTTAATATCAACCTAAGTCTTTTACATATTATAATTTTAAGAAATAAAATTAAAAAGTCTAAACAAGAAAAAACAAGAAGTAAGATAATTACCTCTTGTTCTTATTTTATTCTACTTATAGCTAAGCCATCTCCTACATCTAATA
>CANRBK010000050.1 GCA_947628845.1 uncultured Clostridia bacterium | reverse complement strand
ATTGTAGGAAAATTTTCTGAATTTCCTATAATATAAATATGGTGTAACAAAAATGTAAAGAAAACTTAATTTTTGGCGAAAAAAAATTGGATAAATAGCTTCCCTAGTAAAGGATAAAACTAAATTTGTAATATAAAAAACATGCATATTGAAATAAAATAAAGAAGTTTGTACAATTAAAATAAGGTAAAATGGATGATAATATAAGGAGGAATATTCATGAAAAGTATAGTAAATAAAGTGATAGGAGTTTTGTTTTTAATATTAATGTTAATTAACAATTCTTTACTAATCGTAATTTCAAATGCAATAGATGAAATCACCGGAGTTACTGAGCAGGAAACAATTAAGCCAGTATACGAAATGAAACTAGAAAAGTATGCCAATTATAAAATAAGTGAAGAACATAAAGGCTTAATGGTGCAATTAAATTTAAAAACAGGAAATGAATATAATGAAGGTCAA
Organism: uncultured Clostridia bacterium; assembly: GCA_947628845.1. GTDB lineage: Bacteria > Bacillota > Clostridia > TANB77 > CAG-508 > CAG-269. Next base: position 9,409 of record CANRBK010000050.1, on the reverse strand, counting down.
GAATATGAACCATTATATGGTACAGGAGTGCGATTAAATTTACCTCAAATAAATGGTAAATATCCAGAAAACGTAGAAGTTATAGGAATTTCTACAAAAGCAACAAATGGAGGAGATACAGCAAAAAATATTTATCAAGAATATAATAAAGATGAGGGTATAATAGATATAGTAGCTTCTAATCCAGATTCTTATACAGAAAATGTTGAAAATGCAAGAGATGAATATTCTATTATTATATATTATGATAAAGATTGTTATGTAGAAGATAATACTGAAAGAGAGTTGCAAATTAGTGGAAAAATCATACAAAGATTATTAAGCGATAGCGATGGGACAAGAGTATTAGAAAAAGAAGTAGAAGAAAAATATATTACTAATACAAATATATCAAATCTTATATCAACTAACTTACAAACAAGTGAAATATATAATGGATATATAAGTTCAAATATTCAAAATGGTACAAATTATAGGACTGAATATACTGAGAATATGGAAATAGATATAGGATACAAAGAAATAGCTGATGAAATAAATATCTTTAGTCATACAAAGTTTGAACAAAATGTTGAAGATGGAGATACAAATGAAATAATATATAAAAATACAATAATAAATAAACAAGATATTTTAGATAAATTAGGAGAAGATGGATATTTAAAAATATTAGATCCAAATAATAATGTTTTAGCGGAAATAAATAAAGATACAGAAGCGAGAGAAGATGGAACAATAGAAATAACATACAATGAAGAAATATCACAATTAAATATAAACATAAGTAAACCAATAAACTTAGGAAAAATAAATATAAAACATACAAAAGCAATTAAAGAAACAATGAAAAACATTGAAATTAATAAAATAATATCTACAGATGATATCAGTGCTATAAATAATGTAAATATTCTAGATGAAGAACAACAAAAAGTTGTTGAAGTAAAAAAAGAAAAAGTTTATGAATATTCAAATGATAATTCTATAGAAATAAAAGAAGCGGAAACAAAAGTGGATTTATCTTTAGATAAAACACAATGGACAAATAATATACAAAACGACGTAATATTTACAGCAACATTAGCATCAAATAGTAATAAATATAATCTATTTAGAAATCCAGTTATAACTATAGAATTACCTATAGAAGTTGAAAAGGTTATATTAGGAGATGTTTCTTTATTATATGAAAATGGAATAAGCATAAAAAATGCAGAAGTAAAAGATAGGAGTATAGTAATTGAATTACAAGGAAATCAAAGCCAATATTCAGAAAACTTAATGCTTGAAGGTACAAATATTATAATTCCAGCAACTATAATATTAAGAAAAGATATAGCTTCATGTGATACAAGTATAAATCTAAAATACACAAATGAAAATGGAAAAATTGATTATGAAAAACAAGGAAATGAATCAAAACAATATAATATAAATATTTTTTCAATAAATAATTCAATAGTATATAGCAATAACAATATTGCTGCAATACCTTATGCTATTTCAACAAATTTAGGATTAACAACAGAGATAAAAGCTATTTTAGGAGAAAAAGAATTAAAGAATGAAGATATAGTTCATGAGAATGAATATATAAAATATAATATAAAATTAAAAAACAATTCTAATAGTGAAATTAGCAATATAAATGTAGCTGGAAATGTACCAGAAGGAACAACATATACAGAAATTTATAATGTTGATGAATTAACTGATAGTGATATAAGACAACAAAAATATGATAAATGTAAAGAAAATTTAGACACAGCAAAACAAAATTATGGTGACACAATTAGTTTACAATCAGGAGAAGAAAAAGAATTAAATTATTATGTAAAAATAAATTCTTTGGCAGAAAATGAAGAACAAAAAGAAATAAGTTCAAATATACAAATAAAAGTAAATGGTACAGAACAATCAAGTTATCAAATAAAAAATATTGTAAAAAAAGCTGAAATGACAATAAGGCTTAAAGCTTTGGAAACTCAAAGATCAGAAAATTTATGGATATATACAATAAATTTAGAAAATAATACTAATCAAAATATAAACAATATTAATATAAATATGATTTTACCAGATGAATTACAATATGCATATACAGAAGAAAAATGGTATAGTGTAGAAGAAGTAAATAATATTTTAAGAATATCTTTTGATACTTTAGAAGCAAATAGTAATAAAGAAATATGTTTATTTATACAGCCACATGGCAAAGAAAGTATTGATAAATATAAGATAAATACTATAGCAAGTATAAATGGAAATGAGACAGATACATATTATTCTAACTATAATATACAACAAATGTATAATGTAGTTTTTGATATAGTTCAAACTTGTGATAAAGAAGGAAAAGAATTAGTATATGGAGAAGAAGTAGAATATATATTTAAAATAAGAAATATTACAAGTGAAAAAAACTTTAAAGATGCATCAAATGTTAGACTAAGAGATTTTATTGACAAAAATATGGTTGCTAAAAGTATGGAATATGAAACTTATGAATGGGAAACTGATGAAGCTGGTAATATTACAGCATATACAAAACATAGTTATACTAAAGAATTAAATACAAAAATAATACCAGAAGGAGTAGAAGATAGTGATTTGGTTCCAGATGTAGACGAAATATTAGTAGTACCAGTTGGAGAAGAAATTACTATAAAAATAAAAGCTACGGCAGGTATTACTGCAACTAGAACAGAAGTAACTAATTGTGGACAAATTATATGGGAATATAGTAATACATCATTTTCTAAAAATTCAAATATAATTAAAAATGCAATTTTATCATATTATGGAGAAGACGAAGATGATCCAGATAATCCAATAAACCCAGACACTCCAGACAACCCAGATAATCCGGATAATCCAGACAACCCAGACAACCCAGACACTCCAGATAACCCAAATAATCCAGATAATCCAGATAATCCTATTAATCCAGAAAATAGATATAGTATAAGTGGTGTTGTATGGATAGATATGAATAAAGACGGAAGTAGAGATAATAGTGAAAAATTACTTGAAAATGTTGTTGTAAAATTATTTAATGCACAAACAAATTCATTAGTATCAGACGATAGTAGAATAGTTACAGATTCAAGTGGTGCATACAAATTTGATAATGTGCCATCAGGACAATATTTAGTGTTATTTGAATATGATAATGAAAAATATGCTCTTACTACATACAGAAAAAATAGAGTTGGAGAAACATTAAATTCTGATGCTATATTAAAAGAAGTTAATATAGATGGTAATGTAAAAAAAGTTGGTGTAACAGATACAATAAACTTAACAAAAAACTATACTAATATAGATATGGGATTAATACAAAATGAAGAATTTGATTTAAGTATAAATAAAAGTATTATAAATATATCAGCTAAATATGGTAATACAAATAAACAATATAATTATAATGAATCAAAATTAGCTAAAATAGAAATTCCAGCGAAACAAATTGAGGGAGCAGTAGTTAATGTAGAATATCAAATAGAAATAAAAAATGAGGGAAATGTAAATGGATATGTAAGTGAAATTATAGATTATTTACCAGAAGGATTTACGTTTGATAGTAGTATAAATGAAGGATGGTCATTAAGTGCAAATGGAATATTAAAAAATATAAGTTTAGCAGGAATAGTTATACCAGTAGGAGAAAGTAAGATTATTACATTGAATTTAACTAAAAAATTAACAACAAATTCAACTGGAAGACTAACCAATAGTGCAGAGATTATGAAAAGTAATAGTATAAATGGAAATTCTGACATAGACTCTGTTGCAAATAATAAAAATAAACAAGAAGATGATTATTCAGAAGCAGAATTATTAATTTCTATAAAAACAGGTGCTTTGATGTATGCAGGTATAATTATAGGAATTTTAGCATTATTAATTATTATTAAATTGTTGATTGAAAAGAAAATTATAAATATAAAAAATATAAAAATTTTAGGAACTATAATTTTATTTTCATCAATTATATTTGTAAATGTATCAAGTTATGCTTTTAGTAGTGATGCTCAAACTTTTTTAACATCGTATGTTGCTAGAAATTATAGACCTAGTATAGATAGCGTGGAATGTTGGTATGATACTAATATAGGAGTAGGACCTAATGATAATTTTGACGGAGCAAACTCTGGAACAGACTACTATACACATGGATATCATCACCATGGTTGTTTAACAGCTGGAAGTGAGTTACTTTGCTCAGATTCACTTAGAATGAAAATGGCAACAAGCCATGAAGACTCATGGTTATATCAATATAACATGAACGAAACTATAAGTCGTACCCCTTTTATAAACTTTAATAATATTCATGAAACAATAGTTGAAAAAGCAGCAAGTATTTCAAATAATTTAGAAGGTCAAGAAGTAAATTATTATCCATGTGACGAAGAATATTATTATGTAGGACCATATAGTGTAAAATATACAGGTGACATAATTCAATTTGTTGTAAAGAAAATGAATACAAGTCCAAGAGTAGAATCTATATTAGCAGATTATACTTTAGTTGATCAAAGTCATAATAGTATTTTAGAGTATCCAGCATCAAATCAAACATTTTATTTAAAGGTAAAGAAAAAAGATACATGGATTACAAGTATTTATATAAAGGTTAAAAATCAACAAAAGAGTACTTATAAATTTAATGGATCAATTGATGAATTGTGGACAACAATAGATGGAGGATCTGTTTTGAATAAACAAGTGTTAATAAGAAGAAATGTTCCTTTGTCTGATGAAATAATAAATGGGGGAAATCCTATACCAAGAACACAAAATACAGAGGCTGATATAACTCTTGTAGGTAGCAAACTTTCAGTAGGAAAAATAAAAATAAAAAAACAAGATAATGAAGACCCTATGATATTATTAAATAATTGGAAAGTAAAGATAGTAAATGAATATTCTAATTATGAGCATGATTTTGTTATAGATAAAAACAATATACGTAGTACAGCATCTACTTGGTGCTTAGACTCACAATATGGTTGGTATTATGATGGATACTTTGATGGTGATTACTATGTTATAGCAAATATACCTAGAGAATTAGGAGGGCAGAAATTAAATTATACTATTAAAGAAATTGAAACACCATCAGGATATAAATTAGATTTACAAGATGAAAATCAAGTAAAAATAAGTAAGACATTTGAAGGAGATATTGATACTATTGAGATAATAATGAAAAATAAACTATATGGTGATATAAGCTTAACAAAAGTAGATCAAGATACTTATGAAAAGATGAATGGAGTAGGATTTGTAATATATAAAAATGTAGATAATGCAGGAAATCGTACCAAAAATTATATGAGTTCTTATAAATATATAGAAAATGCTCCAGCAGAAATTGAATGGACAACATCGATACAAGAAGCGAAGGTTTTCTATACAGGAGAAAAAGGATCAACCATTGGTAATTACATAGATGGAAATTGTGCTGAAAATGATAGTGGTATGGTAATTTTGAAAAATCTACCAGCAAAAGATGGCACTGCATATAAGACAGAATATTTTGCACAAGAATATAAATTTGATTATGATAAAAATCCGGATTTATTATATTATAAATTAGATACTTCAAGGATTATAAATGTAAAATTAGTAGCAAATGGAGATATGAAAGATACTGAAGATAAAAAACAATTATTAAGAAAAGTTATAGAAGAATTTTATACTAGTGATTATTTTAAAGAAATGACAAAAAAAGTAGATACGAAAGTTATAGCACAAGGAATATATAAAATGATAACAGGCGAAGACCCAAAAAATGACTTATATGAACAAATGATAGAGAGCACTAGAATATATGACACTGTTGACATACCAACAATAAGACAAGTAATTAATTTAATATATTTGGATGAAAGTAATGAAGAAAAAATAAATAAACAGGCTAACGAAGTAATTAGCACAGAAGAAAATTTAGTAAAATATAGCAGGTTATTATTTAATATTGTTGAAATACCAACTGAAAAGGTAAAACAATCTATATTAGATTATTATTTATACGCATTAAAAGGACAATCAACCTTATTAATGATAAATAAACAATATACTGTAGATTTAAGTGGATATGTATGGGAAGATATTCAAACAGGTAAAACAACAACACGAGATGATTTATATGATGAAGAAAGTGATGGTAAAGATAAAGCTGAAGGAATTATAGTTAGATTATATGAAAAACAAAATCAAGGTGATGCAAGATTAATATTAGAGAAAACAACTGATAAAAATGGATATAAATTGGAAGGAACACAATTTGTATTAGATGCAAATGGAAATAAAGTCCTAGGTGAAAATGGAGAACCAAAAGTTCAATATAATATTTTAATAGATAAATTAAATGATTATTATATAGAATTTGAATATAATGGACTAAAATATCAATGTGTTCTTACTGAAAAAGAAATAGAAAAAGTCCCATTTGATGGATATAACAGAGAAAATACTTCAAAAGCGAAAGAAAAAAGTGAAGATAGGACAAAATTTAATAATGATCTTTCAACTATTGCAGGAGAATCAAAAACTGATCTAGAAAAGCAAACTACAATAGGACACTCTAAAGATAATGAAGGTAATAATACAAGTACTTTAACTTATAAATATGATAAAGACAATAATGCATCAAAATTATTATCAGACGAAGAAAAAGAGTATTCTATAGAAAGTGTTAAAGACAAAATTGATCCACCTTCAGCAGTAGCTATGAAATCTGATACAAGTACAGCAGGTTGCAAATTTGATGAAATATATGAACTATTACCAGTTGGAACTAAAGAAATAAAAGATATTAACTTAGGTATTTATCGTAGAGAACAACCTGACTTGGCTGTTGTAACTGATCTAGAAGATATACAACTTACAATAAATGGATATACTCATACATACAAATATAATCAAAAGGCACAATATATTCAGGAAGGTGTACCAGATGTAGAAATAAATCCAGGATATGATGCATTATTAGATCCATTCTCAGTTTATGGAAGAAAAAATAGTGGTAAATTTAAAGATCTTACTTATACTAGAGAGATTTATGATTCTTATATAGCTTATACAAAAAATGATTCTGATAATGAAAATAAATTAAAAGTATTTGTAACATATAAATTAGCAATTAAAAATGAAAGTAGTTCTCTATTATCAAAAGTTTCTTTAAAAAATTATGCTGATAATAGATTAGATAAAATTGAAAAATCATATTATATGGATGGTAATGAAGAAATATCTATTGAATGGCAAGATGCAGGAAATGTAGGAGATAGCGTAAAAGTATGGCAAACACAAGGAATGATAGACAAAGTAATTAATCCAGGAGAATATATGACAATATATTTAAAATATGAACTAAATACAGAAACAATAATAAGCTTAGCTAACCTAGGAACAGGAGAAAATGACAAATTAGAAATAGGAAAAAATGTTACAGAGATTTCTTCATATTCAACATTCAAGGATGGTGCAACTTATGGAGGAATAGACATAGATTCAGCACCTGATAGTATGGATTATAATAGTATGGATACATATGAAGATGATACAGATGCAGCACCAGACTTATACTTCAAGAGAAAAAATTCAAAGGAGATTTCAGGCTTAGTATTTGAGGATAATCCTATAGATATTGACAAAGAAGAAATACATCCAGGAGAAGAAAGAAAAGGAAATGGAGAATATGATGAAGGAGAAAATGCAGTAAAACATGTTCATGTAGAACTAATGGATTATAAAAATAATGGGGTAGCAAAATTATATGGTTTTGATGAATATGGAAATGTAGAAGAAAATGAAGCAAGATTTAATACTGATGAAAATGGTTCATATAATTTGGTTGGATTAATTCCAGGTGAATATTATATACAATATACTTATGGCAAAATAGATGATGAATATACAAAGATAGGAGACAAGAACGTTACAACTCAAGATTATAAATCTACAATTGTAAGTAAAGATTTATTTGAAAAAATATTTGATGATAATGATGATCATGATGATAATTATGAAGGTTGGTATTGGTATAGAAATGATGATTATAAAAATAAATCTTCAGCAGTAGATGAATGGGAAAAAAGAAAAGAAATTAATGAAGCGTTAAAAGAAATTGATTATTATAATAAAACTTTTTATGGTAATGTATCAAGCATCTTATCTATAAAAGCAAATACAGCAAGAATGGATTTTCCAATAGAAGATAAAAGAAATGATACTACACAATATGATTGGAGTCCAGAGTCAACAAAATATGAAATAAAATTTGGTATAATTGAGAGACCAAGACAGCAACTAGAGTTAAAGAATGAAATAAGTTATGTGAAATTAATAGCAAATAACGAACAAGTATTAGCTGAGGGAGATCCAAGAGTAGACTCAATAAAATATCTTACATATCCAAAAGATGGATCTGCTAAGATTGAAGTTGATCCAGAAATTATACAAGGAGCAACACTAGAGTTAACTTTTGAACTTAAAGTTGCAAATAATTCGGAACTTGATTATGACAACGAAGTATACTACAAATATGGAGAAAAAGGATCAGAAAAACCAGTTTTAACTACTATAGGAAGAATAATTGATTATATAGACGAAAGTTTAAAAACGGACTATCCAGAGTATAATGTAAATCAGGTAAGAGAAAATGAATGGAGTTTAATACCAAAAGATAATAGAAAAACTGATAATGAGAATAATTATAGTACATTGTATGATGATAGTATAAAAATGGATACTGGTGCGTTCGATGTAATTTCAGAAAGAAATAACATACTACATATAACTAATCCACTATTATATATAAGTAAATCTCCATATAACAACGAAGGAACAAAAAAATCAGACCTATACCCTGGAGAAGAAGGAAGTATTACAATAAAAGGAAGTAAATTATTATCAACATCAGAAGAAGAAATGGTATTTGAAAATAAAGCAGAATTATTTATGGTAGAAAATGTAGTAGGAAGATTCTATGGACAGATGATGAAACAAGATGCAGGAAATGAAGAATGGCAACTTATAACACCAGCAAACTATGATATATCAAAGGATCCAACAGAAATTGATGGAGCAAACAGTGGTGATCATGGATTAGCAAAACTTGTTATAATTCCACCTACTGGTTCAAAACAAATAATGATTTATATTTTAGTTGGATTAGGCTTCCTAGTGATCTTAGCAGGAGGGGTAATACTTATCAAAAAGGTAGTATTAAAATAAGATAAAAGGATGTAGCAAAATGCTACATTCTTTTACTTTACAAAAATAAAAAAATTTGTTATAGTATAGTTATTAAAATATGTGCTTATAGCTCAGCAGGATAGAGCAGTCGCCCCCTAAGCGACCGATGGTGGTTCGAGTCCGCCTAGGCACACCATAT
>CANRBK010000049.1 GCA_947628845.1 uncultured Clostridia bacterium | reverse complement strand
ATAAATCTCGTAATCTCTTAAAATTTTTCTAACATATATATTTGTTTCCTTATATGGAATATTTTCTATATCAGAGCCATCTGATTTTATTATTCCTTTATCAATCCAATTATCTATAGTTCCAATTCCTGCATTATATGCAGTTACTGCTACTTCTATATTTTGATATTTTTCTATTAACATTGATAAATATTTTGTTCCTATATTTATATTTAATTCTGCTTCTTCTAATTTTTCTTGCAATTCTTCATCTGGTATTTGCAAATTTAATTTTATTACAATTTCTTTAGCTGTATTTTCCATTATTTGCATCAATCCAATTGCGTTTTTACTTGATTTTGCATTTGGATTAAAGTTACTTTCTGCTTTAATAACTGCATATATTAAGTTTTCATCTATATTATATTTTTTTGAATATTCTGAAACATATTCTGAATATTTTTTCTTATATATAATATTTTGCAAACTACTAGTAATATCTATATTTATTGCTGCTACCAATATAGTTAATATTATAAATAAAATAATTAGTGTCCTTTTCTTTATTATAATTATTTTAAACTACTCCTTTCGGGTGACTAATTTTGTCACTTGCATTCATACCAGTTATATGCTTCTGAAACATCTGCTATTAACGGCACTTTTAAGGTAATTGCATTTTCCATTTCCTTTTTTATTATTTCTTTTACTTCTGGAGCTTCTTCAATTGGAGCTTCTATCATCATTTCGTCGTGTACTTGTAAAACTATTTTTGAATTTAATTTTCTCCTTTTTAATTCATTATAAACATTTATCATTGCTATTTTCATTATATCTGCTGCTGTTCCCTGTATTGGAGTGTTCATTGCAGCTCTTGCTCCAAATTGTCTTACCATATAATTATTTGATTTTAGTTCTGGTATATATCTTCTTCTATTGAATAATGTTTCTACATACCCTACCTCTTTTGCTTTTTCTGTGATGTTTTCCATAAAGTTTTTTATTCCCTGATATTCTGCTAAATATTCATCTATATATTTTTTTGCTTGTTTTCTTGATATTCCAAGCTGTTCACCTAATCCAAAATCGCTTATACCATACACTATTCCAAAGTTTACTGCTTTTGCATTACTTCTTTGTTCTTTTGTTACTTTTTCTATTGGTGTTTTGAATACTTTTGATGCTGCTTGCTTATGGATGTCTTGATTTTCTTCAAAAGCTTGAATCATGTGTTTATCTTCTGATATATGTGCTAATACTCTTAATTCTATTTGAGAATAGTCAGCATCTATATATACCTTTCCATTTTCTGGTTTAAATATTTTTCTTACTTGTTTTCCTAATTCAAATCTTGTTGGTATATTTTGTAAATTAGGTTCTGTTGAACTTATTCTTCCTGTTGCTGTTATTGTTTGGTGGAAGAATGAGTGTATTCTTTTGGTCTTTGGGTTAATATATTGTTTTAATCCCTCTACATATGTTGAATTTAATTTCATTAATTGTCTATAATCCAATATTTCTGAAATTATTGGATCTTCCGATTTTAATTTTTCTAGTACATCTACATCAGTTGAATATCCATTTTTAGTTTTCTTTATAACTGGTAGTTTCATTTTTTCAAATAGTATTTCTCCTAATTGCTTCGTCGAATTTATATTAAATTCTTCTCCTGCCATTTCATATATCATTTTGGTTTTTATTTCTAATTGCTCTTTTAATTTATTTCCAAAACTATCTAGCTCTCTTTCATCTGCATACATTCCATTCCATTGCATATCTGCTAAAATTGTTATTGTAGGCATATCTATATTATTAAATAAAAACACTGCATTTATTTCTTCTAATTTTTTTTGAGTTATTTCTTGTATTTTGCATATTATATATGCATAAAGTGTAGATTTTTTTTCCTCAATTTTGTTTTCTTCTATGTCATTTTCTTTTTTTATTTCATCAAATAAATTTATTTGTTGTTGTTTTACTTCACTTTTACCTAAAATTTCATTTATATCTATTTCTAAGTATTGTTCTGCTAGGTTTTGTATATCTAATTTATTATTTGTTGGATTTAATATATATGCAGCAATTGATATATCATATTTTATTCCCTTTAAATTAATTCCTTCTTGTTTTAATAATATATATGTCTTACTTAAATCTATTCCTATTTTTGATATTTCTTCATTTTCAAATATTTGTTTTAATATTTGTATTGTATTATCTTTTGTTAAATCTAGATAATAAGATTCTTTTTCTTTTTTATTATAAATTCCTATTCCTATAATTTTTTCTTTTATTATTTTTTCTGGTTGTTCATCTTTTGATGTATTATTGTAAAAAATCATTTCTTTTTGTTCTGTTATAATATTTATTATTTCCTCAGGTGTTTTCATTTTTACATCATATTGTTTTTCTATATTGTCAGTTGTTTCTGATAAACCTTCTGATTCTCTATCACTTTGTAAATTAAATCTTTCTATATATCTTTTAAAATTTAATTCCTTAAAAATACTTAGTACTTTTTGTTTATCCCATTCTTCTATTTTTAATTGTTCTAAAGTGTCTTCTATTGGTACTTTTACATTTATTTTTCCTAAAGTTCTTGAAAGTTCTGCTAACTCTTTATTTTGCTCTAAATTTTCTTTTTGTTTTCCTTTTAATCCTGAATCTCCTGATTCCAATTTTTTGTATAGTTTTTCTATTGTTCCAAACTTTTGTATCAATGAAAGAGCTGTTTTTTCTCCTATTCCTGGTACTCCTGGTATATTATCTGATGTATCTCCTTGAAGTCCTTTTACTTCTATTAGTTGTTTTGGTTCTATTCCATAAACTTCTTTGACTTTATTTCTATCAAATATTTCCGTTTCTGTTTTTCCTGCTTTCGTTCTAGGAATGTGTATTTTTACATTATCTGTTGCTAATTGAAAAGTATCTCTGTCTCCTGAAAGTATTATTACTTCTAAGCCTTTCTTTTCTCCATATTTTGATAATGTTCCAATTATATCGTCACCTTCATATCCTTCTTTTTCAATTATGTCTATATTCATGGCACTTAATATTTCTTTTATAATTGGCATTTGTTCTGCAAGTTCATTAGGCATTCCTTTTCTGTTTGCTTTATATCCTTCATATAATTCATGTCTTGCTGTCGGTCCTTTTAAATCAAATGATACTCCTAAATATTCTGGTTTTTCTTCTTCTAATAACTTAAATAAAATTGATAAAAAGCCATAAATAGCATTTGTATATTTTCCATCTTTTGTTGTTAATGCTTTACTTCCCATTATTCCATAAAAGGCTCTATTCATTATGCTATTTCCATCAATCAATACTAGCTTACCCATTTTTTCTCCTCTTTCTTGTTCTTTATTATGCTAATAATATCATTATATCTGAAAAAAACATTAACATTATTGTTATTTCAAATACAGATATAAATATTATTTCCCCTTTTTTGTTATTTTTTCTAATAATATCTTGTAATTCATAAGATATAAAAATTGCTTGTACAAAAATTATAGGTACTATGTATCTAAAATCCATACTACATGCATAAGGTAATTTTAAATTCATTAGTATAAAACTAATTATATTAGCAGCTCCTAATATAAACACTATATATTTCCATACAATATTTCTTTTATTTTTAGTTATTACATTTTTAATTATACAATATAATGCAATAATATTGAAAATAATATTTAATATTATAGAAATTGTATAATATATATTTGCCATTTTTCCGGTAGCACCATAAAAATTCTCCAAATAAAGAGCATTTTATTAAGTATATTGGTAAATTATAATCATTCCAAGGATCACAATACATTTCAAATATTTGATTTGAAAATGGTAAAAATCTTTGCAATAAATTATAGTTTCCAATATATAGATCAACATTATTCGGATTTAGAACATATAGTATTGGTTGTTTAAATAATATATAATTTCTAATGTTGTACCATAATCCTATTGGTAATGATATTACTCCAAATATTATAAATATTTTTAAATATTTTTCTACTATTATTGATTTATTTTTTGATTTTTTTATTTCTCTATATAATTTTAGTATAAATGCATACATTATTGGAACTGCTATTATTGCTCCATTAGTTTTTGCCATTACTGCTAGGCCTGTTGTTAATGCTAATAATATCGTATTTTTTATATTACTCTTTTTAAACCATTTTATAAGTCTTAATATACTCCACATAATCATTAATACACATAAATTATCATTATTTATGCTTCCTGATAATATAATCAATGTAGGATTAAATGCTGTAATAAACATTATATATAATATAAGATCTTCTTTTAATTTTATTTCTTTTGCTATGTTATATATTACATATAAAAGTATCATTGAATATATTAGAGTTACAAATTGCAAACTTTCTCCTACTATATCTATTGTCATATCTTTTATAAAACAACTTTCTACACTCAAAAACATTGCACTTATTATTTGATGTAATGGTGGATGATAATATTGTCCTCTATTAGTATCTGGTAGATGTCCTGTCTTATATATAGTTAATATATATGACAAGTCCAAATCGTGTTGATTTTCTTCATAAGGCGTTTTTATTACATATATAAGTCTAACTATCAATGCTAATAATATTATAATCAATAATATATTTTTATTCTTTTTATTTTTCAACATTTGTCTCCTTTTTTTCATGATATTCATTCTCTGTGTTTACATTCCATATATTCTCTCTACTTTGCTTATTGTTTTTTATATTATTTACTGCTTCTATTGCTGTTAACATAGAATGATCCATATTATTATATCTATGTTGTCCATTTCTTCCTATGCAGTATAAGTTTGAGTATGTATCAATATATTTTATCAATTCATCAATTTGTGAATATGTATCAAAATATGCTGGGTATGCTTTTTTCACTTTTTCTCTATGTGCATCTAATACATCATCTTTCTCAATAATCCCTATGCTTTCTAATTCATTTATTGCAAAGTCTATAAATTCTTTATCACTCATGTTCCAATATTCATCATTTTCATTTGCAAAATATTCAAGTCCTATCCATACTGTATCTTCTGGATTTTCAACTAAATATGGAGACCAATTATTAAATATTTGTATTCTTCCTAATTTTACATCAGATTCTTGTACATATATCCAACAATCTGGAACTATATTTGATAATGTTTTTATATTAGTTTCATTTTTTATTTTCAATTTATTTACTAGTAGCCCTACTGTCATAAAATCTCTATATGGTAATCCTTCTGCTATTTTTAATACTTCTTCTGGTATTTCTTGTCCTTGCATTCCAGATACTAAATCTTTTAAAGGCATAGATGATATAAAAATGTCACCATCTATTTGTTTTATTTGACCATCTACTTCGCATTCAACAGATATAATTTGGTTATCTTTTATATTGATATTTGTTACTTTATGGTTTTTTAGAATTGTTCCTCCTTTTTCTTCTACAATAGTAGCTAATTTTTCCCATAATTGTCCTGGTCCTAATTTTGGATACCAAAATTCTTCTATAAGTGATGTTTCTACATTTTTATTATCTGCTTTTCCAAATTTTTTAGTGAACATGTCTTTAATTACTGCTTTTATTGATACTCCTTTTACTCTTTGTGCTCCCCAATCTGCTGATATTTTGCTTGGATGTCTTCCCCATACTTTTTCAGTATATTTTTCAAAAAACATACTATATAATACTTTTCCAAATCTATTTATATAAAAATTTTCCAAAGAATCTTCTTTCTTTTTTATTACTATAGATTTTAGATAACTAAACCCTGATTTTATTGTTCTTGAAAATCCCATATTTGTAAATGTTTCTTTTTTCATACTAATTGGATAATCAAAAAATTTCTTTAGATAAAATATTCTTGAAACTCTATTTCTAATTAACATTACATTATCTTCTTTTTCAGGATCTGGTCCACCTTCTTGTAGCTTTTTTTGCTTTCCTAACTTTTTATCATCATATGCATCTTTTCCTTGAATAGGCATTATTTCTTTCCAGTAATCCAAAATTCTTTCATCTTTTGAAAAGAATCTATGCCCTCCTATATCCATTCTATTTCCATTATATTTTACTGTTCTTGATATTCCTCCTATTTCATTAGTTTCTTCTAGAACTATTACTTCATATTCTTTATCTTTTAACAATTCATTGGCGGCTGTTAGTCCCGCTGGTCCTGCTCCTATTATTATTACTTTTTTCATATTCTTCCCTTTCATAATATTTTAAAATTTAAAACTACTATACCATATAAAAAAAAATTTTTCTACTATATAATATAAATTATTCTATTTTTTTACATTATATTATACATACATTTAAATGCTAATATTCTTTTAACAGCTTTATCTATTATTTGCTCAGAAATTTGGCCTTGTTTTATTGCAGTTAAAACTTCTTGTTTTTGTTTTATAAAATCAGATGAAATAATTAAATCATTACCAGCTAATACAGCTTGAGTAGCAGCTTCTCCATTTTCTGCATATCCTTTTACTGCATCCATAGCTAAATCATCAGTCATTATAATTCCTGAAAAGTTTAATTCTTCTCTTAAAATATTATGGATATTTTCTGATAATGAAGCTGGTTTATTTTCATCCATAGCCTTTACTATATTATGACTTACTAGTATGCAAGGCCCTCCTGCTTCTATTCCACTTATAAATGGTAAAAAGTCCGAAGTTGTAAATGAACTATATGGTCTTTGGTCAATGGCAATTCCTGTATGTGTATCTACATTATCGCCATAGCCGGGAAAATGCTTCATTGTAGAAATCATTCCATCATTATTCATAGTTTTTATTAGCTCTGCCACATATATTGATGTCTTTTCAGTCCCTCTCCCATATGATCTATTATATATGAAAGATGATTCTTTTGTAGGCACATCAGCTACAGGAGTAAGATTCATATTTAATCCAATACTTTTTAATAAGTTGGATTTCTCAGTTGAATCTTTTAAAATTGCTGGCAGTTGACCTTTTTTCCACAATTGTTGAGGTGATAAAAATTTAGTTGAACGAAATTGTGTGTATGCACTTACTCTTACCACGCTTCCCCCTTCTTCATCAACTGCTAATGCTAATTTTATTTTACTTACATTTTGACATTGTTGAAGTTTATTTAGAATTGAATTTTTGGTTTCATTTTTAAAATCTTTTCCATATAAAATATAACCAGATGGATTATAATTTTTTATTTCTTCAAGTACTCCAGTATCTGGAAATCTAACTAAAAACATTTGTCCAACTTTTTCTTCTAGCGTCATTCCTTTTAATAAATTATCTGCTTTTTCATAAAATTTGCTAAATAATTCTTTACTTTCTTCATCTTTATTATTAATGTTTGTATCATTTAAATTTTCTTCTTGTTGTATAATATTGCTTAATTCATTATTAACATTTTCAATTTCAGAAATCTTATTATTACTTTTATTATTTATATTAATATTGGTTATACACAATATTAGACTTATAATAATAACTAATATAATAATAAACATTAGTAATTTATAATTTATTTTTTTATTCATAAATTTTTAAATCACCCTCTTTATATGTAAGTTTTTTATCCCGATATTTATTATTTATTAAATATTTTACATAAAAATTTTCTTATTTTATCAATAATATTGTCTTTTTTTATTACTGTTGGAAGATTCTGTTTTTCTGGTTTTTGAATTTTTTCTTTTTTATTTTTAAAAATATTATCTATACTATATTTATCTTTTATTATTTTTTGATATAATATTTCATTATTATTCCATAAATTCCATAACTCCTTTTGTTCATCTTTTGATGCAACATATTTATAATATATTATAGATATCAAATCTTTACATTCATTCGAAATATTTTGTTCCTTTAAGCTTTTATATTTATCTATTTTTACGACTAAATTAGAATCTTTAGCTAATTCTTTTAGCTTTAGCAAAAAACTATTTGAAATTTTAGATATGAAACTTTCATCAAAATAATTTAATACTATAATAGTTTCTTTTGCTATATTATTTATCATTAGTTGATTTGTCATTTTATCTATCTTCCCTTTCGTCTAAAATTTGTTTTTTTAAATCAGCTTGTTTTATCATATCTTTAATTTTTATTATACTACTAGTTGTTCTTCCTTTTTCTCCAACTTCCATTGCCACTTCTTTAGCATCTTCTATTCCAAAAATAGGCTGTTTGAATTGTTGTTCTTCTTCCTTTTGAGTATTTTCAAATTGTGTTTTTACTTCATTTTGAGTATAATAATTATGAATTTCAGGCATATCATAATCCATTGGTATTTTTCCTATAAAACTAAATAATTTTTCTGAAATTTCTTCTTTTGAAATTTCAAATGCTCCTGTTGCACAATTTTGACTAATCTTATTTATACCTGGTAATTTTTCTATCATATCTCTATTACATATTTTTGGTACAAAATATCTTATTATATTACTCTTATTACCTTCTTCTATATCTATTGTTAAAGCATGTCCCCTATCTCTAACCATCATCAAAGTTTTACCTTGTATTGCAACTATATCAGTGTTACCAACATCTAAGTTTTCTGGAAAGTCTTCAAAAATTTTTCTTGCCATATTGGTTTCCTCTCCATATAATGTTATTGCATAATTGTATTCATTTTCTTTAGTTTCAATTATTGGCATACTTTCCATTATTTTTTCACTATTAGTTATATAAGAATGAAATATATGTAATAACTCATTTATACTATTTGCTTTTTTTATTAATCTAGCTAAATCTGTGGTACCTGATAATGTGTAACCTACAAAATTGTTTTTTACTTCTTCAATTAATTCTTCACTCATATTAGAAAAATTATTTTCATATATTGAGTTATTGACTCCTTTATTATATTGAGATATTAAAAGTTTCTGCTTTAATTTAGAAAAGTATTCATTTATAACTTTATCTACTTCTTCTCCAAAATTAAAATTTTTAGATATAACTTTAAATTCTTCTTCTAAATCCTTTATTTGCTTATACAAATTATCAATGTATTCAATTCTACTTTTTTCATTATAATCATCCATTTCTTCTGGGCTAATTCTCATAAGCAAATTTTTTATTTTCATATCAGTTTTAAAAAATTGTTTTAAGTGTTCAAAGTTAATATTTCTTTCTTCATTTTCATTCATATATAATTTTCTCCTCCTTTTGGCTTATGAAGTATTTTTTAATTTTTTTCTCTATTAATGTTTCCTTTAACAAATGATAATCTATTTAAACATACATTAATTATTTTTTAAATCTTCTGCTTTATACACATTATATCCTTCATATCTATAACTTGCATCAATTCCTTTCATATAGACATCTCTATCATTTATTTTATCAGTTAGTGCATTTTGTAATAAAATTTTTATTTCTATATTTTTAATTGGACTTCTTTCCATTGCAAGTAGATAATCTTCTTTATCTATTTTACTCCAATCTATAACTTTACCAAGTTCTTTTTTTAAAATCATATCAAGCCAAATTCTTGTACTTCTCCCATTTCCTTCTCTAAATGGATGAGCTATATTCATTTCAACATATTTTTCTATAATTTCATCAAAACTTGATTGTGGCATTTTATCTATTTTTTTTAAAGCTTCTTCCAAATACATTGCTGAAGCAAATCTAAAGTTACTTTTAGAAATGTTTTCTGTCCTTATCTTTCCTGCAAATTCATATATATCTTCAAATAAACATTTATGAATTTGAGATAATCCTTGAAAAGTTCCAACTTCAAATTCTTCTAATTTTCGAGTTTCAAATAATTCTATTGCTTTTAATTTTGTTATTCTTTCTTCCTCTTTAGCAAGTTCTATTTCATCATTTAGACCTAATTTATTTTTTAATAACATATATTTTCCTCCTTTCCTCCTTGTCTTTATCTATCAGTTTTTTATATGCCTTATAAATATTTCATTTTTTCTAATTTTAATTATTTTTCTTGTTTTACCTTGTTCCTAATAATTTTTCATAGTTGATTTTTAGTATTATTTCATATCTTAATTTTAATATTTTCTTATAAAATTCTTTTCTAATATTAGATA
>CANRBK010000048.1 GCA_947628845.1 uncultured Clostridia bacterium | reverse complement strand
TTTTTTCCTTTGTTCGCTTTAAGATAATTATAAAATATGATAAAATACCAATATATTGAAAGGAGCAAAAAACATGACTGAAACCAGTACAAAAAAAGTAAATGAAGTATTTAATGATTATGAAACAAAAGCAAATATAAAAGATGCATATATATTAACATTAGATGTAATAAAAAATACAGGTACATTGGGTATAACTCTGGAAACAGATGAATATATAGAAATTAAAGAAATATGGTATTTCGAAAAGTTTTTATTAGAAAGATTTAAATTTTCTAATATAGATATGACAATAAAATATCAAGCAGATACACAATTAAAAACAATAAAAGATGAGTGGAAAAATATTATATGCTATATGGCACATAAATATCCATTGATGAAACCAATGCTTTTAATAAAAAGTGATATAGAAATTAATGATAATATAATAAAAGTAAAAATGCATATAAGAGGTGCAGACTTTTTAAAAGCAAAAAAAACGGACAAAGAACTTGAAAATGTAATAAAAAAATTATTTGGTAAAGAATATAATATAGAAATAAAAGAAGAAATAAAAGAAGAAGACGAAAAAGAATATGAAAAAAGAATAAGAGAAATAGAAGATAATGCAATAAAATTAACAACTTCATATATTTCACAGCAAAATGAGAAAAAGCAGACAAATTCAGCAGAAATGCAAGTGCTAGAATATAATGATCCGGATTATATACCTCCACAAGATATTGAAGATGGATATATTCCAGAAATACACATAGAAAATGATATTCAACAAGAAGATTTTATAGAAGAAAAAAATGATAATTCAAAATATATAATTGGAAAACCATCAAGAGCAAAGGAAAATAATAAGAAGATTAAAGATATTTCTGCAAATGATACTAAAGTAACATTGATTGGAAGGGTAGTAAATTGTCAATGTAGAGAAACAAAAACAGGAAAAGGTATGATAATAATTGACTTATATGATGGAACAGGCACAATTACATGTAAATCATTTGCAAAAGATATAAAGGAAGGAAATGAAATTACAGAAAAAATAAAGAATGTACTAGGAATAAAGATAACAGGAAAAGCAGGGATAGATACATATGTAGGTGATATAACAATAATTGCAAATACAATTATTGAGGTAGAAAATAATTTGCCTGAATTACCATCAGAAGATGAAGAAGAAGATACACCATTAATATTAGGTAGCTCAATAAATATAATAGAACCATTAGTAAAAATATCAGAATTAGGATTAGAAGATGGAAAAATTTCAATAGATGGTGAAATTTTTAATATGGAAGATAAAGAATTAAAATCAGGAAAAACTTTATTAAGTTTTGATATATATGATGGTACTAGTTCAATGACATGTAAAGCATTTTTACCAAAAGATAAATCTAAAAAAATAATTAAAAGAATAAAAAATGCAAAAGGTGTAAAGATTGCAGGACAAGCACAAATGGACTCATATTCAGGTGAACTTACTATAATGACAAATACAATAGTTGAAAGTGAGGGAATAAAAAAGGAAGTAAGAAAAGATAATTCAGAAGTAAAAAGAGTAGAATTACATATGCATACAAAAATGAGTCAAATGGATGCTATAACTTCTGCAGAAGATTTAATAAAAAGAGCAATGAAATGGGGAATGAAATCAATTGCAATAACAGATCATGGAGTTGTGCAAGCATTTCCAGAAGCTTATCATTTGGTAGGAAACGATAACAAAGATATTAAAGTAATATATGGTGTTGAGGCATATTTAGCACCTGATAATACAAAATCAGTATATAATGGAAAAAGACAATCTATTGATACTACATATTGCGTACTAGATTTGGAAACCACAGGATTTTCCGCAACAAATGATAGAATTACAGAAATAGGAATAATGAAAGTAAAAAATAAAGAGGTAATAGATGAATTTAGCTGTTTTGTAAATCCAGAAAGACATATTCCAGAAAGAGTTTCAAATGTTACAAATATAACAGATGATATGGTAAAGGATGCAGAAACAATAGAAAAAATATTCCCAAAAGTTTTAGAATTTCTAGGAAATAGTGAAGATACAGTAATTGTTGCACATAATGCAAATTTTGATGTTGGATTTTTAAAACAAAATGCAAAAAGATTAGGATATGAATTTAATTACACATATTTAGATACATTAAGTTTAGCAAAAGACTTATTTCCAGATTACAAAAAATATAAATTAGGAAAAATAGCTGAAAATTTAGGAATAAAAGTTGAAGTAGCACATAGAGCTTTAGATGATGTAGATACAACAGTAAAAGTATTTAATGTAATGGTAGACCTGCTAAAAGAAAAAGGTTGCAAAAAAGTAGAAGATATAGACGAATTAGCAGCAGATGCAGAAGCTAAAAAAGAAGAATATAAAAAATTAAAAACATATCATGCAATAATTTTAGCTAAAAATTATGTAGGCTTAAAAAATCTATATAAGTTAGTATCATATTCACATTTAGATTATTTTTATAGAAAACCACGTATTTTAAAAAGTATGTTAAAAAAATATTCAGAAGGTTTAATTTTAGGAAGTGCATGTGAAGCGGGAGAGCTATATCAAGCTATAGAACAAGGAAAACCAGATGAAGAAATAGAAGAAATTGCAAATGATTATGATTATTTAGAAATACAGCCAATAGGAAATAATCAATTCTTAATAAGAAATGGAACATTTAGAGACGAAGAAGATTTAAGAGATATAAACAGAAAAATTGTAGCACTTGGAGAAAAACTAAATAAACCAGTTGTTGCAACATGTGATGTTCACTTTATGGATCCACAAGATGAAATATATAGGAGAATATTAGAAGCGGGTCAAAAATATGAAGATGCAGATAATCAAGCACCACTATATTTAAGAACAACAGAAGAAATGCTTGAAGAATTCAAATATCTAGGAGAAGAAAAAGCATATGAGGTAGTTGTAACAAATACAAACAAAATAGCAGATATGTGTGAACAAATAAGTCCAATATCACCAGAAAAATGTCCACCACATATCCCAGGATGTGAAGAAGACATAAAAAATATAGCTTACAAAAAAGCACATGAACTATACGGAGATCCATTACCAGAAATAGTTCAAACAAGACTTGATAGAGAACTAAACTCAATTATAAGTAATGGATATTCAGTTATGTATATTATTGCACAAAAACTAGTATGGAAATCAAATGAGGATGGATATATAGTAGGTTCAAGAGGCTCAGTAGGTTCATCATTAGTAGCATTTATGACAGGTATTACAGAAGTAAATTCATTACAACCACATTACAGATGCCCTAATTGTAAATACTCAGACTTTAATGACTATGGATATCAAAATGGATTTGACTTGCCAGACAAAGATTGCCCAAAATGTGGGCATAAGTTAGCAAAAGATGGAATGGATATACCATTTGAAACTTTCTTAGGATTTAATGGAGACAAAGAACCAGATATAGACTTAAACTTCTCAGGAGAATACCAAGCAAAAGCACATAAATATACAGAAGTAATATTTGGAAAAGGAACAACATTCAAAGCTGGAACAGTTGGTACAATAGCAGATAAAACAGCTTTCGGATATGTAAAAAGTTATTTTGAAGAAAGAGGAATACCAGTAAATAAAGCAGAAGTACAAAGATTATCAGTAGGATGTACTGGAATAAAAAGAACAACTGGACAACATCCAGGAGGAATAATAGTTGTACCAAAAGGAAGGGAAATATTTGAATTTACGCCAGTACAGCATCCAGCAGACGACCCAAACTCAGACATAATTACTACACACTTTGATTATCACTCAATAGATGCAAACCTTTTAAAACTAGATATACTAGGGCATGACGATCCAACGGTAATTCGTATGTTACAAGATTTAACAGGAATAGCACCAACAGAAATACCATTAGATGATAAAGAAACAATGTCGATATTTAACTCTACAGAAGCATTAGGTGTAACTCCAGAACAAATACACTCACAAGTCGGAACATATGGAATACCAGAATATGGAACAAAATTTGCAAGAGGAATGCTTTTAGACACAAAGCCAACAACATTTGATGAACTAATACGATTATCAGGACTATCACATGGTACAGATGTATGGGTAGGAAATGCAAAAACACTTATAGAAGAAGGAATAGTTACATTACAAGAAGCAATATGCTGTCGTGATGACATAATGATATATCTAATAAAAAAAGGACTACCACCAGATAAAGCATTTAAAATAATGGAATCAGTACGTAAAGGAAAAGTAGCAAAGGGAAAAGAGCCAAAATGGAAAGATGAATATATACCATTAATGAAAGAACATAATGTACCAGATTGGTATATAAAATCATGTGAAAAAATAAAATACATGTTTCCAAAAGCTCATGCAGCAGCATATGTAACAAATGCCTTCAGAATAGCTTGGTTTAAAGTACATATACCACTTGCATATTATGCAGCATATTACTCAATAAGAGCAAAAGCCTTTGATGCACAATATATGATATATGGAAAAGAAAAAGTAAAAAATAAAATGAAAGAAATAGAAATAAAGAATCAGAAAAAAGAAGCAACAAAAGCAGAACAAGATATGTATGATGATTTAGAAATAGTATTAGAAATGTATGAAAGAGGATTTGAATTTTTACCAATAGACTTATATAAATCAGATGCTATTAAATTTAAAATCGAAGATAATAAATTAAGACCTCCATTAAATAGCATACCAGGTTTTGGAACAGTAGCAGCTCAAGGAATAGAAAAAGCAAGAAAAGATGGAAAATTCATGTCTATAGATGACTTGAAAATAAGAGCAAAAATAGGAACATCAGGAGCTGATTTATTAAAACAATTTGGTTGTCTAGAGGGAATGAGCCAAAGTAATCAATTGAGTTTATTTGGATAATTAAAAATATTAAGGAGAGAAAAATGGATAATATATCAGTACAAGAAATTTTTACGTTAAAAAATATAATAATATATTTTTTAACAATAAATCTATTTGGCTTTTTAATAATGTATATAGATAAGCAAAAAGCAAAAAAAGGAAAGTGGAGAATACCAGAAAAAACATTATTTATAGTAACAGCATTAGGAGGAGGAATAGGAACAATTGCTGGAATGTACACATTTAGGCATAAAACACAAAAAATTGCTTTTGTAATAGGATTTCCTTTAATTACGATATTAGAAATAATTGCAGTAATTTACTATGCATTTTTTTGATATATTATGTATAATTAATTATAATTGAAAATCTATAATACTTAGAAAAATAAGCTTTATAGATTTTAGAAATATTTGAAAAAATGTTAAAAAGGGTACACATAAAATTATTATGTTTAATGTAAATAATTGGAAAATATAATTATAAATATGTAAACGTGAATAACTTAAAAATATAGACCGCTAAAATAAGTTATTCACAAAGTTATCCACAGTTTCCACAAAAAATATAAAATTAATTGTGGAAAATATAGTAAACAAATAAGGAAACATAATGTTGTGTAGATGACATAATTGTAATCGGATTGAAAAGTGTTTGTAATAAATTTGAAATAAAAAATGATAATAAAACATATAACTCTTAATATAATATATTAGGAGTTTTTTGATAGGAAACTTACTAATGTTTTGTAGAAGGTGGAAAAATGTTTAGGAGAGTTAAATATTTAATAGAGAAAAATTTTGATTTAAAAAGAAATTTTAATAGTAAAAAAGACATAACGAAAGAAGAAATAGACGCATATATTAAAAAAGGTGCAATAGTAATAGATGTTAGAAGCCCACAAGAATATAAAGAAGGACATATTGATGGGGCGATTTCAATTCCGGATTATCAAATAAAAAAGAATATAGAAAAATATATAAAAAATAAAAATGATGTAATTGTCGTATATTGCTCAACAGGACATAGAAGTCAAAAAGCACAAGAAATATTAGAAAAAATAGGATATAAAAATGTATATAATGTGTATGAAGGAATAATAATTTGATAAAGAGAAAATCCCTCTTTCCTCTAAAAATAAATATTGATACTTGTATCATTTTTTTAGATATGTTAAAATAATTCAAAGCAAAAATGAAATTTTAAATCATTTAGGAGGAAAAATGAACAAAGATCAAGAACACATTAGAAATTTTAGTATAATAGCACATATAGACCATGGAAAATCAACATTAGCAGATAGACTTATAGAAATGACAGGAGTACTTTCTAAAAGAGAAATGGAAAGTCAAGTTTTAGATAATATGGAAATTGAAAAAGAGAGAGGAATTACAATTAAGTCACAAGCTGTAAGAATGATATACAAAGCAAAAAATGGAGAAGAATATATATTAAATTTGATAGATACACCAGGACATGTAGATTTTAATTATGAAGTTTCAAGAAGTTTAGCGGCATGTGATGGAGCAATATTAGTTGTAGATTCAAGTCAAGGTGTAGAAGCACAAACACTTGCAAATGTATATTTAGCTATAGATAATAATTTAGAGATTTTACCAGTAATAAATAAAATAGACTTACCAAATGCAAGACCAGACGAAGTAAAAAAAGAAATAGAAGATATAATAGGAATACCTGCAGAAGATGCACCATGCATTTCAGCAAAATCAGGATTAAATGTAGATGAAGTATTAGAAAGAATAGTAACAGATTTACCAGCACCAAAAGGAAATGAAAATGAAAAAACAAAATGCCTAATATTTGATTCATATTATGACAATTATAAAGGAGCAGTTGCATATGTAAGAGTTGTTGATGGTAAAATAAAAATTGGAGACGAAGTCAAATTAATGGCAACAAATAAAATATATACAGTTGTAGAAGTTGGATACTTTGCTCCAGGAACATATATGCCATCAAATGAAATAAAAGCAGGAGAAGTTGGATATATAGCAGCAAGTATAAAAAGTTTATCAGATATACATGTAGGAGATACTGTAACTGATGCAAATAATCCAGCAAATGAACCATTAAAAGGATATAAAAAAGTAACGCCAATGGTATATTGTGGATTATATCCAATAGATGGAAGTGAATATGAAAACCTAAAAGTAGCATTAGAAAAATTACAATTAAATGATGCAGCATTAGAATATGAACCAGAAACATCAGCTGCGTTAGGATTTGGATTTAGATGTGGATTTTTAGGACTACTTCACTTAGAAATAATTGAAGAAAGATTAGATAGAGAATTTGATTTGGGACTAATAACTACTGCACCATCAGTTATATATAAAGTTCACAAAACAACAGGAGAAATACAAGATATATATAATCCAACAGATTTACCAACAACACAAGAAATATCATATATAGAAGAACCATTTGTTACTGCCAATATATTAACTCCAAAAGAATATGTTGGAAATATAATGGATATATGCCAAAAAAGGAGAGGTATATACATTGATATGAAATATTTAGACGAAAATAGAGTAACTTTAATATATGAGATGCCATTAAATGAAATAATATACGATTTCTTTGATAACTTAAAATCAAAAACAAAAGGATATGCATCATTTGACTATGAATTTAAAGAATATAGAGAATCTAAATTAGTAAAATTAGATATACATATAAATGGAGAACCAGTAGATGCGCTAAGTTTTATAGTACATAAAGATAGCGCATATAATAGAGGAAAGAAAATGGTAGAAAAATTAAAAACAGAAATACCAAGAAAATTATTTACAATACCAATTCAAGCAGTAGTAGGTGGACAAGTTATAGCAAGAGAAACAATATCAGCAATGAGAAAAGATGTATTAGCAAAATGTTATGGTGGAGATGTTACTAGAAAGAAAAAGCTTTTAGAAAAACAAAAAAGAGGAAAGAAAAAAATGCGTGAAATTGGTAATGTTGAAGTACCACAAGAAGCATTTTTATCAGTTTTAAAATTAGATGATGAATAAAAAGTAAAGGAAAATAAGAAGATGGATAATCAAAAAAATTATGAAGATCAAGTAGAAGGAAGAAATTCAGTACTTGAATTATTAGAAAGCGGAAAAGACATCAATAAAATATTTATAACAAAAGGAGAAAGACATGGCTCAATAAATAAAATAATTGCTATGGCAAAAGATAGAAATATAATAATAGTAGAAAAAGATAAAAGAAAAATGGATGAAATGGCACAAAATCAAAATTATCAAGGAGTAATAGCAATTGTACCACCATTTGAATATTGTGAAATAGAAGATATATTAGAAGAAGCAAAAAATAGAAATGAAGATCCATTCGTACTAATACTAGATGGAATAGAAGATCCTCATAATCTAGGTTCGATAATTAGAACGGCAGAAACAGCTGGAGTGCATGGAATTATAATACCAAAGAGGAGAGCAGCATCAGTAAATAGTACAGTAAATAAAACATCAGCAGGAGCAGTAGAACACATGAAAATAGCAAGAGTTACAAATATATCAGATGCTATACAAAGATTAAAAGATGAAGGTTTATGGATATGTGGTACGCATATAAGTACGGACAAGTATTATTATAATCAAGATTTAACAGGGCCATTAGGAATAGTAATTGGAAATGAAGGAGCTGGAATGAGTGATAAAGTAACAAAAAATTGTGATTTCTTAGTCAAGATTCCAATGAAAGGCAAAGTTACATCTTTAAATGCTTCTGTTTCAACTGGAATAATTATATATGAAGCACTAAAACAAAGAATTTTAAAATAATATATTGATTTAAAAAAATAAAAAATATATAATATAGATAGACTAATATTATAGGAGGAATAACTATGATGCCAAGAAAGACAAGAATAGTAGTGTTATCAGTATCTATTGCCTTAGTAATTATAATGGCACTATCAGTATTTGGATTTTTATATTTTAAAACTGATATGTTTAAAACAAGTGAAGAATTATTTTTAAAATATTTTTCACAAGGATTTAATGCTCTAGAAATATTAAAAAACGAAGATGAAATTGGAATAGATTATACATTAGCAAACAATAAATATAGATCAGAATTAATAGGAAATATAGAATATACAGAAAATATAGAAACAAGTGCTGAAAATAAAAATAATCCTATAAATAAAGTTGGTATAAAAGTAATTAGTAATGTTGATAAACAAAATAATTATGATTATAGAGATGTATCATTAGTAGCAAATGATGAAAATTTAGTTAGAGTAGAATATTTAAATCAAGATGAAACTTATGGGGTAAGACTAAATGAAATAAAACAATTTATTTCAACAAAAGATAATGAAACATATAACAGAATTTTAGAAGATTTTGAAATAAAAGATATACAAAATATAGTATCAGAATTAGATATAGATTCAATATTAAATTTTACAAAAGAGGAAAAGCAAAATTTAATAAAAACATATACTGATATAATACAAGATAATGTTACTAAAGATAAATATGGAAAACAAAAAAGTTCTTTAATAACAATAAACAACAAAGATATACAAGCAAATGCTTATTATATAAAAATGACAATAGAAGAATATAATAATTTATACATAAAAATATTACAAGACTTAACTAATAATGAAATTATTTTATCAAGAATAGATTTGATAGAAAATACAATTAAAGAAAAATATTCTGGATATAAAGATGGTCGAAAACTAAGAGAAAAATTTATAAATAACTTAAATGAAAAAATTAAAGAAATTCAAGATAATAATATAGGAAGCGAAGAAGTAAGAATTATAGTATATGAAAGTGATCATAAAATAATAAGAGCAACTATAGAAAATCAAACAAATACAAAAACAATAGATTTTAATGTTGATAATTCAATAACAATAAATGATGCTACAATAGGAGAAGATATAAATCAGAAAGTAATAACAATACAAAAAGATGTTAAACAAACTGAGCTAAATATATTATTTAAATTTGAAGAAATGAATAACAATAAGGCACTTTATAATTTAGAAATTAAAGATAGTCAAATAATAAATAATAATGAAATTTCTAAAAATACAGAAATAAACCTTCAAAATGAAAAATATAAAAGTATTATAAATATAGAAAATAATATAGAGATAATAGATAATTTTAAAGAACAAATAACATTAGAGAAGGATAATATAAACTTGGATGAAATAGAGCAAGAACAGAAAGAAAACATAATGAATATTCTTAATGAAAACATTCAAGCACAATTTTCTAACTTACATTTTTTTGTTACTATAGAAGACTATAAAAAAATGTTAGAAAATTTAGAATTAGTAGATAAAATTTCAATACAAATGCCAGAAGCTAATGAAATAACAGATATAGAAAGGAAAAGATTTAATTCACAATTTGAATTTTTTGTAAGTGAAAATTTAACATCAGATAATTTAAATGAATTATTAAAAATTGTAGAAAATAATCTTAAAGATATGAAAGTTCAATTAGAAGAAGGAGATATTGAAGATATAGATTTAGAACGATTGGATTCTAATGAAAAAGAAGATAGAGAGTATAGAGAAAGTATTTCTGATATGCTTATATATATAAAGAGGGATTCTAATAATGATGAGAAAAAAGATGAAATCCTAAAATTTTTAGATATTTATGCAAATAGTGAATATGATGTATCGATTGAATATGATGAAGATGGATTAGTAAAATTAATTAGAG
>CANRBK010000047.1 GCA_947628845.1 uncultured Clostridia bacterium | reverse complement strand
GGAATTACCAATTTATTAGGAGAATGGATTGATATAAATTGTGTAGTAGTGGAAAGTAAAGAAGGACTACAAAGTGTAGGAACAAGCCAAGGATTTCCAATTCCAGATAAATACATAGATGAAATAAAGAAAACTGAACTTGGAAAAGTTATGGATAAAATATTTGGAGGAAAAGAATTAAACAAGGGAAAAGGCGGAATAAGTTTCTTAACAAAAGATGAAGTTTCAAGAATTGATTTAACAAGAAATGCTTTTATTATGGCATTAACAAAACATATAAATGGAGATATATGGAAATAATAAAATATAATAAACTTTATAAGAGAAGAAGATGATAGAAAAATGAAAGAAATAATAATAGCATCAAATAATAAAGAGAAAATAAAAGAAACACAAGAAATATTAAAAGAATATAAAGTGATTTCAATGCAAGAATTGGGAGTAAGTTTAGATATTAAAGAAGATAAAAAGACATTTGAAGAAAATGCTATAAAAAAGGCAAAAACAATAGCTAAATTACTTGACGGAAAAATATGTATTGCTGATGATTCTGGAATAGAAATAGAATATTTAAATGGTTTTCCTGGAGTTCTTACAAAAAGATGGAATATAGGAACAGATAGAGAAAGAAACTTAGAAATAATAGAAAAGCTAAAAGGAGTTTCAAGAGATAAAAGGAAAATAAGTTTTATTACTGCAATAGCTTTATCTTATGGTGAAAAAACACTTTGTGAAATAGGTAAAATAGATGGCTTTGTAGCAGAAAAAATTAAAGGAGAAAATGGATTTGGATTTGATGAAATATTTGAATTAGAAAATGGAAAAACTTTGGCACAGATATCACCAGAAGAAAAAAATCAAATAAGTGCTAGAAAAATCGCATTAGAAAAATTGAGACAAAGGCTAAGCATATTATGATGTGAAAAATATAAAAACTTGAAAATATGCCTTTAATGTGATAATATATTATCATTAAATAAAAAAAGTAAAAGGAGAAAAAATGGGTTTTTTTGATAAATTAAAAACAGGATTAAACAAAACAAAAACATCATTTGATGAAAAAATAAATAATGTATTTAGCAACTTTAGAAAAGTGGATGAAGAATTTTTAGATGAACTAGAAGAAGTACTAATAATGTCTGATATAGGAATGGACACATCAATAAAAATAATATCAAATTTAAGAGAAAGAATAAAAAAAGAAAATATAAAAGATGAAGAAGATGTGAAACAAGTATTAAGAGAAGAAATGCAAAAAATATTAGATATAACAGATATAAGCTTAAAATTAAATACAAAACCATCAGTAATATTAGTAATTGGAGTAAATGGAGTAGGAAAAACAACATCAATTGGAAAGATGGCCAATAGACTTGCCAAAGATGGAAAAAAAGTAGTAGTTGCAGCAGCAGATACATTTAGAGCAGCAGCGGTAGAACAATTAGAAATATGGGCTAAAAGAGCAGGAGCAGAAATAGTAAAAAGAGAAGAAGGAGTAGACCCAGCATCAGTAGTATATGATGCAATAAGAAAAACAAAAGAATTACAAGCAGATATACTAATAGTAGATACAGCAGGAAGACTTCATAACAAGAAATATCTAATGGATGAATTAAATAAAATACAAAAGGTAATAAATAAAGAAATGCCAGATTCAGATAAAGAAGTACTTTTAGTAATAGATGGAACAACAGGACAAAATGCAATATCACAAGTAAAAGCATTTAAACAAGAAGCTGATATTACTGGAATTGTACTTACAAAATTAGATGGTACGGCAAAAGGTGGAGTAGTAATAGGAATAGTAGAAGAAAATAAAATTCCTATAAAATTTATTGGAGTTGGAGAACAAATTGATGATATGGAAATCTTTAATTCAGAAGATTTTGTAAAAGCAATAATATAAGAAACACAAGGAGGAAAAATGAAAAATAAAAAAAGTAAAATAAGAATGCTTGTAGTAATATTGTTTGTATTATTATTTGCAATAATAAGTATAATAAACTTAAGAGGAAGTTATTTGCAATATAAAGAATTAGGAGAAAATTATATACAAGTATTTACAACAAATTTAAAATTTAAGTATATAATTTTTGGCGTAAACTTCATATTCTTGTATATTATAATGTACTTTACAAATAGAGGAATAAAAAAAGGACTAAATAAATTCTTTAAAAAAGAAGAAAAAGAAATGCCTAAATTTATAAACAAGTCAATATCTTTTGTAATATCTGTAATTGTAAGTGCAATAATTTCTAATATATTACTAAAAAAAATATTATTATGTATAAGCAATGTTTCATTTGGAATCAATGACCCTATATTTAATTTTGACATAGCTTTTTATATGTTCCAAAAACCACTTGTTGAAACAATAATAATATACTTTATAGGAATAATTATAGGTTTAACAATTTATATGGCAATATATTACATACTAGTATTTAATAAATATTTTGATGGTATAGATGCAAAAATGCTAAGAGAAAGTTTACTATTAAAGAAGATGTTAAGAAATATTTTACTTATTGTAATATTAATTTCTATATTAACTATTCTAAATATAACAGACATATCTTTAGGAAAAATATTAACTATAAAAAATGATACTGATACTACAGAAAATATTGAAGTAGTTGGCGCAGGATATACTAATGTAATGGTTCAAAGATGGGGATATTTAATTTTTGCAGTTGTTATTATAATAGCAGTTATAAGAGCAATAAAAGCTTTTAATAAAAATAACTCATCAAAAGTAATAAGAAATTTAGCAATTATACCAGGATATTTGGTATGCATGTTTTTTGCAATAATAATATTTAATGCTATATTTGTAAATTCAAATACATTAGATAAAGAAAAAGAATATTTAGAAGATAACATAAAATATACAAAAAATGCTTATAACATAGATATACAAGAAGAAAGCTTAGAATCCACAGGAACAATCACACAACAACAAGTTAATGAAAATTCTTCAATAATAAATAATATAAAAATAATAAATAGTGATGTAGTATTAAAAACATTAGAGGATAACCAAACAGGAACAGGATATTATTCTTACAAAAATGCCAATATAGCTAAATATAGAATAGCAGGTGAAGATAAACTATTATATATATCACCTAGAGAAATGATAAATTCAGGTAGAACATACAACAACAAAACTTATGAATATACACATGGACGCGGGCAAATAGTAGTTTCTGCAACAGATACATCAGAAACAGGGACAATAAATTATATACAAAAAGATGTAACAGGAATGGATGAAGAATTAGGAACATCTACTCAGGAAATATATTTTGGTTTAGAAACAGATGACACTATAGCAACAAATACTAAGAATAAGCAAGAATATAATTATACAAACGAAGATGGACAAGAATTTACATCAACTTACATAGGAAAAGCAGGTTTAAAACTTAATTTTATAGATAGACTAATTTTAGGAATAAGTAAAGAAGACTTAAAACTTGCATTCTCAAATGAAATAACAAATGATAGTAAAATACTAATAAATAGAAATATCATAAAAAGAGCAAAAACAGCAATGCCATATTTAATATATGATGAAAATCCTTATACTATTGTAACAGACGAAGGAAAAATATTATGGGTAATAGATGCTTATACAACTTCATCTAAATATCCATATTCACAATATACATCAATTGAACATGATGGTATAAAAGAAAAAATAAATTATATAAGAAATTCAGTAAAAGTAACAATAGATGCATATGATGGAACAATAAAGTTTTATATTACAGATGAAACAGATCCAATTGCAAAAGCATATCAGAGAATTTATGCAACATTGTTTGAAAACGAAGAAATACCAGATGATGTATCCGAACACTTTATATATCCAGAATTTTTATATAATGTACAATCTCAACTTTTGAAAATATATCATAATGTAAAATCAGATGTATTATATAGAAAAGACGATTTATGGGAGTTTGCAAAAAATAATAATTCTATAATATCAAAATCTACAGGTACAATTTTAAAGCCATATTATACAATGGTTAATGATGATGGAGAAAATAAAGTAGGATTGATGCAAATATATACACCAGAATCAAAACAAAATTTAATATCTTACTTAGTGGGAACAACAGAAGGAAATACAAATAAATTAAAATTATATAAATTCTCACAAGATAGTAATATATTAGGACCAATGCAATTAGATAATCAGATAGAGCAGGATGAAATAATATCAACAGAAATAAAAAGTCTAAATAAAACAGGCACAAGACTTACAAGAAATATGGTAGTAGTGCCTATAGATAATACTTTATTATATGTAGAGTCAGTATATCAAACAATGTTAAATGATAAATCTAATATACCAATGCTTAAAAAAATAATTGTTGCATCAGGGAATAAAGTTGCAATAGGAAACAATTTACAAGATGCTTTAAATAACTTATTATCAAATGATGCATCAAACATTGAAGTAGAAAATACAGATGATATAGATGGATTGATAGATAGTATAATAAAGGCAAATAAAAATTTGTCAGAATCAACAAATAATAACAATTGGGAACTTATGGGATCAGATGTTAAAAGATTACAAAGCCTAATAGATTCGTTAGAAGAATTGAAAAAACAAGAAGATAAGAAAAAAGAAGAAAATAATATAATTTCTAATTCAATAAATGAAGTAACAAACGAAAATAATATAATTGAATAAGAAGGGGAGAACTAATGAAAAAAAAATATATAATATTAACAATATTTTTATTTATAATATCTTTAGGAATATTAAACAATAAATCATTAGCAAGCTTTTATATACAAAATTTTGAAATAAATAGTGAAGTGCAAAATAATGGAGATATGATAGTAGAAGAAAACATTACTTATTATAGTGATGAAAATAAAAATGGTGTAACAAGAGAAATTAATACAAAAAATAGTAACAATTTTAATAATTCGGCAGACGGATTAAATTTAATAAGTGTAAAAGTAGATGGAAATGTTGCTAAAAAAGTTAATTTTGGAACTATAGGGGATGAAGGTGTATATGAATATACATCTTCTGGAAATACATATAATTTGAAGGTATATGTACCATTTAGAGGTGTTCAAAAAAGAACTATAACATATAAGTACTTATTAAAAAATGTTGGAGTAAGATATAATGATACATCTGAAATATATTGGAATTTTATTGGAGATGAATGGGATACAAAAATATCAAATTTGACTATTAATATAAAATTACCAGATGAAGTGGCAAATGGTACTATATATGTTTATGGACATGGTTCAGATAATGGAACATTTACTAAAAATAGAAATAATATAAAATTATATGCAAAAGATTTAAAAGCAAATCAAGCATTAGATGCAAGAATATTATTTCCAACTAATGCTTTATTGAAAACAACCAAAATAGTAAATAAATCAGTATTAAACAAATATATAAATCAAGAAGAAGGCTTAACAAATAAAAGAGAAGAACCAGAAATTATATTTAATTTAAATGCAAAAAATATTGCTTATATATTATCAATAATAGTAATTATCATATGGATAATAATTTATTTTAGATATGATAAAGAGATAAAAGTAAAAAAACAATATTATTATAGAGAAATACCATGTGACTTAGAACCAGAGGTATTACAAAGAATTTATTATGGTAAAAATCAAAAAAATTCTTTTTGGATAGCATTCTTGAATTTAGTAAAATTAGGTGTATATAAAATAGAGGAGACAACAAATGAAGTTGGTAAAAAAGTAAAAGTAATTACATATTTAGGTAAAGAAAATAAAGAATTAAAAGACTATCAAAATAGTTTAATAAACACAATAAATGGATTTTTTGATGTTGGAAAAAATTCAATAGAAATAGAAAAATTAAACGCTAAAATGAAAAGAAGTACAGGTTCGGGATATAAAAGGTTTGTAGATAAATTAGAAGAACAGATAGAATCATATTTTGGAGACAATACAAAAGTATCTAAAAAACCATTTTATATATCAATTATTATTATGGTGATTGTAATTGCTATAATAGGTTTAACAGCAATAAGAGTACAACCAGATATGGCTATAACAATTGGAATGTTTTTGATATTTACAACATTTATATATTCAGCAATTTTTAGTAAAGTATCTTTTAATTTATATGCGATATTACTTGTATTAATACATTTTTTTGCATTTGAATCTGGTATAATAGGGATGTTATCAATTGCTAGAATAAATGTATTATATATACCATATATAATTGCATTTGTATTTTTACAATATACTCAAAGAATAAGAAGACTATCAAAAGAGGAAAGAGAAATAAGAGAACAAATAAAAGGATTAAGAAGATATTTAAGAGATTATTCAAAAATATCAGAAAGAGATTTAGAAAGTATTATAATTTGGGAAGACTATTTAGTAATTGCAATAGCATTAAAATTAAATAAAAAGACTATAAATTATTTATATGATTATTGTAAAGATAATTTAAATAATAATTTTGGAAATTCTTTAAATTCTTTTGAAACTTATTATTATATGAATATAATATGCCGTTCAGCATTTAATAACTATACAAGAAGATATATATCATCAAATACTAGTAGATATAGTGGTGGAAGTAGTTTCTCAGGTTCAAGTGGAGGATTTTCAGGAGGAAGTTCTTCTGGTGGCCGGAGGACGGCGGAGGTGGAGGAGGAAGCTCCTTTTAAAAGAAGATGGAGAAAGGTTTTATTTCCTTTCTCCATTTTTTATATTGTAGGAAAGTTCTCCTAGTAGGAGGACTTTCAGTACAAGATAAATATGGGAATTTATAGAATTTCTTTGCAGTTGCCACCGCTTAGAAATTCTTAAATTCGTTTTCTAAACTAATTTATAAAATATTTTTTTACCTTTTTTCAAAATGGCATAACCTTCAGAAAAGTCTTTATCAGATAAACAATAATTTATATCAGAAATTTTTTCATCATTTAAAGAAATACCACCTTGAGTAATTAAAGTTCTGGCTTGACCTTTTGATGGTACAATTCCTGTTAGAATAATTGCATCAACAATAGAGATGTTTTTATTATTACCTAAATTTATGGTAGGCATATTATCTAAATTTCCAGAACCAGCAAATAAAGCATTAGATGCTTCTTCAGCTTTAATAGCTTCAGCTTCACCATGAACTAATTTTGTGATTTCAAAAGCTGCAATTTTTTTAGCATCATTTATTTTTTCATCTTTTAAAGATGCTAATTCTTTAATCTTATTCATAGGTAGAAAGGTTAATAGTTTTAAAACATTTTCTACACTTTCATCTTCAATGTTTCTCCAATATTGATAAAATTCATAAGGAGATGTCTTTTTAGAATCTAACCATAAAGCACCTTTTTCAGTTTTACCCATTTTTTTACCTTCTTTAGTAGTAAGAAGTTTAAATGTTAGTCCAAAAGAATCATCTTTTCCAATTTTTCTAATTAAATCTACTCCACCAATAATGTTTGACCACTGATCGTTTCCTCCCATTTCTAATTTACAACCATATTTATTATATAAATATAAAAAGTCATAAGATTGCATAAGCATATAGCTCATTTCAAAAAAAGTTAAACCAGTATCCATTCTTTGTTTATAACATTCAGCAGCTAGCATTTTATTAATAGAAAACAAACTACCAATTTCTTTCATAAAATCAATAAATTTTAGGTCTAGAAGCCAATCTGCATTATTTACAATAATAGCAGCATTTTCGCCTTCAAAACTTACAAATTTTTCAATTTGTTTTTTTATACATTCAACATTAGCATCAATCTGTTCTCTTGAAAGCATCTTCCTCATATCAGTTTTTCCAGATGGGTCGCCAATAGTTGCAGTACCACCACCAACTAATATAATAGGCTTATGACCACATTTTTGCATATGACTTGCAACCATTAAAGAAACAAAATGACCAACATGAAGGCTATCAGCTGTTGGATCTATTCCTATATAAAAAGGCACACTTTCTTTTCCGAAAAGTTCCTTTATTTCTTTAGGATGAGTCATTTGCTCAATATATCCTCTTTCTTCTAAAATATCAAATACATTTGTCATAAAAAACGTCCTTTCCTAATTACAATTCGGATTTATTAGATAAATTATTATATCCTGCATAATTTAAAAATCTGTTTAAATTTTTTTCACTTATACCAGTAGCGTTTGATAAAATATCTAGGTTATGGTTAACTCCATTTTCTTTTATATAAGTTTTAAAATTTTCAAATTCTAATGTATCTTTAGTTTTGCACTTAGGGCATACATCATCATTTGTTATAAAAAAATTTCCACATCTACTACATTTATTAAAATCCATAACAAATCCTCCTTTTATCTTTTGATAGTATTTTATGTTGTATATTTTATCATATTTTGTTACAAATTGGAAGGGCAAATTCGAAAAAATTTTTATGAAAACAATTGAACAATAAACTTAATAATGTTATAATAAACTTGTTAAAAAAATATATAAAGGGGGGAAAAAAGTTAATGAAAAAAACTTTTTTAAAAAATTCTGTAATAACAATGCTTGGAGTGGCAACAGCTTTTTGTTTTTCTGTAAATAAACCATCTAAAGTTTTAGCTACTAGTGAAAATGAAATAAATCCTCAAATATCATATCGTGCACATGTAGCAGATATTGGGTGGCAAGATTTTGTAGGATCAAATAGTATTGCTGGAACAACAGGTCAATACAAAGGTATGGAGGCATTAGAAATCAATTTACAAAATGCAGGTAATGCAAAAATAAGATATCGAGCACATGTAGCAGATATAGGATGGATGGATGCAGTTGAAGCAGATAGTATAGAAGGAACAAAAGAAGTAGGAACAACAGGAAAAGCAAAATCTATGGAAGCTATTGAAATAGTTCTTGAAGGATTAGATAACTATGAAGTAGAATATCGTGCACATGTACAAGACATTGGATGGCAAGGATGGGTTAAACAAGGAGAAGTAGCTGGAACAACAGGAAAAGCAAAAAGAATAGAAGCTTTACAAATTAAACTTGTAAAAAAAGAAGTAGATGAAGAAGGAATATTAACATATAAACCACATGTAGCTGATATTGGTTGGAAAACTTTTAAAGTAGCAGGTGGGGAAGAAGAATTACAAGTAAGCAATCCATCAGCAGATAAAATTGCAGGAACAACAGGTCAATATAAAGGATTGGAAGCATTAGAAATAAATTTTGATGCTCCAGAAGGAACAACATTAAAATATCGTGCACATGTAGCAGATATTGGATGGCAAGATTTTGTTATAGCAGATAATAATAAAAACACAAAATTTGTAGGAACAACAGGTCAATATAAAAGTATAGAAGCAATTCAAATAGTAGTAGAAGGACTTGAAGATTACGAAATTAAATATAGAGCACATGTTTCAAGCATCGGATGGATGAATTGGGTTACAGCAAGTACAAGTTCAGAAATAGCACAAGGAAATTTTGCTGGAACAACAGGAAAATCATTACAAGTGGAAGCAATAGAAATTATAATTGTACCACATGAACATACTTGGGGAGATTGGTATGTAACTAAAAAAGCTACTTGTATGGAAATGGGAACACAAGAAAGAAAATGTAAAATTTGTGGAGAAACTGAATCTAAAGGATTACCAGCAGATATAAATGATGATTCTAGACATAATTGGATAGATTTAGGTGATAAAGAAGCATTATGTACAAGTGATATCATGTATGCTAGATATGAATGTTCTTTATGCGGAGCAGGTAAAGGAATAGTAAGAAAAAAAGCAGTAGGACATAATTATGCTGACGAATACACAATAGATGAACAACCAACATGTGAACAACCAGGATCAAAATCAAGACATTGTTTAAGATGCGATGAAAAAACAGCAGTAACATCAATACCAGCATTAGGACATGAATTTAATAATGAATACACAATAGATAAACAACCAACTTGCACACAACCAGGTTCAGTATCACAACAATGCTTAAGATGCGGTGCAAAAGAAAACGTACAAACCATACCAGTAACACCAGATAATCATACATGGGAAGTAACTACAGAAGCTAAAGAAGCAACATGTACAGAAGCAGGTAATACAGTAGGAAGAACATGTACATCTTGTGGTAAAACTGAAAGAAGTTATACTATATCAGCATTAGGACATGAGTTTACAGAAATAGAATATAAAGATTTAAAATGTGAAAGTTGCACAGAAGTAAAAACATGTTCAAGATGTAATCAAGAATTTTCAGAGAAAAAACACTTTGGAACAGGACATGAATTTGGCGAAGATAATAAATGTATACATGAAGGATGTAATAGAGTTAAAAGAACAACTTCTGGATATATATATTTCATATTCTTCTCTACAGATACAAATAAATCTGAACCATTAGCAAAAACTAGTGTTGCACATCAAAGTTATGTTGAAGAATATATTATGGCTCCAGAAGCTAAAGATGGCTATGAATTCGAAGGATGGTATAATAAAATAACAGACAAACTTATTAGTAATGAAAAAAATTTAAAATATTCTAGCGAATATGCAGATATGTTTATAGAAGCTCGTTATAAAGATGCAACAGAATAGTAAAAATATAAATAATGTAGGTAAAATTTAAATACCTA
Source organism: uncultured Clostridia bacterium (assembly GCA_947628845.1). GTDB lineage: Bacteria > Bacillota > Clostridia > TANB77 > CAG-508 > CAG-269. Next base: position 17 of record CANRBK010000047.1, on the reverse strand, counting down.
CATTATTTCTTTTTATT
>CANRBK010000046.1 GCA_947628845.1 uncultured Clostridia bacterium | reverse complement strand
TCTTCTTTTGCTTGCTTTGTTTTATTAAATAATCCATTTTCTGTTAATTGTGATATTGTTACTCCTGCCAATATCAACAAAATTATAATTGTTACTACTAATGATATTAACGTTATTCCTCTATTTCTAATATTTCTTTTGTTTTCCATATTTTTTCTCCTTATTTACTATATTTTTTTCATTTTATTTCTTGCGTTGTTACACTTCCGTCTCCTCCAGAGCCTCCTGAGCCCCCATTTCCTCCTGTCGCATTTATATTTCCTTGTTCTATAAGTTTTTTAAAAAATATATTTACACTTCCTCCGCCTGATGCTCCCCCTGAACCATTTGAATTTGTTCCTTTTGAATCTATTTCTCCTTTATTATCTAAGGAATGTGCATATATTATTAATAATCCTCCTGTTCCTGATGTTCCACCTGGAGTTCCTCCTGGATTTCCTGTACCTCCACTATCTCCGTTTCCTCCAGCTCCTCCATTTGCTTGTCCTGCTGAACCATTGTTTCCTCTAGCTTCTACAGGTTGATCTTTAGGTTTATATATCCATCTATATCCAGTTCCCCCTCCTGTTCCTCCTGAATATGAGCTTCCATTTCCTCCTGCTCCTGAAGATGCACCTATACCATAATCATTAGAAGATTTCGCTTGTACACTTCCTGATCCTCCTCCACCTGTCATTCTATCTGATGCATTATTTCCTACTTTACCCTTTTCTGTATTAGTTGTATTCCATGCGCCAACACTTGAAGGCTCTCCTCCTTCTGCTCCAGTAACTGGTATAGTTTCATAATTATTGTCTCCATTTTTCCATAGATATACATTCTGTCCTTCTGCATTTGCTCCTCTTGCTGTCATGCTTATTTCTCCATTATTCGTTAGTTCTCCTTCTACATATATAAACATTCCTTTTTTTCTTGCCTGTGCTGTTATTATATTATTTGCCTCTATATTTAGATTTCCTTTATATTTCATTATTAACATTCTGTTATCATTTTCTGTCGTCCCTAAATTTTTATCTGTTATGTAATTTACATCTTCATCATAATTATATATTTCTGCTGGATATTGTTCTCCATTTACTTTTAGTGTGTAATTTCCTGATTTTATTTCATCATGGTCTCTTATACATGCTATTATGCTTTCTCCTTCTAATATTTCTTCTTCATTATTATATAAATCTTCTGGTACTTTAAATTCTTCTAACTTATGACTTATTTCTACTTTATTTCCATAATTATCTTCTTTCTTTAAATTTATTGTTATTGTCCTATCTTCATTTATTCTTTCTTTATGAAATGCATCATATTCATCTATATTTATTATGTCTTCTCCTTCTACTTCTTTCCAATCTGTACTTTCTGTTCCTATTGAATAATAAAATTTTGACTCTATTATTTTGTTGTTATAGTTTATGCTATAATCTTTTTCTGTTGATATTTCTTGTAGTTTCTTAAATTCAAATATATTTTCTCTAAAATTTTCATCTACTTTTATATTTTTTGTCTCTATTTTTCCTGTTGTTGATTTATATTTAAAAGTATATGTATCATCTGTTGTAATTATATAGTCAATTGTTACTTTCTTTTTTCCATTACAATATAATTTATTTCCATCTGGGTATTCTACTTCCTCTATTCCATTTTCCTCATCTGTAACTATTATTAAAAGCTTTAATATATTATCTTCATTTGAATATACTTCATAGTCTATTCCTTTTTCTATTTCTTCTTTTTGGAATAATGAAATCATTGCTTCTCTTGCTGGTTTTATTCTTAAAAACGCAGAAATAGCTATTATTATGACTAATGTTACTATTAATAATATAATATTTATTTTTTCTAATTTCATTATTCTTTCCTTTCTCTATTTTATATAATTATTATATTATTATAATATCTAAAAACTCAATAAAAATGCTATATTTAATTTATAACTATTTTACATAATTATATTTTTAACAAAATAAAAAATGCAGCTTTATTACTGCATTTTTTATATTAAAAATCAATTATATCAATGTTTTTCATTTTTTTGTTTTATTGTTAATACTATTATATCTATAATACTTATCAATAATAATATTTGTATTATATGTATATTACTTCCTGTTTTTGGCAAGTTTCCTGAAACCATAGTTTCATCTTTATTAGATTTTGTAGTAGTATTTATTGAATAATTATTTGTTTTTTTATCGTTAATTTCATTTATATTATTATTATAAACATTATTATTAATAATTTCATTGTTAATAATTTGATTATTGTCAATTTCGTTATCATAAATTTCATTATTATCAATTTCATTATTAACATTATCATCTTTTTCTGTATCTTGTATTGTTATTTCTGATATTGTTACATTTCCTATATAGTTTGCTCCAAAATCTTCTTTCCAAATATTAGAATTTGCTAATTGAATACATTTATAATTATTATCTGTACTCATATTTCCATTTTGTGAAATTCTTAAATATATATTCCAATTCCCTAAATCTATATTTTCTGGTAATGGGACATCAAAATTTATAGTAGTAGTCTCTCTCGAATTCCAAGTAGTAGCATCTATATTTGTAGGTATTTCATAAGTCTTTCCATCTTTTTCTAATATTAGTGTCACCATTTTATTATTTATTAGATTTCCAAATCCTACATTTTCAATCTGTAATTTTATTTTTAAAGATTGATTTGCTTCTATTTTATTTACAACTTCTGATTTTCTTAAGACAAATCTATAGCCTAAATGGTTTGCTACATATGTATATCCGTCTTTTCCTACATAAAGTTTATCTTCTCCATTGTAAACTTCATTTTTCCAATTGGCAATAACAGTGTCATTCCATTCATTATTCAAATACGTAGTATGAGTTCTAAAACCTTCTTTTGATATATAATCTATTGTATTCAAAGGTGTTTTACTAGCATAGTTTGCTACAACTTCACCTCCATAAAATGTATGCATTGCTTGTTTTTCTAGCCATGATACTTCTATTTCTCTATTAGCAAATGTTCCAAGGTCACTTTCTGAACCTAAATATCCATCATTATACAATCCTACTCTATAAGCTTTTGTTCCTTTTTGTGTAATATTTTCATTTAATGTTTTTCTATCTATTCCTAGCCATTTAACATAATAGTTAGGTGTTCTTACTCCTATTTTTATTGTTTCTGGTACTACGTCCAACATTAAATCTATAGCTTTGCTAACATTTTCTGTACTTGATACTTTACTTGTATGCATTTCTCCCCATGGTCCAAAAAATCCTAATTCTACATATGCTAATACATCTTTATTTTTTTCAAATACTGGTTTTAATTGAGATATATGTTTTAATATCATATCTAAAGATGGTTCTAAATTTGCTTTTCCATTAAATCCATCATATGCAAATCTTATAATAACACTTCCGCCATTATTTCTTATATTTGAAAAAGTTTCATCTAATGCATTTAATGCATCTTCTGTAAATTCTAAATCGCCTGCTCCATTAACTGCTCCTGAAAAATTTCCAATATCAACTCTTAAATGTACTAAATTAGCACGAGAATTAGTTGCTTTTGTTCCTGATGGCATCATTCTAAGGAATGCCGTACTATAAAAACCTTTTTCGGGGTTTTTTATAGTATCTGTCATTTCAGTATAATCTATTGTATCTACTAATGTATATTCTTCATTATCTTTTGCTTGTAAATGTGTATATTTTGATAGTATTATTGCTAATATTATAGTTGTAAATAAAATTATTCTTAAAATTTTATATTTCATTCTTCCTCTCCTTTTCACTATACACATAATTATACCACTTTTTGTTAGAAATTGGAAGTGTTTAGTCGTTTTTATTACTTCTTATGTAAAAAAAGATGAAATTGTATTTCTATTTTTACAATTCATCTTTATTATACTTTAAATTTTATTTTAATTGATTCATAACTTCTTCAGCAAAGTTTTCTTCTTTTTTCTCGATTCCTTCACCTTTTTCAAATCTAGCAAAAGCAACTACTTCTGCTTGATTTTCTGTTAATAATTGAGATACTTTTTTATTTGGATCTTTTACAAATGCTTGGTCTACTAAGCATATTTCTTCATAAAATTTTCCAATTCTTCCTTGAACGATTTTTTCAGCTATTGCTTCTGGTTTTCCTTCATTCATTGTTTGAACTTTTAGGATTTCCATTTCTTTATCTACTCTTTCAGCTGGTACTTCTTCTTTTCTTACATATTCAGGTCTAGCTGCTGCAATTTGCATACAAATATCTTTTGCAACTTCTTCTGTTCCTTTAGCCATATTAACTAAAACAGCAATTTTTCCATCACCATGAATATATTTTGCTACTAATCCTTCTGATTCAAATCTTACAAATCTTCTTATTGATAAGTTTTCCCCTATTGTAGCTATTTTTCCAACTAATGCTTCTTGTATTGTTTTTCCTGATTCGAATTCTGCTGGTTGTGCTAATAATTCTTCTACATCTTTAGGATTTTTATCAACTACTTGTTTTGCAACATTCATAACAAATGTTTTAAATTCTTCATTCTTTGCAACGAAGTCTGTTTCTGAATTTACTTCTACTACTGCTCCAACTTTTCTGTCTTCTGAGATATAGCAATCTACTAAACCTTCTGCTGCAATTCTTCCTGATTTCTTAGCAGCTTTTGCTATTCCTCTTTCTCTTAATAAGTCCATTGCTTTTTCCATGTCACCATCTGTTTCTGTTAAAACTTTTTTGCAGTCCATCATTCCTGCACCTGTTTTTTCTCTTAATTCTTTTACTAAACTTGCTGATATCATCTTAATTTCCTCCTTTTATATTTATGGTCAATATCCATTTTTAACTTAAAATCTAAAAAGCAAGCTTATCCCGTCCGAATATTTTCGAACGAGCGTTGCTCGCTCTTTTCTTTATTCATATTTTATTCAGCTTCTTCTGCTTCTTCAGTTTCTGCTACAACTTCTTCCATTGATGTAGGTTCTTCTTCGATTTCTTCGTCAGAAACTTGTGCTTCAAAGCTTTCTCCTTGTTTTCCTTCTATAATTGCATTTGCCATAACATCTGTTATTAATTTAACAGCTCTTATAGCATCATCATTTCCAGGTATAGCATAGTCAACTTCTTCTGGATTACAATTTGTGTCAACTAATCCTATTAATGGTATTCCCAATTTTTTAGCTTCTAATACAGCTATATGTTCTTTTTTTGGATCAACTAAGAATATTACTCCTGGAACTTGTTCCATTTCTTTAATTCCACCTAAGTTTCTTTCTAGTTTTTCCATTTCTTTCTTTAATAATATTACTTCTTTTTTAGGTAATATATCAAATGTTCCATCTTCTTGCATTGTTTCTAAGTCTTTTAATCTTTTTACTCTTGCTCTAATTGTTTCAAAGTTTGTTAGCATTCCTCCTAACCATCTTTGATCAATGTAGTACATTCCAGATTTTTCTGCTGCTTCTTTAACACATTCTTGTGCTTGTTTTTTTGTTCCAACAAATAAAACTGTTTTTCCTTCCTCAACTTGTTCTTTTAAGAAAGCGTATGCTTCATCGATTTTTTTTGATGTTTTTTGTAAATCGATTATATGGATTCCATTTCTAGCTTGGAATATGTATTCAGCCATTTTAGGATCCCATCTTCTTGTTTGATGTCCAAAATGAACACCTGCTTCTAGTAATTGTTTCATTGCAACTACTGCCATTTTTAATTCCTCCCTTTTTGTTTTTACTTCCATAAAGTTCATCATTTAAATAGGACCAATTTCTTGGCACATCCCTTTAAACTTGCTTTATGTGTTTAATACGCATAATATTATATCAGTATTTTTATTTAATTGCAAGTATTTTTTTTCTTTTTGTATTATTATTATCTTTCATTATCTTGTGAAATCATTTCATCACTAATACTTATTTCTTTATCTTGTTTTTGTTTATTTTGTTTTTTAGTATTTTTTCCCTTTTTACTTCTACATATATTTTTAATATTATTTCTTAATATTTGTTTATTTTCTTTTATATTTTCTTCTATATTTTTATCAATTTCATACTTTGACATATTTAAAATTACTTCTAATGCATTATCATCTATAAATTTTTTTATTACTGCAAATTTTCCTATATCATTTTCTTGTATAATTCCATTATATTTGCTATTTAAATATGCATATATTATTATATATTTTTGTTCGTATAATCCCCTTCTTTGTCTTTCATATTCAGATTGTTCCATTTTAGAATGATTTTTTTCTAAAATATTTATATAATGTTGTATTTGAGAAAGTGCATTTTTTTTATAAAATTTTTTAATTGAAACATCATCTAATACATAAGCTCTTTCATTAAAAGATAATGCATCTCTTTCTTGATTAAATATGCTTCTTAATGCTATACTTTCTAAATTTCCTTTTTGCAAATTATATTCTGCTGTTCTCAAATTTTCAAAGTTTTTATCATCATATATGCTATTTGCAAACAACATTCCATTATTGTCATAAATTGATACATATCTTAAATTCATATAAGAAGATTCTAAATATATTTCTAAATCATTTATATTAAAAGTTTTTATTAAATCCATATCATATAGCAAATCTCCCTCAACATCCTTATCTGGTATTTGTGATTTTTCTGATATTACGTCATTTAATTGTCTATATTTAGCCTGCAATCTTTCAAACAATAGCTTTATAATCTTATTATTTTCTATATGTTCTAAGCTAATTTTTTCTCCTTTTATTGTCACTCCTTCCATATCAGCTTTTATAAAGTCAACCATATATGACGTAATTTGATGATTTAATTCCATTATTTCATCCATTATTTCAAATATTTCAACATCCATTTTTTTCACCTTCCAATTTGGTCAAGTATATCATATATTTTAATATTATTCAACATAAAATCTCATTTTTTATTTAAAATATTCTATTTTTAATATCATTTACAAACTTTTCTTTTATTTCTGGTGGCATTAATGGTATATCTTTTATGTTATCTTTATTTACTATTTCAGGAATATATTTCCCACTATCTATATACTTTGGATCATTTGAAAATTCTGGTCCTGTACCTGTCCCAAATTTCCCAGATACATATTCACATAAATAATATATTGTTTTTTGGTTGAATTTTTCCGAAAATTCTTCATACATTTTTTTTACTATTTTTACATCTATTCCAAATTCTTCTTTTATTTCTCTTATTGTTCCTTGTTCAAATGTTTCATTACCTTCTTGACCTCCACCAGGAAATACATAATATTCTTGCATATCTGGATTTTTTAATACATCTTTTCTGTGCATCAATGCAAATCCATCTTCCATTGGTATTATTCCCGCTAACCTTATTCTTGACATATTTTTTCCTCCTTTTATTTTTTAGATTATAATTTTATTATTTTTTTGTCAATATTTTTATTATATTTACTTGAATTTATTTTAATTTTATTATACTATATATAGAGAAAAATTGAGATTATACATAGGAGGAAAAAATGCCAAGAAAAGCAAAAGAAAATGAAAAAATAAAAGATGCAGAAAAAGTTACAGAAAAAGTTAAGAAATCTAATAAAAAGAAAAATGTTTCTACCACAAAAAAAAGTACTGAAAAAAAATCACCTTTGACTTCAAAATCCAAAACAACTAAAAAATCTTCTTCGAAATCAACAACTAAATCTAGTTTGAAAAAAACTAAATCATCTAATAAGAAAAAAACTTATATAAATGAGTATTATGATTTACCTCAAAAATATAATGAGACAATTGTTAAAATTTTAGCTCAAACTCCAAAAACACTATTTGTGTACTGGGAAATTTCAGATGACGATATAAATAAATATAAAGAGCAATATGGTGAAAACTTTTTTGAAGTAACAAAACCTGTTTTAATTATTCATAATACTACATTAAATTATAGTTTTGAAGTAGAAATAAATGATTTAGCTAATAGCTGGTATTTGCATGTAAATGATAGTAAATCAGATTACAGAATTGAACTTGGCAGACGTCCTTTTGAAAAAAATGATAATATAAAATCAGATTATATTTATATTACATCTTCAAATGAAATAGAGTCACCAAATGATCATATATTATTTAATAATTCTCAAAAAATGGTTTATTTTAGGAATGTTAAAACAAATCAAGAATTTGCTAAAAACTTTTCTAGTCTTTCATTTATAAGAAATATGGGAAAAATTTATGATATCTATGATTTATACAAAGAATTATACAAAGATGAAGATAATTTTGATATTTTATCAAATCCTTCTTCCCATATATAGCTGAGTCAATTGGTTATTCCTTTTGACTCAATTTTAAAATTATAAAAGGAGAAAAATATGCAACAGAAAAAAGGTTTTGTAAGTTTTGTATTACATGCTCATCTTCCATTTATACATCATCCAGAAAGTGATGATTATTTAGAGGAATCTTGGCTATATGAAGCAATTTCAGAAACATATATACCATTACTTACAAATTTTAAAAAATTAGTTGATGAAGGTGTTAACTTTAGAATTACTATGTCTATGACACCTCCTCTACTTTCTATGTTAGATAATAAACTATTACAAAAAAAATATATAAAATATTTAAAAAATTTAATTGAACTTTCTAAAAAAGAGGTTGTTAGAACTGCAAATGATAAACGTCTTAATAAATTATCTCACTATTATTTAGATAGATATTCTAATGACTTAAGATTATTTAAAGAAGTATATAATTGTGATTTAATTAGCCAATTCAAACATTTTCAAGATATTGGAGTTTTAGAAATAATAACATGTGGTGCAACTCATGGATATTTTCCTATTTTATATGTTAATGAAAAAACAATTAGGGCTCAGATTGCAGTTGGCGTTCAAACTTATGAAAAATATTTCGGAAGAAAACCAAGAGGTATCTGGCTTCCTGAATGTGGTTACATTCCAGAAGCTGATAAATATTTAAAAGAATTTGGTATTGAATATGCTATAACAGAATCTCATGGTATTTTATATGCGAATCCTACTCCTATTTATGGAACTTTTGCACCTATTGTTTCTCCAGAAGGTTTAATTGCATTTGGACGTGATATAGAATCTTCAAGACAAGTTTGGAGCTCTATAAATGGTTATCCTGGTGATTTTAATTATAGAGAATTTTATCGTGATATAGGATATGAAGCTGATTATGATTATATAAAACCATATATTGCACATAATGGAGTTAGAGTTCATACTGGAATAAAATATTATAGAATTACCGGAAAAACAGATTTTAAAGATTATTATGAACCTCAATGGGCTATGGATTCAGCAGAAAAACAAGCAGGTCATTTTTTAGATTGTAGGAATAAACAAATTGATGATGTTTCTCAATGTATGGACAATCCACCTATAATTTTATGCCCTTATGATGCTGAGCTTTATGGTCATTGGTGGTATGAAGGTCCTTATTGGCTATATATATTGTTTAAAAAAATTTATTATGATAATTGTAATTTTGAGCTAATTACCCCTTCTGAATATATTGATAGATATCCTGAAATGCAAATATGTTCGCCTTGTCGTTCTAGCTGGGGTGCAAATGGTTATAGTGAAGTATGGCTTAATCAAACAAATGACTATGTTCATAAGCATCTACATTATGCTGGTGATAGAATGTGTGAATTAGCATATTTATATCCTGATGCTAAAGGTTTAAAGAAAAAAGCTTTAAATCAATGTGCTAGAGAATTATTATTAGCTCAAAGTAGTGATTGGTTGTTTATTATTACAAATGGTACTATGGTTGATTATGCAAAAAAAAGAATTAAAGATCATATTGGTCGTTTTACAAAATTATATTATCAAATTAAAAATGATAATATTGATGAAGATTTCTTAAAAGATATTTCTAAAAAAGATTGCATTTTTCCAGATATTGATTATCGAATATATAAATAATCAAAAATTAAAGGGAAAGGAGGATTTTAACATCCATACCTCTTTCCCTTTTCATTTTGTTTTGAAACAAGCTCCTTTTCATTTAATTTGCATATTATAATGTATAACTTTTAAAAATTTAGTAGATAATACTTTAGAAAGGAGATTTTCATGAAATCTGTATGTATAAAAACAAACAATCGTAATTTATTAGATTATCTACTAAATGAATTAGAATATATAGAAGTTGAACCTGTAATTATCTCTTTTGCAGAATTTAAAAATTACAAAAATATAATAGTACATTACAGAGCAAATGAAGATGCTAAATTTATTCATGAGCTTTCCTGCATTTTATCTTGTTTAGTTCTAGATGAATTAGAAGAAGATTTTTTAAAAAAAATTATATTAAAAAATTATTTTTATTTTAATTCTAATGAAAGAAATCATATTTTAGATATGTGTTTTGATATTTCTTCAGATGACTTTAATGATTTTTTTGATAAAAAATATAATTGCCTAATTACAAATTTTGAAAATTATTTATCTAATAATAAATCAATTGTTCTAAATGGTTTTATAAATTTTAGGCTTAAAAATTATATGGCTATTTTAGAAAATATAATTGATGAAGCTGTTAATACATTTGTAATTGAAAAAGAATATTTTGAATTTGTTTCATTACTAAAAATGTATATAAATTCACAAAACTATAATTCTGAAATGGTTCATTTAGTCTATAGTAGTGAAAATTCTATTTTGTTAGATGAAAATAAAAATATTATCAATATTTCAGATGACCTTTTTAAAGCTAAATATTTGTCTGATATTACTTTTTCATCCAATGATTATGCTTTAAATAGCTTACTTACTCTACTTCCTAAAAAAATTTATATACATCTTATCGATAATTGTATTGATGATTTTATTCATACTTTAGGATTAATTTTTGAAAATAGAGTTGAAATTTGTACTGATTGTAATATCTGTAAAATTTATAAGAATAATAAAATAAAAAACGAATTTAAGAATTTCTAAGCGGTGGCAACCGCAAAGAAATTCTATAAATTCCCATATTTATCTTGTACGGAAAGTCCTCCTACTAGGAGAACTTTCCTACAATATAAAAAAGACTATTATAAAAGAATAAATTTATAATAGTCCTTTT
>CANRBK010000045.1 GCA_947628845.1 uncultured Clostridia bacterium | reverse complement strand
AAAAATTTTAAAAAAACTATTGCATAAAAAAATACCTAATGTTATAATAAGGATAGTTTAGAAAAAAAGGGAGGAAGATAAAATGAAAAAAACATTAACAATTGTAGCATTAATAATGATTATAACAATGCTAACACTAAGTGGGGTAAAAGCAGTATCTAGCTCAACATTAGCTGATGAAATATATGCCAAATTATCAAAATATGGAATGTCAGCAGCTGACAAAGTTAAAATAGAAAGAAACTTAGGTGAAGTTACAGCAGAACAAGAAAGCCAAATATTAGGATATGTTAATGAAATAGCTAGTACTATGGAGACAGACAATTTAACTAACGTAAAAGATCTTGATAGCAAAGGACAAGAATGGATTAAAATACAAATACAAGAAGCTGCTAAAGTTGTTGGATTTACAGTAAACTTCAATGATGGTAAAGTAAATGTATACAATCCACAAGGTGTTTTAGTTGAATCAGTTCCATTATCAGACAATGGAAAATTAGCTTACACAGGAAATAATGTTAATACAATTTTAGTTGTTTCTTCAGTAGCAGTTATTGCCCTAGCTGCAGCAGTTGTTGCTAAAAAAACTTTATCTAAAGTTGGAGCATAATTAAATTATGAAAAAAATAATAAAAGCAACTATTATAGAGTTAATAGTTGCTTTATTGATTGTAACAATAATTTTAATTGCAATAAAGCTATTTTTTGGGCAAGAAATAGATAATGCAATACTATTAGTAAATCAAGTAGCAATGAAAGTAGAAAATATAAGTGAACAAAGAGAGACACAAATTGATGAAGCAAATAGCAAATTAATAAATTATCCTGCGTATGGAACAAAATATGCAACAATAGAAATACCAAAAATTGATATAAATCTTCCTGTTTATTTTGGAGACACATTAGAAATACTAAAACAAGGAGTAGGACATTCTAGTGGAAGTTATTTTCCTGGTGAGGGTGGCTCAATAATATATATGGGACATAACTCAAAAAGTGTATTTAGAAGATTTTCAGAGTTACAAATAGGAAACGAAATAAAAGTAACAACTGATTATGGAGAATATACATATAAAATTTATGATATGCAAATAGTAAAAGAAACTGAAGTAGAAAAATTACCAATACAAAAAGAAAAAGAAATATTAATGGTATATACTTGTTATCCATTTGTAAATATAGGACACGCAACACAAAGATATGTAGTATATGCAGAATTAGAAAAATAGGAGGAAAGCATAAATGAAAGTATTAATTAACATATTAAAATTTATATTAAGTATAATATTAGTGATTGCAATAAGTATATTAATATTTGCCAATTTAGCTACTTCAACAATATTAAGTAAAGAATATGTATTAAATAAATTTGAAGAAACAGGATATTACACAAAAATAAAAGAGCAAGTTCAATCTAATTTTGAAAATTATATTGGACCATCAGGATTTGACGAAAATGTAATGGAAAATATTGTATCAGAAGAAAAAATAAAAAATGATACTCAAACAATAATTTTAAATATCTATGAGGGTACAAATACAAAAATAGATACAGAAGAAATAAAAAATAATTTAAGAAAAAATATCGAAAATTCACTAGAAAATAAAAAGTTAAATATTACTCAACAAAATGCAATAAATCAATTTATAGAAAAGATATGTAGTGAATATACGCAAACTATATCTCATACTCAATATGAAACAAGTATATATAATGCATTAAATAAAATAAACAAAATAATAGAAATTGCAAAGAAAATTTCTATAATTGCAATAGTGATACTAATAGTAGTAATTTTAATAATTAATTATAAAAATATAATAAAAGCAATATCACAAATAGGTATTTCGTTAACTGCTAACGGGGTATTATATATAATAATGAAATTATTTTTAAATTCAAAAATAAGTATAGAAAATATACAAATTATAAATGATGCAGTATCAGAAATAATAAGAAAAATGCTAATGAATATTTTAGATAGTATTACTAATTATGGAATTATATTTTTAATATTTGGAATAATATTAATTATTGTATCAAATGTTATTAGCAATAGAAAATATATGGATGAAAAGTAATTAAAAAAAAATTAAATTCTTAAATATATTTAAAGAATTTAATTTTTTTTAATTTTTATTATAAATATCTTGATACAAAAATAACAATGTGATAAAATAATTGCATACTGAATTATTAAAGTAAAAGGAGAAAAACAATGGAAGAATTAGATTTAAAAGAGTTACTAATATTATTCTGGAATAAAAGAGTAAAGATTTTTTTAATAGTAGCAATATTTATACTAATAGGAGTAATATACACAATAGGATTTGTAACACCAATGTATACGTCATCAACTACTTTAGTATTAGCAACATCTGAAAATTCAACATCAGGAAATGCTAATACAATAACAGCTTCAGATATAACATTAAATTCAAACTTAGTATCAACATATAGTGAAATAGTAAAAAGTAAAAGCGTAGTAAGAAAAGTTATATCAAACTTAGGAATTGAAGAAGAAGAAGAAAAATTAAGAAAAAATATAACAGTAAGCTCAGTAAAAGATACTGAGTTAATAGAAATTTCTGTATCAAATAAATATGCAGTAAATTCAGCTAAAATAGCTAATGAAATAGCAAAAGTATTTATAGATGAAGTATCAGAAATATACAATATAAATAATGTACACGTACTTGATGAAGCAGAAGTAGATGATCTTCCATCAAATATAAATCATACAAAAGATGTAATAATATTTGCCTTTATAGGAATTGTAGTAGCAATAATGTATGTACTAATTGCAAATATGCTAGATACTACTATAAAAACATCAGAAGAAATAGAAAGACAATTTAAAGTACCAGTACTTGCAACAATACCTATGTATAATTTTGAAGTATCAAAAGGAGGTAAGAAAAAATAATGAAACTAAAGAAAGAACTAATAGCTCAAAAAGATCCTAAATCACCAGTATCTGAAGTGTTTAGGACTTTAAGAACAAATATACAATTTATGAGTACAAATAAAAGATTAAAAACATTGTTAGTAACTTCAACATTTCCTGGTGAAGGAAAGAGTTGGGTAACATCTAATTTAGCTGTAACGTTTGCACAAGCTGGAAATAGAGTAATTGTAATAGATGCAGATATGAGAAAAGGAAGACAATATACAATATTTGGAGTTTCACCAAGACCAGGACTTTCAAACTTTTTATCTGGAGTTGATGTACAAAATCCAGATGAAATAGATATATCAAATTATATTCAGAAAACGGAAATAGAAAATTTATTAGTAATGTCTGCAGGAAATATACCACCAAATCCATCTGAATTATTAGTATCACCACAAATGAATAGATTATTAGAAGACCTAAAAGAAGTGTGCGATATAATTATTATAGATGGAACACCATGTGAACTTGTAACAGATTCAATAATATTATCAAGAATAGTTGACTCAACAATTATTGTAACGGCACATAAAGAAACTAAGAGGGATAATCTAGGAAAAATAATTAAAAATATACAAAATGTAGGTGGACATTTGGCAGGAGTGGTTGTAAATAAAATGCCTGTATCAGTTAAAAAATATAATGAAAAATACTATTACTATGGAACACAAACACCATCTACAACACCTAAAGAAACAAGCAACAATTTAAAGAAAAAAACAGAAGATGTTTTAAGGCAAAACTCTAAAAATAATGAAAATATAAATAAGCAAGATATGAATAAACATAGTAAAGAAAATAACTATAACAAAAGTGGGAATACATATAACTATTCAAAAGAAAATAATTATAAAAAAGATATATATAATGGAAATAATATATATGAAAGCAAGAAAACATATAATGAACCAAATACATATAATAGAAAAAAATATAATGATACAAATGAAGATTTAGATGTACCTAGTTTTATAATTAATAATAAAGAAGATGAAAAACAAAATGGAGAAAATACTAATGATATATTAAATCAAATAAATTCATACATAAACCAAGAAAAAAGAAATTTAAACTAAAAACGAGGTGAGCAACACTATGATAGATTTTCATTCACATATAATACCAAATATAGATGATGGTTCAAGAAATATAGAAGAAACTTTTAATTTAATAAAAGAAGCAAAAGAAGTTGGCTTTGAAGGAATTGTATTAACATCACATTATATAGAAAACTATTACGAAACTGGAATGCAAGAAAGAAATGTTTGGTTAAAAGCAATAAACGAGAATTTAATAAATAAAGGAATACAGATGGATTTATATTTAGCAAATGAAATTTATATATCAGATAACATGATGGACTTGCTAATAAATAGAAAGGCATCAACTATAAATAATAGTAGTTATGTTTTGTTTGAAATGCCATTAAATTCAGAACCAATGAATTTATATGATGTCATATATTCTTTGCAAGAGAATAGACTTATACCAGTACTAGCACATCCTGAAAGATATAGTTTTATACAAAAAGAACCTGAATTGGTATATGATTTAATACAAAAAGGAGTATTAATGCAAGCAAACTATGGAAGCATTTTAGGAATGTATGGAGAAAAAGCACAAATTATAGTTAAAAAATTTTTTGAAAACAACATGATACATTTTTTAGGAAGTGATGTACATAGACAAAATACTATATATAAGAAAATTTCACATGCATTACATGAAATTGGTACAATAGTTGGAGAAAAAAAATTAGAAGAACTTACTACTATGAATCCAATGCTAGCAATAAATAATAAAAAAATTAAAATAGATGAACCTCAATATATAAAACTAACTTTAAAAGAGAAAATGATAATGTATCTAAAAAAATAAGGGATAAGGAGCTATGCTTTAAATCCCTATTTTTTAAAATGAAAGGGAGACTATTTATGAGAAAATATTTTGGAACAGATGGCATAAGAAGAATTGCAAATACGGAACTTACACCAGAATTAGTGTATAAAGTTGCGAAAGCAGGAGCATATGTATTATCTAAACATACAGATCATGAGCCTACAATATTAATAGGTAGAGATACAAGAATATCAGGAACATTAATAGAAAGTGCTATGGTAGCAGGATTTTTAAGTTATGGAGCTAATGTAAAATTATTAGGAGTAATACCAACTCCAGCAGTTGCATACTTAACAAGAAAATTAAATGCCGACGCAAGTGTAGTAATTTCAGCATCACACAATACTTTTGAATTTAATGGCATAAAATATTTTAGCAATAAAGGCATGAAAATACCAGATAATTTGGAAGAAGAAATAGAAGAAGTTATGGATTCAGGAAAAATAAATGAATTGATAGCTGTAAGTAATAAAATAGGAATATCAGAATATAGACAGGATTTATTAGATGAATATGTATATTTCTTTAGAAAGAATTTTGATGATAATATCGAAAAAATAAATAAGGATGATTTTATTGTAGGAATAGATACAGCAAATGGAGCAACATCTGTTGTTGCAGAAAAAGTTTTTAAATCTTTAGGAATAAAATATAAAATAATAAATAATAAGCCAGATGGAATAAACATAAATAAAGATTGTGGATCAACACATTTAGAGGCAATAAAAAAATTAGTAATAGAAAATAGATTAAGTTTAGGTGTAGCATATGATGGAGATGGAGATAGATGTTTAGCCGTTGATGAAAATGGAAACGAAATAGATGGAGACAAAATAATGGCTATAATATCAAATTATCTAAAAAGAAAAGGAAAATTAGCTAAAGATACAATAGTTGCAACAGTAATGAGTAATTTAGGTTTAAATAAATATTCAAGAGATAACGGAATTGAATTACTTCAAACAAAAGTTGGAGATAGATATGTATTAGAGGAAATGTTGAAAAATGGATATAATTTTGGAGGAGAACAATCAGGGCATGTGATTTTATTGGATTATAATCCAACAGGAGACGGAATACTAACATCTTTAATGTTAATACAAGCATTATTAGAAGAAAATAAAAAAGCATCAGAAGTGAATAAAATAATAAAATTATATCCACAAGTATTAGTAAATGCAAAAGTAAATTCTGAGAAAAAATATGATTATGAAAAAGAACCACAAATTAAAGAATCAATAGAAAAATTAGAAAAAGAATTTGCAGGAAATGGTAGAGTATTGATAAGACCATCAGGAACTGAACCATTAATTAGAGTTATGATAGAAGGAGAAGAACAGGAATATATAAATAAAAAAGCAAATGAGATAGCAAAACTCATTGAAGAAAAATTGAAATGAAATTGAAATGAAATTGTAATATAAATTTAAAAATAAAACTATTGAATAAAATATCTAAAAATGATAATATATATTTGATAATTAAATTGATGAGGGATGAGAAAGATGTTTATATTTGATATTACAAATTTAGTAACATTAATATTAATAATAATAGCAACAATATTATTAATATTTTTATCACAAGAAATAAAAAATAGTAAAGTAGCACTAATACCACTATTTGGATTTGTGATTGATTTAGTTATACACACAATACAAATTTTAACATTAAAGGAACAATATTCATATTTATACTCTGTATTATGCTATAATATGGCTATAGATTATGCTCTTTTACTTGTATCATTTTTTGCATATCTATGGGCAGATGAAATAGAAGCCAAAGCATTTAATAAAAAGACAATAAATAGTAAAGGCATTAATTGGCTATGGAAACAGGTTTAAATAACATTTAATATATTGTTTTTAAATTAAGTAGGATGGAAATATTTTAATTTCCATCTTTATTATTTGTTACATAACGCTTTTACTATAATTCTATTATTATTTAAATTATTACAAGTAATAAGAGTTAATTGCTTATAATTATCGTCATATGAATATATAGGAGATAAGTTATCTGTTTTAACTTCATAAATATTATAAATATAGTAAGAATATTTATTGTTATAATTATCATAAAGTATGATTTCATCATGTATATCTAAATTATTAAGCCTACTAAAAAATTTATCATTGTCATAATTATGACCAGCAATACATAAATTACCATTTTGTCCAGGTTTAGGTCCATAAAATTTACATGGTGAAATTTTAAGAAGCTCATCTGAACAATTTGAAAATATAGGATAACAAATGTTTATTTTTGCAATTTCGATAATTCCTAATATAGATGAATTTTGATTTGTATTTAATATTTCATCTGATAATAAATTTGAATATAAACGTGTTATATTATAATTATTTAAAACTTTACTCGAATATTTTTCTTTTTCATATAATCGAAATATATTAAAAAAAGCATAAATTGCAATAATAATTATAAGAATTATAGAAAAAAATAATTGGAATTTTAATGCAATGGTTAATTTTTTTAAATTTGATTTTTTATTATTTAAATTTGTTTCTAAAATTTGATTCATAATTATCTCCTTATTTATTATATCCCAAATGTTATATTATATTTGAACAGATAAAAAATTTTTAAATAAAAACTATTGCAAAATAAAAAAAAAGTGCTATAATATTATTTATATTATAGATAAAAAACGATAGTAAGGACAACACAAATTATAAAATAACTTTTAGAGAGCCAAAGGTAGCTGAAAATTTGGTAAGTAAAAATAATTTGTTATCACCTAACTTGTTTTCAAACTGAAAAAATTATTTATTAAGTTTGAACGTAAATCTGCGTTAAAGATAAAATAAGATGTTATCTAGTAAAAGATAAATAATTAAGGTGGTACCGTGAGTATATACTCGCCCTTATGCTAAAAAAGCATGATGGCGAGATTTTTTAATTGCCAAAGTGACCCAAAAGGGACGTTTACCTGTGGGTCATTAAAACGAAATTTTATTAGTATTAAAAATGACCCACAGGTAAACGTCCCTTTTGGGTCACTTTAGTCAAAAAAAGGAGGAAAAGATATGTATAAAAAAGTTGAATTAAAAGATGGATTCGTTGGAATGGAACGAGAAGTCGCAAAAACATGGAAAGAAAAAGACATAATAAAGAAAAATTTCGATATGAATAAAGGAAAAAGATATTTTACTTTTTATGATGGACCTCCAACAGCAAATGGAAAACCTCATGTTGGACATATTGAAACAAGAGTTATGAAAGATATTATTCCAAGATATAAAGTTATGAAAGGATATCAAGTAATTAGAAAAGCTGGATGGGATACTCATGGACTTCCAGTTGAACTTGAAATTGAAAAGAAACTTGGAATATCTGGAAAACAGCAAATTGAAGAATATGGTGTAGAAAAGTTTGTAAAAGAATGTAAAGAAAGTGTTTTTACATATGTTCATATGTGGGAAGAAATGACAAACAAAGTTGGATATTGGGTTGATATGGATAGCCCATATGTAACATATCACAATGAATATATCGAATCTGTTTGGTGGGCTTTAAGTCAATTATGGGAAAAAGGTCTTTTATATGAAGGACACAAAGTAATGCCATATTGTCCAAGATGTGGAACTGCTTTATCTTCACATGAAGTAGCACAAGGATATAAAGATGTTAAAGATTTAACATGTATTGCTAAATTTAAGGTTTTAGATGAACAACAAATTTGTGGAGAAAATATAGATAAAGATACTTACATTTTAGCATGGACAACAACACCATGGACCTTACCATCAAATCTAGCTTTATGTATCAATAAATCATACAATTATGTGGAAGTAAAAGCAAATATTGGAACAGATGAAGAACCAATATACGAAAATTACATTTTAGCAAAAGATTTATTAGAAAATGTATTAAAAGAAACACCATATGAAATAAAAAAAGAATTCAAAGGTGAAGAACTTTTAGGAATAAAATATGAGCAATTAATGCCATTTGCAAAAGTAGAAGGAAAAGCTTTTGTTGTAATCCATGGAGACTATGTAAACTTAGAAGATGGTACTGGTATAGTTCATATTGCACCAGCTTATGGTGAAGATGATAGTTTTGTTTCAAAACAAAATGGAATTGCATTTGTAAATTTAGTAGATAAATCAGGAAAATTTGTACCAGAAGTAGAACCATGGGCAGGAAAATTTGTTAGAGATTGTAATGAAGATATATGTAAATGGCTTGCTGATGAAAATAAATTATTCAGCAAAGAAAAACATTTGCACTCATATCCACATTGTTGGAGATGTGATACACCACTTCTTTATTATCCAAAAGAAAGTTGGTTTGTTGCTATGAGCAAACTAAGAGATGAACTTGTTGCTAATAACAATAAAGTAAATTGGTATCCAGATACAATTAGAACAGGAAGATTTGGAAAATTTTTAGAGAATGTAATCGATTGGGGAATATCAAGAGATAGATATTGGGGAACACCACTTCCAATTTGGACCTGTGAAGATGAAAATTGTGGTCATCAAGAATGTATAGGAAGTATAGCAGAACTAAAAGAAAAAGCTATTGATTGCCCAGAAGATATAGAGCTACACAAACCATATATTGATGATGTACATTTAAAATGTCCAAAATGTGGGAAAAAGATGCAAAGAGCAAAAGAAGTTATAGATTGTTGGTTTGATTCAGGATCAATGCCATTTGCACAATTACATTATCCATTTGAAAACAAGGAATTATTTGATACAAACTTCCCAGCTCAATTTATATCAGAAGCAATTGACCAAACTAGAGGATGGTTCTATACATTAACAGCTTTAGGAACAGCACTATTTGGCAAGACACCATTTGAAAATTGTATAGTTTTAGGACATGTATTAGACGAAAAAGGACAAAAAATGTCAAAGTCAAAAGGTAATGGAGTAGACCCAATGATGTTATTAGATACAGTTGGAGCAGATGCTACAAGATGGCATTTTTATACAGTATCAGCGCCATGGCTTCCAACAAGACTTGGATTAAACAATGTACAAGAAACACAAAGAGGATTTTTAAGCACTTTATGGAATGTATATTCTTTCTATGTTTTATATGCAGAAATAGATCAATTCAATCCATTAGAATATAAAGACTTTAAAATTACAAATGTAATGGATAAATGGATTATATCTAAGCTAAATACTTTAATAAAAGAAGTAGATGAAAAGCTAGAAAAATATGATATTACAACTGCAGCACTTCAAATAGAAGCATTTACAGACGAACTTTCAAACTGGTATGTAAGAAGAAATAGAGAAAGATTTTGGAGTCAAGAATTAACAGATGATAAAATAGGTGCATATGTAACATTATATGAAGTATTAGTTAAACTAGCAAAAATATCAGCACCATTTGTACCATTTATAACAGATGAAATTTATCAAAATTTAGTTGTTGGATTAGATAAAACAGCTCCAGAAAGTATCCATTTATGTACATGGCCAGAATATAATTCAGAAGCAGTTGATAATAAATTAGAAAAAGAAATGGATTTAGCATATACAATTGTAAAATTAGGAAGAAGTGCAAGAAATTCTGTAAATATTAAAAACAGACAGCCATTATCAGAAATGCTAATCTCAATAGATACACTTCCAGAATATTACTCTGATATAGTAAAAGAAGAACTAAATGTAAAACAAGTTAAATTAGGTGCTGAAATGTCAGACTATGTAAACTTTGAAATTAAGCCAAATTTACCTGTACTTGGAAAAGAATATGGAAAATTGATTCCTAAAATAAAAGAAGAAATAGCAAAGAAAAACCAAATGGATTTAGCTAATACTATAAAAAATGGTGGAGTTGAATACATTGAAATAGATGATGTACAAATTGGTTTGAATTCAGAAAATCTATTAGTTACAATGCAAGGTAAAGATGGATTTGCTTTTGCAGGTGAAGGCGAAATAGGTGTAGTTTTAGATACACATATTTCACAGGAATTGAAAGATGAAGGATATGTAAGAGAGATATTATCAAAGGTTCAAAATATGAGAAAAGATAAAGGCTTTGAAGTTTTGGATAAAATAAATCTTTATGTATCTGGAAATGAAATGCTTGAGAGTGTTATTAAAGCAAATGCTAATTTAATAAAACATGATACATTAGCACTAAATATCATTTATAATGCAGAAAGACCAGAATATACAGAAACAAACATAAATGGCGAAAGCTTAAATATTGATGTTGAAGTCATAAGATAAAAATAAATGTATTTATTGGAGAGAATAGATATATTTTCTCTCCATAATTTGCCAATATAGCTCAGTTGGTAGAGCAACGGATTCGTAACCCGTAGGTCGGCAGTTCGATTCTGCCTATTGGCTCCA
>CANRBK010000044.1 GCA_947628845.1 uncultured Clostridia bacterium | reverse complement strand
AAATGTCCTGTCATTACTTTTGCAGCTAAACTTAAAGCTTCATGAGCTTTTAAGCTACCATCTGTCCATACTTCTATGCTTAATTTATCATAATCTACCATTTGACCAACTCTAGTATTTTCTACTTGATAATTTACTTTTTTGACTGGCGTATAAATTGAGTCAATTGGAAGTACAGATATGTCTTGATTTGGTTGTTTATTTTTTTCAGCCGAATTATATCCTCTACCTCTATCAGCTGTCATTTCCATTACAAGGTTTCCACCTTCTGAAATTGTTGCTATATGTAAGTCAGGATTTAATATTTCTACTGTTCCATCTGTTTGTATATCTCCTGCTGTAACTTCTCCTTCTCCTTTAAAGTTTATTCTTAAAACTTTTTCTTCACTTCCATCAAATTTTAATCTTACATTTTTTAAATTTACTATTACCTCTGGTACGTCTTCAACTACATTTGGTATAGTAGAAAATTCATGTAAAACTCCATCTATTTTCACACTTGTTATAGCACATCCTGGAAGTGATGAAAGTAATATTCTTCTTAGTGAATTTCCTATAGTTACACCATATCCTCTTTCTAATGGTTCACATACAAATTTCGCATAATTATTTGTTTCATCAATTTCTAGACATTCAATATTTGGCTTTTCAAATTCTATCATTTTTCCCTCCTAAATTGAGAATAATCTCAAACTTTTAAAAACTATTATTTTGAGTAAAGCTCTACTATTAAATGTTCTTCTATTGGAAGATCTATATCTTCTCTAGATGATAATCTGATTACTTTACCGCTTAGCTTTTCATTATCTCTTTCTAACCAAGCTGGAACTGGTCTAGCTGAATTTTCTTCTATATTAATTTTTAATGTAGAGTTATCTTTTTTATTCTCTCTAACAGTAATTACATCTCCTACCTTTACTAGGTAAGATGGTATATCAACTTTTTTACCATTTACTTCAAATTGTCCATGATTTACAAATTGTCTTGCTTGCGCTCTAGATGTTCCAAATCCTAATCTATATATAACATTATCCAATCTACTTTCTAATATTTGTAATAGATTTTCACCTGTTACTCCTTTTTTATTTGAAGCCATTTCAAAATATTTTCTAAATTGTTTTTCTCCAACTCCATAATATGCTTTCGTTTTTTGTTTTTCTCTTAATTGTGTACCATATTCAGAAAGTTTTGCTCTTTTTTGTCCATGTTGTCCTGGTGCATAGTTTCTTCTTGATATACTACATTTATCTGTATAGCATCTTTCACCTTTTAAGAACAATTTTTGTCCTTCTCTACGGCATCTACGACACTGTTCGTCTTTATATCTTGCCATTATATTTTCTCCTTTCACTTCGTTTATCATAAAATAAAAATTTTTCCAATTTCCATTTTATAAATCTCTTACTATTAACTAAACCCTTCTTCTTTTTGGTGGTCTACATCCGTTGTGTGGTATTGGTGTTACATCTTTTATTGCACTAATTTCTAGACCTGCTGTTTGAAGTGCTCTAATTGCAGCTTCCCTTCCAGCTCCTGGTCCTTTAACATATACTTCTACTGATTTTAATCCATGTTCCATAGCTGCTTTTGCTGCTGTTTCTGCAACTTGTCCTGCAGCAAATGGTGTACTTTTTCTTGATCCTTTAAATCCTAATTCTCCAGCACTTCCCCATGAAATTGCATTTCCTTGTGTATCTGTTATTGTAACTATTGTATTGTTAAAACTAGAATGAATATGTGCTTCTCCTTTTTCGATGTTTTTTCTATTTCTTCTAGCTACTGGTTTTCTTGTTGTTTTATTATTAGCCATTTTCTAAAATTCCCTCCTTAACTTTAAGTGAAATATTTTATCTTATAATTATAATTGATTTAGATTATTTTTTACTTTTGCTAACTAACTTTCTAGGACCTTTTCTTGTTCTAGCATTTGTTTTTGTTCTTTGTCCTCTTACAGGTAGTCCTTTTCTATGTCTTAAGCCTCTGTAGCATCCTATTTCTGTAAGTCTTTTTATGTTTAAAGCAACTTCTCTTCTTAAATCTCCTTCAACTACATAAGATTCATCAATAACCTTTCTTATTTTATTAACTTCATCATCAGTTAAGTCTTTTACTCTAGTATCTGGATTTACACCAGCAACTGCTAGGATTTTTTGAGAACTTGTTAAACCTATTCCATAGATATATGTAAGTCCTACTTCTACTCTTTTTTCTTTAGGTAGATCTACTCCTGCTATACGAGCCATATTATTTTGCACCTCCAAAATTTTTCTTAATTTGATAGTTGTCTTTATTTTCTCTAAAGGTGAAATGCACCCATGCTCTTGGGTCTTTAGATATCTTTAAGACATATATATAAACACAAATTGATATGTTTAATATATATATTATTAATATATATATTTCACAGCCGCTATCTATTTGTGTTATAAACTTAATTATCCTTGTCTTTGCTTATGTTTAGGGTTTTCACAGATAACTCTAATTACACCTTTTCTTTTTATTACTTTGCATTTGTCACATATTTTTTTTACTGATGGCCTTACTTTCATGTTTTTGCACCTCCTATTTAAATTTAATTAATATTTATATATTCTTGGGTTAATTATTAAAATTATATGGTATACAAATATAAATTTTATTTATTTTTGTATATAATGTTTTCTACTTGCCAAAGCAATAAAACAACCATTTATTTTGCTCTCCAAATTATTCGACCTCTTGTCAAGTCATATGGTGAAAGTTCAACTTTTACTTTATCACCTGGTAGAATTTTTATATAATTCATTCTAAGTTTTCCTGAAATATGAGCTAATATTTGATGACCATTTTCAAGTTCTACTTTAAAATTTGTATTTGGTAATGCTTCCACTACCACTCCTTCTACTTCTATAACATCTTCTTTTGCCAAGATATCCCCTCCTATAAGAGCAATTTGTTATTATTATAATTTTACATCATAATAACTACTATATTATACATCAATACTAAAGTATTGTCAATATTTCAGGCTCTTTTTCTGTAATTAAAATTGTATTTTCATAATGTGCAGCCATACTTCCATCTTCTGTTATTATTGTCCATCCATCTTCAAGTTCTAAAATATTTGGTTTGCCTTGAATTACCATTGGCTCTATGGCTAATGTCATACCTGGTTCTAATCTTATTCCTCTCCCAGCTTTTCCGTAATTAGGTATACCTGGATCTTCATGCATCTGTTTTCCAATTCCATGTCCTTGAAATTCTCTAACTACTGAAAAACCTTGTGAATGAACATATTCACCTATAGCATGGCATACATCTCCTAATCTGTTTCCAGCTTTTGCATATTTTATTCCTTCAAAAAAAGCCTGTTTCGTAACTTCTACCAATCTTCTATTTTCTTTTGAAGTCTCTCCTACTATGAAAGTCCTTGCAGCATCCCCATTAAATCCATTTTTTAGAGCTACTGTATCAATACTTACTAGGTCTCCTTCTTTTAAAATTCTGTACTTAGATGGTATTCCATGTATAACTTCATCATTTATAGATACACATATACTAGCTGGAAATTTTGGTATTCCTCTAACTCCAGGGTTGTAACCTTTTTCTGCTGGAATTGCACCTAATTTTTTCATTGTATTTTCTGCAATTTGGTCTAATTCTAATGTTGAAATTCCTGGTCTTATATTTTTTTCTATTTCTTTATATGTTAGTGCAACTACTTTACATGCTTCCCTCATCAATTCAATTTCTTTTTTTGATTTTATTGTTACCAATTTATTTTTCTCCTTTTAATATTTGTACTACATCTTCTGCTACATCTATTCCTAATCTATTTATAGTTTTACTTACTATTTCTGTTAACATATTTCCTTGTTTTTCATAATATTGAATTAATGGGCTAGTTTGCTCAAAATAAGTTTTTAGCCTTTCTCTTACTATTTCTTCTGTATCATCTTTTCTTTTTATTAGTTCACTTCCACATTTATCGCAAATACCTTCTTGTTTTGGTGGATTTAGTATTAAATTATATATTTTTTTACATTCTTGATTTGAACATATTCTTCTATTTACTATTCTCTCTATTATTTCTTCATCAGGTGTTGTTAGATTTATTACTTTATTTACTTTTTTTCCTTTTGATGCTAAAATTCTATCTAATTCTTCAGCTTGTTTAATTGTTCTTGGAAATCCATCTAATATAGCTCCATTTTGTACATCTGATTCATTTAATCTATCTTCAATTATTTTTATAGTTATATCATCTGGTACTAATTTTCCTTCTGATATATATTCTTTAGCAATAATTCCTAATTCTGTTCCTTCTTTAATATTTTTTCTAAAAATATCTCCTGTTGATATTTGTTTAATTTCTAATTTTTTTTGCAACAAACTCGCTACTGTTCCTTTTCCTGTTCCAGGTGCACCTAACATAATAATTACCATTATGCATCTCTCCTTAAATAATTTAGATTATTAGCATTTATAATAATCTTTATAATATTTACTTTTATTATATATGTTATATGTCATAATTTCAATAAAAAAATTAGTAAACATTATAAAAATCATTATAGGGTGATAGCTAAAATACTATCTCCCCCACAATGTATTTATTTTACTCTAAGAATCCTTTATAATGTCTCATTACTAATTGTGATTCTAATTGTTGTACAGTTTCTAGTGCTACACCTACCACAATCAATATTGATGTTCCTCCAAATGCAATGTTTAATCCAGTGAATCTTAATAGCATTGGTAATATTGCTATTATGGCTAAGAAAAAGCCACCAAACCAAGTTAATTTTGATATTATTGATGATAGATACTCTGTTGTTGGTTTTCCTGCTCTTATTCCTGGTATAAATCCTCCATTTTTCTTAATATTATTTGATACCTCTGCTGGATTAAATGTTGCATATGTATAGAAAAATGTAAATGCCATTATTAATACTAAATATACTAATGCATTTGCTATTGTATAACCTATACCTACACTTGAAGATGATGTAGCTATTGAAAATTTATATAATCCTGCTAAAAATCCTGTTTTACTAGTTATATCACTTGCAAATATTTGTATTATCATTGCTGGAAATGTTAAGAATGATGATGCAAATATTATTGGCATAACTCCTGCCATTGCCAATTTTAATGGTATGTGTGTATTTTGTGCTCCTACCATTTTTCTTCCTACTACTTTTTTAGAATATTGTACAGGTATCCTTCTTTCTGCTTGTTGTATAAATACAACACCTGCTATTAATATAACTGCCCCTATCAATATTCCTATTGACATCAATAATCCAGTTGTACTAAATCCTTGTGCAGTAAAAGTTAAGTTCCATAATGTTCTTGCAAAACTTGGTAATCCTGAAATAATACCTATAAAGATTATCATTGAAATTCCATTTCCGATTCCTTTATTTGTTATTTCATCTCCTAACCACATTAATATTGATGTACCTGCTATTAATGATATTATTACTAATGCAGCAGTAGAAAATTCTGTATTTATAAATATTCCAGATGATTTATATGATACAAATACACCTATCGCTTCAACTGAAGCTAATACTAATGTTAGTATTTTTGTGTATCTATTAATTTTCTTTCTTCCTTCTTCTCCACCATCTTTTGTTAATTTCTCTAAAGATGGAATTATCATTGCTAATAATTGAATAACAATTGAAGCTGTTATATATGGGCTAATTGACATAGCGAAAACTGAGAATCTTGAAAATGCTCCTCCTGAAATCATATCTATTAATCCTGCTACTCCATTTGTTGATCCCATAGCTTGGTTCAATGCTATGCTATTTACTCCTGGTACTGTAATATAGCATCCTAATCTAAATATTACTATTAATAATAGTGTATACAATATTCTTTTTCTTACATCAGGTGTCTTAAATGCATTTTTTATTGTTTTAAACAATTAAATCACCTCTGCCTTTCCGCCTAAAGCTTCAATTTTTTCTTTTGCTTTTGCAGTAAATCTTACAGCTTTAACATTTAATTTTTTATCTAAATTTCCTGTTGCTAATATTACTATACCATCATTAGCTTTGCTTATTATTCTATCAGCTATTAAAGTTTCTGCTGTAACATCATTAACTGTTGATTTATTTAACATTGTTAATGTTACTTCTGTATAATTTTTAGCATGTATATTTGTAAATCCTCTTTTTGGTAATCTTCTATATAATGGTGTTTGACCACCTTCAAATCCTCTTCTTACTCCACCGCCTGATCTTGCTTTTTGTCCTTTATGTCCTTTTCCTGATGTTTTTCCAAGTCCAGAGCCTATTCCACGTCCTACTCTTTTTCTTGAAACTTTTTCTTCAGCTGGTTTTAATTCTCCTAACTTCATTTGGTCTCTTGCACCTCCTTAATCTATATGTAGGGGTTTCCCCCATTCATTATAATATTTCTTCTACTCTTTTTCCTCTTTTTTTAGCTACTTGTTCAGCAGTTTGCATAGATTTTAAACCTTCTATTGTAGCATAAACAACGTTTCTTGGATTGTTTGTTCCAATAACTTTTGTTCTTATATTTTTATATCCTGCAAGCTCTAGTACTGGTCTAACACTTCCTCCTGCTATCAATCCAGTACCAACAGCTGCTGGTTTTAATAATACATTTGCACTACCAAATTTCCCAATATATTCGTGAGGTACTGTTGTATCTACTATTGGAACTTCTACTAAATTCTTTTTGGCTTCTTGTATAGCTTTTTTTATAGCATCTGGAACTTCAGCAGCTTTTCCATTACCTACACCAATATGACCATTTTCATCGCCTACAACAACTACTGCACTAAATCTAAAAGTTCTACCACCTTTAACAACTTTAGCAACTCTGTTTATGGCAACTACTTTTTCTTTTAATTCGCTTTTTTCTTCCATTGGTTTTTCCTTTCCTCCTTTTTCGTTTTTTAAAATACTAATCCGCCCTCTCTTGCGGCTTCTGCTAATTCTTTTACTATTCCATGATATATGTATCCGCCACGGTCAAAAACTACAGATTTTATATTTTTTTCTAATGCTTTTTTAGCTATCATTGTTCCTACTTCTTTTGCTGCTTCTTTATTTGCATGTTTTGTTTTTATTTCTTTGTCTAAAGTAGAACAACTAACTAAAGTATTTCCTGCAACATCATCTATTATTTGTACATATAAGTTGGCATTACTTCTATATACACATAGTCTTGGTCTTTCACTTGTTCCAGATATTTTTCTTCTTACTCTTATATGTCTTCTAGTTCTTTCCATTTTTCTATCTGTTTTATTAACCATTCTTTATTACTCCTTTCTTTATTTATAAGGTATATAAAAATATTACATTTTTTATTTTCCAGTCTTACCTTCTTTACGTCTAATAACCTCATCAGCATATTTAATACCTTTACCTCTATATACTTCTGGTGGTCTCTTAGATCTTACTACAGCAGCTGTTTGACCTACTAACTCTTTATCAATTCCTCTTACTATTATTGTGTTTGGATTTGGTACGTCAAAAGTAATTCCAGCTGGTGCTTCAAATATTACTGGATGTGAATATCCTAAAGTCATATTTAATCCTGTTCCTTGTTTTGCAACTCTATATCCAACTCCGTTTATTTGTAGTTCTTTAGTATATTCTTTTGTTACTCCAATTATCATATTATTAATTAATGTTCTTGTTAGACCATGTAAACTTCTGTTGGCAGGTTCATCATTTTTTCTATTTACTTTAATAATATTATCATTAATTTCTAAAGAAATATCTTTATGTATTTCTCTTTCTAATGTTCCTTTTGGTCCTGTTACAGTAATCTTTTGTCCATCCATTTTTATTGTTACTTCTGATGGCACTGTAATAGGCTTATTTCCTATTCTTGACATTTAAAGTTTTCCCTCCTATCTTTTAAATTTTACCAGATGTAAGCTAATACTTCTCCACCTACACCTATTTGTCTTGCTTCTTTATCTGTTTTTAAACCTTGTGATGTAGAGATTATTGCTATTCCTAATCCGTTTAATACCTTTGGTAATTCTTCTTTAGAAGCATAAACTCTTAATCCTGGTTTACTAATTCTTTTTAATCCATCAATTACTCTATTTCCTTTTTCGTCATATTTTAAAGTAACTCTTATTGTTCCTTGATTTTCATCTTTTATTTCTTCAAAAGATTTAATATATCCTTCTCTGAATAATATTTCAGCTATTCCTAATTTCATTTTTGAAGCAGGTATATCTACTATCTTGTGTTTTGATGTATTTGCATTTCTTATTCTTGTTAACATATCTGCAATTGGATCTGTAGTATTCAACTCATTTTCCTCCTTTTCTTTTTTATTATGAATACAAATGTTTATATGTATTTGTATATTGATTTTGTAAATGTTAAGACCTCAACAATTTCAGTATTTTACCAGCTTGCTTTTTTTACACCTGGAATTTCACCTTTATGTGCTAATTCTCTAAAACATACACGACAAATACCATATTTTCTAATATATGCGTGTGGTCTTCCACATAATTTACATCTGTTATATTCTCTTGTGCTATATTTTTGTGGTCTAGCTTGTTTTACCTTCATTGATTTTTTAGCCATTTTCTATTTTTCTCCTTCCTTCATCTCTAAATAATGATGTTAGAAATTATTATATATTTCTACATAAAGTATTTTAATATTTTCTTCCTTCATTAAGAATTGGCCTTAAAAGGCATTCCCATTAATTTTAACAATTCTTTAGCTTCTTCATCTGAATTAGCTGTTGTTACAAATATAATATCCATTCCTCTTAATTTATCTACTTTATCATATTCAATTTCTGGGAATATTAATTGTTCTTTTACACCCATAGAGTAATTTCCTCTACCATCAAATGAATTTCCTGAAACTCCTCTAAAATCTCTAACTCTTGGAAGTGCTACATTGAATAATTTATATGCAAAGTCGTACATTTTATTTGCTCTTAATGTTACTTTACATCCTACATTTGCACCTTCTCTTAATTTAAATGCAGCTATTGATTTTCTTGCTTTTGTTATTACTGGTTTTTGACCTGTAATTTGCATTAAGTCATTCATTGCATTTTCTAAAGATTTAGGATTTTCTTTTATATCTCCTAATCCTATATTTATAACTATTTTTTCAAGTTTTGGAACTTGCATAACTGATTTATAATTAAATTTTTTCATTAATGCTGGGATTACTTCTTTTTCATATTGTTCTCTTAACTTTTCCATTATTTTTTATCCTCCTTTCGCTTATTAATTATTTTAATTTTGCACCGCATTTTTTACAAATACGAATTTTTTCACCTTTTTCTTCACTATATCCAACTTTTGTAGTTTTTCCACATTTAGAGCATACTACATTTACTTTTGAACTTGGTATAGCAGATTCTATTGATATTATTCCGCCTTCTTCTCCTTGTTTTCTTGGTTTAACATGTTTTTTTCTAATGTTTACACCTTTAACAATGATTTTGTCGGCTTTTGGTATTACTTCTAATACTTCTCCTGTTTTTCCTTTATCATTTCCTGATAAAACTTCAACAGTATCTCCTTTTTTTATTCTCATTAGAGATTGCCTCCTTTCACTCACTTCGTTCGTTCATCGTCATCCAAAGTTTTTGAAAAACTTCGTCTGTCAAATTATCAATACTTTATTTTTCCTTAAAGCGACTATCGCAAGTAGCTTTCGCTACTTTCTTCCGCTTAAAGTAGCTACGGCTAATATTTTGTAACACTCATCCAGCCTTAAGGGCTGTATTCGTTAACAAAATTTAAGCCTCTGCATCTTTAATCTGTAATGCTCAAATGTCTACTAGACATTTTCGCTAACAGCTTAAAGAACTTCTGGTGCTAAAGATAATATCTTCATATAATCTTTTTCTCTTAATTCTCTTGCAACTGGTCCAAATATACGTGTTCCTCTTGGAGTTCCATCTTCTTTTATTATTACAGCTGCGTTTTCATCAAATCTTATATATGATCCATCTTGTCTTCTTAATCCTTTTTTAGATCTTACTATAACAGCTTTTACAACATCGCCCTTTTTAACAACGCCACCTGGTGTTGCTGATTTAACTGAAGCAACTATTATATCTCCTATGTTAGATGTTTTTCTGTATGATCCACCTAAGCATCTGATACACATAATCTCTTTTGCTCCTGTATTGTCTGCTACTTTTAATATTGTTTGTTGTTGTATCATTGTCTGTTTTCCTCCCTTCGTTTTGCTTATCATAAATTATTTTATGATTGCTTTTTCTACAATTTTAACTACTCTCCATCTTTTATCTTTAGAAAGTGGTCTTGTTTCCATAACTTCAACTTTGTCGCCTTCATTGCATTCATTGTTTTCGTCATGTGCTTTTAATTTATATGTTCTTTTAACTATTTTTCCATACACATCATGTCTAACGCTTGTTTCAACTGCTACAACTACTGTTTTATCCATTTTATTAGATATTACAGTTCCTATCATAGTTTTTCGAAGATTTCTTTCTTCCATTTATGAATCCTCCCTCTCTTACACTTATTGTGCTGCTTTGCTTTCAGCTATCTTTCTTTCTGTTAATATTGTATTTATTTTAGCTATATCTCTCTTAACTTCTTTTATTTTCATTGGATTGTCTAATCCGTTTGTAGCTAAACTAAATTTTAATTTAAATAATTCTGTTTTTAGTTCACCTAATTCTTTCTCTAAATCTGGTGAAGACATTTCTCTTATTTTATTTATCTTCATCATTTTCACCTACCTTTTCAGTTTCTCTAGCAACGAATTTTGTTTTATTAGGTAGTTTATTCATTGCTAAACGTAAGGCTTCTCTAGCTGTTTCTTCTGGTACACCAGCAATTTCAAACATTACCCTTCCTGGTTTTACAACAGCTACCCAATATTCTGGAGCACCTTTACCTTTACCCATACGAGTACCGATTGGTTTAGAAGTTATTGGTTTGTCTGGGAATATTTTTATCCAAACTTTTCCACCTCTTTTTATATAACGAGTCATAGCAATTCTGGCTGCTTCGATTTGATTACTTGTAATTAAACCTGCTGTTACAGCTTGTATTCCATATTCTCCATCTGTAACTCTGTTTCCTCTTGTTGCTTTTCCTCTCATTCTACCTTTTTGCATTTTTCTATGTTTTGTTCTTTTTGGCATTAATGGCATTATTGGTCTCCTCCTTCCATTTTCTTACTTGGAAGAATTTCTCCTTTATATATCCAAACTTTTACACCGATTTTTCCATATGTTGTATCTGCTTCTGCAAATCCATAATCAATATCAGCTCTTAAAGTTTGTAATGGAATATTTCCTTCTTTATAGAATTCAGTTCTAGCCATGTCAGCTCCACCTAATCTTCCTGA
>CANRBK010000043.1 GCA_947628845.1 uncultured Clostridia bacterium | reverse complement strand
AACGAAGAAAAAAGAGTAGTAATTTATTGCAGAGAAAGCAGAGACGACTATGGAGAAAACTATGAAAGAATAGAAACACAAAGAGATTTGCTAATTAAATATTGCAAAAGTCATGGATATACCAATATTGTAGATATTATAATGGATGATGACAAAAGTGGAACAGACTTTAGTAGGTTTGACGATATAAAAGAAAGAGCAAGAAAAAAAGAAATAGATGTAATAGTGTTCAAAAACTCTGCAAGACTTGGAAGAAATCAAAGGGAAGCATTAGAATTTGTAGAATATTTAGAAGAACAAGATGTTGAAATAATATTTGAAGATGAGCAATATAATGAGGAAATGTTTGGATTATATGCATGGTTTAATGAGAGAAGGGCAAGAGATGATAGCAAAAATATAAGAAGAAATTTAAGACACAAAATAGAAGAAGGAGATTTATTGGTAAAAGCAATTTATGGATATAACAAAGATGGAAAACAGCTAGTTATAAATGAAGAAACAGCGCCAGTGGTACAAGAAATATTTGAACTATATTCGAAAGATTGGGGTTACCAAAAAATAGCTACATACTTAAATAAAAAAGGAATACCAACACCATCGCAAGCAAGAAAATTTAAAAATGCAAAACAAACTGCAAATTGGAAAGCACAACACATTGTAAGGATTTTAGATGATAGAAGATATATAGGTAACTATGTAGGAGGGCACACAGAAAAGTTAAGTTTTAAATCTAAAAAAACAAGAGTGAAACCAGAACAAGAATGGACTATTATAGAAAATCATCATGAGCCAATTATAGATAAAGAACTATTTGAAAAAGTACAAAAAATTAGAAAGAAAAGAAAAAAGGAAAGTGACAAAATAAATAATGGATTTAAATTTGTAGATGCAGAAAACAATTTATATTCAGGACTTTTATATTGTGGAAGATGTGGAACACCAATGTATAAAAGAAAAGGAAGCACAGGTACACGAAAAAGACCAGATAGCTATTTATGCAAAAAATATAGTAATGAAGGTACAATAAAAGATATTAGAGAGAATTATGGATGCACACCACACAGAATGAGAATAGAATATCTAGACAAAATAGTAAATTCATATATAGATAATTTAGTAAGTAATCCAGAATTTAAAAGTTTTGTAATAGATAACACAAAAGCAATATCAACTAATAAATCATCGCTTGAAAAAGACTTAAACAAATCAAAACAAACTTTAGAAAAATTAGAAAAACAATTTAAGCAAGTATATGAAGATAAGCTAAACGATTTAATTCCTGAATTTATTTACAAAGATAAAAAGCAAGACCTAGAAAAGAAAATAAAATATGAAAAAGAAAAATTACAAGAAGTAGAAGGCAAATTTAATACTTTAAATAAGCTAGAAGACAAAGAAGATTTAATATTCAAAGCAATAGATGACATTAAGAGAAATGGATTAACCAAAGAAGAATTATCAAGGCTATTTGATAAAATCGTAGTATTTAATCCAAAAGAAATAACGTCTGAAATAAAAGAAGAATATAACTTAAATGATGAAATATATAATGAACTCTACGAAAACGGAGGGCTAGCCTTTCACTTAAAATTCATGTACCCACAAACTATCACAAACAGGAGGATGTGATATTGGCTCTAGACCGATAGATTTACATTTGAAAAGTTTTGAAAAATTAGGAATAACCGTAAATCAAAATCATGGAAGTATAGAATGTACAACAGAAAGAATAAAAGGTGATAGCATAAATTTGGATTTTCCAAGTGTAGGAGCAACAGAGAATGCAATATTAGCAAGCGTATTAGCAGAAGGTACAACAATAATAACCAATGCTGCTAGAGAACCAGAAATAATTGATTTGCAGAATTTTTTAAATAAAATGGGGGCAAAAATAATAGGCGCAGGAACAGATAAAATACAAATAATAGGAGTAAAACAATTAAAAGATGTTAGTTATAATATAATGCCAGATAGAATAGAAGCAGGGTGCTTTTTATGTTTCATGGCAGCAACGAAAGGAAATGGTATAATTGAAAATGTGGATTCTACACATATTGTTCCTATAATAAATAAATTAGAAGAAGCAGAATGCAAAATTGATATAGAAAAGAACAAAATTAAAATAATAGCACCAAAAAAATTAAAATCAATAGATATAAAAACAATGCCTTATCCAGGATTTCCCACAGATATGCAATCAGTATTTGCATCAATGCTTACAACAGCAAAAGGAACATCTATAGTAGTAGAAAATATCTTTGAAAATAGATATAAATATACGCAAGAATTAAATAAAATGGGAGCTAAAATTATTGTAGAGGGTAAAAGTGCTGTAATAAGAGGAGTAAGAAAGTTATATGGAGCAAATGTTAATGCAACTGATCTAAGGGGAGGAGCAGCTTTAGTGCTAGCAGGTTTAACAGCAAAAGGAATTACTAAAGTAGATAATATAGAATATATATTAAGAGGATATGAAAATTTAGAAGAAAAATTAAGTAAATTAAATGCTAATATAACAAAAAATTAAAATAAAGTGGTATATTTGCCACTTTATTTTTATCTTAATAGAGTTAATTTATATTAATTTTTTAAAAACTATGGAAATATTAAATTATTTTTGATAAAATACATCATAGAAATTTTGGAGGTGAAAACTTTGACTAAGCAACAAAAAAATCAAATTGACAATTTATATAATTTTTCTAAAAATAATGTATATGATGAAAAACAAGAAAAGAAGAAAATAAAAGAAAGAGAAAAAAGAATAAAGCAAAGAAAAAAAGAACAAAATGATAAATTTGATTTTGATACAGAAGTAGTTATAGGAATGACAAATAAAAATAATCAAAGAAAGACACAAGAAATAAAAAAAGAAATCACCAAAAAACAAGAGTATATACAAAAAAAGAAAAAGAGAGTAAAAAGAATAATAAAATGGACAACTTTATTATTATTAATAATAGGAGGTTGTATTTTTGCATTAGTTTCACCAATATTTAATATAAAGCAAATACTAGTTATAAACAATAATCAAATTCCTACAGAAACAATAGTAAGTTTATCACAACTAAAAGAAGGAGAAAATCTATTTAGGTTTAATAAGAATAAAGTACAACAAGAAATAAAAACTAATGCTTATGTAGAAAGTGTAAATATAAAAAGAAAAGTACCTAATATTGTACAAATTACTATAAAAGAAAGAGAAAAAAAATATAATGTAGAATTTTTAAATGGATATGCTTATATAAATGAACAAGGATATATTTTAGAAGTATCTGAACAGAAACTTGATTTGCCAGTAATACAAGGAATATCAACAGAACAAGAAAAAATTATGGAGGGAAATAGACTAAATATACAAGATTTAGAAAAATTAGAAGTAGTTATCCAAATAATGAATATTTGTAAAAGTTATGAGTTAGATAAAAAAATTACTAGTATAAATATAGAAAATAATTATGTTATATATATGGAAGATGAAAAGAAGACAATATATTTGGGAGATGCAAGCAATTTAAGCAATAAAATGTTGTATATTCCTACAATTTTATCTGAAAATCAAGGGAAAGAGGGAAATATATACATTGACAAAGCTTCAGAAAATAAATTTACAGCAAGATTTAGAGAAAAAGTATAAAAAGCGATGAAAGAAGGATAGAATATGACTAATAAAAAAATAATAAGCTTAGTAATAGGCATTATGTGTTTTGCATTAACAGCAGGAATATGTATTCAAATAAAAACAGTAAAAAATTATAATTCTAAAATAAGCCAAAATTATGAAGAAAATAATTTAAGAACTGAAGTATTAAAATATAAAGAGAAATATGATAATATGTTAAAAGAAATAGAAGAAATAGACAAAAAATTACAACAAGAAATAGAAATAGCAACAGCAAATAACTCTGAATTAGAAGAAGTTAACAGACAAATAAATGAAGGAAATAAAATGATAGGATTATCAGAGGTGAGTGGGCCAGGAGTAATTATTGTTGTTGAAGATAGTGATATGGATTCAAGTGCAGACATAGATTCAAGTAATTTGATAATACATGATATAGATATACTAAAAATAGTTAATGA
This sequence comes from uncultured Clostridia bacterium, assembly GCA_947628845.1. Taxonomy (GTDB): domain Bacteria; phylum Bacillota; class Clostridia; order TANB77; family CAG-508; genus CAG-269. Next base: position 7,606 of record CANRBK010000043.1, on the reverse strand, counting down.
ATTAAAGAATGCAGGAGCAGAAGCAATATCAATAAATGATCAAAGAATTGTATTAACAACTGCAATTATTTGTGGAGGTAATATTATAAATATTAATGGAGAAAGAATAGGATCTCCATTTGAAATAAAAGCTATAGGATCTCCAGAAGCTTTAGCTAATTTATCTAGACCAGGCGGAATCTTAAGTAATTTAAAAGATAAGGATATAGGAGTACATTTAAGGAAAGATAACAATATAATGATTAATAAATATTCTGGAGTATTAAATTTTAAATATTTAAGTAGTCTTAAGTAATTTTAGGAAGGAGAAAGGTTAATGAAAAAGGGCAAGATAACAATGATTATAACAATTGCAATATCATGTTTTGCATTAGTATTTATTATGTGTATGCAATTTAAATTAGTTAGACAAACAGATATAACCTCAATAGAAACTATGAGACAAGAAGAATTAAGATTAGAACTTGCAAATTGGAAACAGATGTATAAACAAGCTGAAGAACAATATGAAGAAAAAGTTTCTAGACTTAATGAATATGAAAAAAATCAAAAATCAGCAGAAGAATCTGCAAAGTTAGTTGAAGAAACATTAGAACAAACTAATATGTTTTTGGCAAAAACGGAAGTTGAAGGTCAAGGAATAGAAATTACAATAAAAGATGTAAAAGATGATGATATAAAGCCAATTGCGGCAGAAGATTTATTAATAATTGTGGATTATCTAAAACTAGCAGGAGCAGAGGCAATATCAATAAATGGAGAAAGAATAGTTAATATGTCAGATATAGTTGATATTGCGGACTCCATAATACGTATAAATCAGCAAAGAATATTATCTCCTTATGTAATAAAAGCAATAGGTGATCCAACAAATTTAGAGAGTACATTGATGGGAAATGGTGGATATATAGAAACATTAAAAAGTATTGGATTTGAAGCAAATATAGAAAGAGAAAATAAGATTATTATACCTAAATATAATAAAGAAATAGGATATAAATATATTCAATAGAAAAGGAATGATGAAAATGATTTTTTTAGTTATATTAATTGCATGTATTTTAGGAGCTATTGTAGGGCTAAATGCTCCGATGATTTCATATACATATTCAAGTTATCTTGCTATTGCAATAATTGCAGCTTTAGATACAGTGTTTGGAGGAATAGCTTCTGTAATAAATAAAAAATTTGATATGAAAACTTTTATATCAGGATTTTTCGGTAATGGGATTTTAGCTATATTATTAACAGTTTTAGGCGAAAAATTAAATGTTGATATTTATTTAGCAGCAATTGTAGTTTTTGTTGGTAGAATGTTTCTTAATTTAGGAATAATAAGAAGATACTATGTGGAAAAATGGACAGAAAATATAAAAAATAGAAATAAAAAACAAAAATAAAAAATGCAAATAGCAAATAAAAGTTGAATAATTATAATAATAAAAATATTGTTACAAATTTGTTACAAATTTATTACAAAAATATAACAAAATCTATTGACAATTAAAAAAAAATGTAATATAAATACAACTAGAAATTAAGTACTAGTGAGATGGGGGAATTAACTTGGCAATAGGAGATATTATAGTTGGTGTAGACATAGGTACAACGAAGATAGCAGTAGTTATTGGAGAAGTTAATAATTTTGAACAAGTTGAAACTATATGTAGTACATCATATAAATGTAGTGGGTTAAAAAAAGGAAAAATAATAAATGAAGAAGAAATAAGTTTAAGTTTAGCAAAGACAATAGAAGATGCTGAAGAAGAAACAAACTTAAAAATAAATTCAGCTTATGTAACCATTCCAGGTAAATATGTAACAATTGTTCAAAATACTATAACTAAGGAAGTTAAAGATAAATATTCTGGAGTTTCAACAAGAGATGTTCAAAACGCAATAATGCAAGTCAAAGATATAGAAATACCAGATGGAAAAACTTTAATAGATATTGTTCCAGATAAAATAGTATTAGATAATGGTACAATAGTAACAGACCCAGTAGGTAGCCTAAGCTCTAACTTTACGATAAGTGCACAAATAATATTAGCAGAAAAAGATTATGTAAGGCAATTAAATAGTATATTTAAGAAGGCTGGTTTAGAAGTAGATGGAATTGTACCAAAAATATTAGCACAAAGGAATTTAATACTTGATAAAAATGAATTAAATGATAATATAGCTATTATAGACGTAGGTGCAGAGAATACAGATATAGGTGTATTTGAAGGCTCAACATTTATATATACTAATTCAATACCATTAGGAGGAGACAATATAACTAATGATATTGCGCTAGTATTAAATATAACAGAAGAAGAAGCGGAAAAATTAAAAAGACAATATGGACTGGCTTTAAAATCATATATAGATAATGATAATGATATTATATTAAATACATGTAAAGATTCTAATAAAAATAAGATAATAAAGAGTTCGGAATTAATAGAAATAATAGAAGCAAGAATTGAAGAAATGTTTTTAATAATAAATAAAGATTTAACTAATCAAGGAGTTAAGCCAAGAATTAACAATGTTATTTTAACAGGACAAGGAATAACCAATATTAGCAAAAGTGATGTGGCAGGAAAGATAAATCTAAATATACCAGTTAAAATTTCAACAGGAAGACTGGTTGGAGCAACAAGACCTACATATAGGACAAGTTATGCATTAGTTAGATATATAGCATCAAGACCATTTACAAAAACAGTATCAAGTAGTATAGATACAAGATCAAATGAAAATATATTAAAAAATATATTTGAAAAGGTAAGAGAATTTTTCTATAGTTAAAATATAAGAGGTATTAATTTTTAAAATATAAAAAGATTTAAGGGAGGAAAAAACAAAATGATGGAATATGATGATAATAATATAACGATGATGGATGGTACAGCAACAATAAAAGTAATTGGTGTTGGAGGAGCAGGAAATAATGCTGTAAATAGAATGATAGAATCTGGAATAAAAGGTGTAGATTTTATAGTAGTGAATACAGATAAACAAGATTTGCAAAAATCAAAAGCAAGTACAAAAATTCAAATAGGAGAAAAAATAACAAAAGGACTAGGAGCTGGAGCGAATCCAGATATTGGAGCACAATCAGCAGAAGAAAATAAATCAGAAGTTGCAGAAGTATTAAGAGGAGCAGATATGGTATTTGTTACTGCCGGAATGGGAGGAGGAACAGGTACAGGAGCTGCACCAATAGTTGCATCAATAGCAAAAGAAATGGGGATATTAACAATAGGAGTTGTTACAAAACCATTTACATTTGAAGGAAAGAAAAGACTTTCACAAGCGGAAAGAGGAATTGAAAGTTTAAAGGGAAAAGTAGATACATTAGTTGTAATACCAAATGACAAGTTACTTCAAATAATAGATAGAAAAACATCAATAATAGAAGCATTTAAAATGGCAGATGATGTATTAAGACAAGGTGTACAAGGTATATCAGATTTAATAGCGGTACCAGGTTTAGTAAACTTAGATTTTGCAGATGTAAAAACTATAATGTTAAATACAGGTATGGCTCACATGGGGGTAGGTAGAGCTTCAGGAGAGAATAGAGCAGAAGATGCTGCAAAAGAAGCTATACAAAGTCCATTATTAGAAACATCTATAGAAGGAGCAAGAGGAGTAATTATAAACATTACAGGTGGAGATGATTTAGGATTACATGAAGTAAATACAGCAGCTGAATTAGTTCAACGTAGTGTAGATCCAGAGGCAAATATTATATTTGGTACAGTTACAGATCCAGCAATGCAAGATGAAATTCAAATAACAGTTATAGCTACAGGCTTTGAAAAAACAGCAAGTGAAATAACAAGTATAGGAGTTGACAATATAGTTCCAAAACCATGGGATAAAAAATTCAATGCAATACCATCTAGCTCAGAAGTAAGTTCATCACCAAATGATTTAGAGATTCCATCATTTTTAAGAAAAAGTAAAAATAAAAATATGTAAAAAATAAAAAAGAAATAATCGAATAAAATCGATTATTTCTTTTTTTCTACAATAAGAAAAGACAGACTTCGTAATCTATGTATAGTAAAATCTAAAAAGTAGGTGACAGATATGACAATTTATATAGATATTATAATTGTAGAAAACCTAATAATGAATTATATAATACTATATGCTACAGGTCTTATTTCTAAAAACAAAATATATTATTTTAAAATTTTTTTAGCAAGCCTAATTGGCTCTATATATGCTATTATTCAGTATGTATCAAAGTTAAATATATATTCGAATTTTATAGTGAAAATAATATTATCAATAGTAATTGTATTAATAGCATTTAATCCACAAAATTTAAAAAGGATGTGCAAACAATTAGTATTTTTCTATTTAACTACATTTACATTTGGGGGAGTAGCAACATATTTAATATATGTATTGAAGCCACAAAATATTATAATTAAAAATGGTATGTATGCTGGTACATATGTACTTAAAGTAATATTTATTGGAGCTATATTAGGAACAGGAATATTGATAATAGCTTTTAAATTTGTAAAGGGTAAAATAACAAAAAGGGATATGATGTGTGATATAAAGATTCAATTAAATGGAAAACAAAAAATAATACATACAATGGTAGACACAGGGAATATGTTAAAAGAACCATTAACTGGTAATCCAGTAGTAATTATAGAAAAGACAGAATTATATGATTTAATACCAAAAGAAATTTTAAACAATATTGAATATATATTGGGAGGTGATTTTGATAAAATACCAGAAAATATAAAAGTTGAATATATTCCAAGATTAAAAATAATACCTTTTTCATCTTTAGGAAAACAAAATGGTATGTTAATAGGAATAAAAGCAGAAAAATTTCAAGTTATAAATGAACAACATGAACAAGAAAAAAGTAATGTAATAATAGGAATATATAATAAATCACTTACTAAGAGAGGAGAATATAATGCATTAATAGGAATAGATTTATATTAGAAATACATTTATTTTAAAATAAAAATGGAGGTGTGTAAATGAATATTGTTGAATTATTAAAAAAAGGTTTTGACAATCTAAATACTATATGTGCAAAATACATAAATGAAGATAACGAAGTTGAGTATCTTCCCATATTTTACATAGCAGGAAGTCAAACACTTCCTCCGCCATTAGAGCAAGCTGAAGAAGAAGAATTAATAAAAAGATTATCAGAAGAAGATAATTTAAAAACAAGACAAATATTAGTAGAAAGAAATTTGAGATTAGTTGTATATATTGCAAAAAAATTTGAAAATACAGGAATAGGAATAGAAGATTTAATTTCCATAGGAACTATAGGATTAATGAAAGGAGTAAACACTTTCAAATCGAATAAAAACATAAAACTTGCAACCTATGCATCCAGATGTATAGAAAATGAAATACTTATGTATCTGAGAAAAAATAATAAGACAAAAGGAGAAATATCTATAGATGAACCACTAAACAAAGATTGCGATGGAAATGAATTATTACTATCTGATATATTAGGAACTGATCCAGATATTACTTCTAGAAATTTAGAAGATGAAGTAGATAAAAAATTATTAAAGGCATCAATTTTAAAACTAAATGATAGAGAAAAAAATATAATGGAAATGAGATTTGGATTTAAAACTGGAAAAGAAAAAACACAAAAAGAAGTAGCCGATGAACTTGGAATATCCCAAAGCTATATATCTAGATTAGAAAAGAAAATTATAAGCAAGATGAAGAAAGAAATACTAAGTAAAACAGGATAAATTGACAAAATTATGTTAATATGATAAAATACTGCTAGTTTCATGTCACTATTAATAGCTTTGAAATGGAGGTTATTATGGAAAAAAGAAGGCGGAATTATACACAATTAAAAAATTCTATGACTTTAATAGAATTTGAAAAATTTTGCAAGAAGATAGCAAATCAATATGCTTATTCCAATTCTGAATATTCATCATCATATTTTTGCAGAAATGAAAACATTACTAGAGCATGCTTTTATAAGATATTAGATGATGCTGTTATTAAAAATTTAGTAGAAGAAGAAACAATTCAGAAAATGGAATCAAAGGCTATATTGAACCAAAAAAACCATGCAGCAAATGCAGGAACAACAACGAAATCGCATTATTCTACTTTGCGAAGTAAAAGAAATCAGTACATAATATCTTTGTATTCTGATGTAGAAATAAAAATATTAGCTGAAGATTTTGCAGAATCAGTAGAAGAAACAAAAGCTGAATTTGCAAAAAGGTATAAAGTAAGTAATATGGTAATAGATGCTTTACTAAAAAAAGCTTTTATTAATGTAATTATTGATGACGAAACTTGCAGAAAAATACAAGAGCGAAGCCTTCATAGCAAATCCAATCCAAAAGCAGAAGAATTTTTTGCTCAGCTATGGAATGCAAGACAAGAAAATAAAAAAAGTGCCTCTCGTTAGGCACTTTTTTGCGGACGAACAATTTAACATGGACTGAATTCAAAATAAAAAATTAACCAAATTTAAACAGCCTACTATTGTTCTATTATAATTCAAAGAATAAAAAAACCAAATTTGGAAAAAATATAGAAAAATCCAAAGGAGGTTTTCTTTTGTTAAACAAAGTTGAGATATGTGGAGTTAACACATCAAAATTACCTTTACTTACAAAAGAAGAAAAAGAAGAATTATTTGTGAAAATAAAACAAGGAGATGAAGAAGCAAGAAAAACATTTATAAATGGAAATTTAAGATTAGTTCTAAGCGTAATACAAAGATTTTATGGGAGAGGTGAAAATGCAGATGATTTATTTCAAGTTGGATGCGTTGGACTAATAAAAGCAATTGATAATTTTGATTTAAGTCAAAATGTTCAATTTTCAACTTATGCTGTTCCTATGATAATTCGGAGAAGTAAAAAGATATTTAAGAGATAATAATAGTATAAGAGTTAGTAGGTCAATAAGAGATTTAGCATATAAAGCAATGCAATTTAAAGAAAAATATACAAAAGAAAATGGAAAAGAACCTACAATAGATATGATAGCAAAAGAATTAGGGGTAGAAAGAGAAGATATATCACTTAGTTTTGATGCTATTCAAGATCCTATTTCTTTACAAGAACCAGTATATAATGATGGCTCAGAAAGCATATATATAATGGATCAAGTAAAAGATAGCAAAAATACAGATGAATCTTGGACTGAAAAAATGACAATAATGCAGATAATGAAAAAGTTGAACGACAAAGAAAAAATGATAATCACAAAAAGATTTTTTGACGGCAGAACACAAATGGAAGTAGCAGAAGAAATAGGTATATCTCAAGCACAAGTTTCTAGATTGGAAAAAAACGCTATTGAACATATAAAAAGATTATATAAGTAGTTAATTTTTTGCAAATAAATGAATATAATATTTTGAAAGATGTGGTTTGTGAATAAAATATATACTAAAGTTTGCAAACCACATAATAAATATTTATATTAGGAGGAATACATATATGCAAGATAAAGGGTTGGATTTTAAGCATAAAGAAGTCGTAAATATTACCGATGGAAAAAGATTAGGATATGTACAAGATGTGTGCGCTGATTTAGATACAGGAATTATAACTTCTATAAT
>CANRBK010000042.1 GCA_947628845.1 uncultured Clostridia bacterium | reverse complement strand
CATATTTATCTTGTACGGAAAGTCCTCCTACTAGGAGAACTTTCCTACAATATAAAAAAAACCGAGGGGTATACCCCTCAGTCTTCATCAAAGCATATAATTGTGTGCTGTACAATGGGAATTCCTAAAAACTTCACATCAGTTATTCTTTTAAAGTAACAAATAGAATAATTCTCATTCAAGTCCCGCAGAACCTGAGAGACAATGTGTCTAGGATAAATCCCATTCAACAATAAAGGACATCCAACAATGCTTTTTTCGCCGAAATATGATTGCATTTTCGTAAGCTCGTGGATAAGTTTAATCCTTTTACGAAGAATCTTCTTAAAATACCGAATGCGCAGAAGCTCTTGATAATAAGAAGAAAACATCGTATGAATTTCCTTTTTGTAAGATGCAGCCAAATCATAAGCTTTTTGTGTGTTGAAACATGTACTTACATTTTTTTCCATAAAGTACCCTCCTTGTTGTATGACATGATTTCACAATATTGTATCTTATAATATTATAATATAGATTTACATAAAAGTCAAATAATGGATTAAAAGGAGTGAAAAAATGAATACAAAAACTGCATGGGATAGAGTAATTATAGCAAGAAAAACAGAAAGACCAAAAGCATTAGATTATATAAACCAAATATTTACTGATTTTGTAGAATTGCATGGAGATAGATTATATGGAGATGATAAAGCAATTGTAGGTGGAATTGCAGAATTAGAAGGAATACCTGTAACAATTATTGGAGAACAAAAGGGTAAAACAGCAAAGGAAAATATAGAAAGAAATTTTGGAATGCCAAATCCAGAAGGATATAGGAAAGCTTTAAGACTAATGAAACAAGCTGAAAAGTTTGGAAGACCAATAATAACTTTTATTGACACTCCAGGAGCTTATCCAGGTATGGAAGCAGAAGAAAGAGGACAAGGAGAAGCAATAGCTAAAAACTTATTTGAAATGTCAAAATTAAAAGTTCCAACAATATCAGTAGTAATAGGAGAAGGTTCAAGCGGTGGAGCCTTAGCAATAGGTGTTACAGATATTATAATAATGCTTGAAAACTCAATATATTCAATTTTATCTCCAGAAGGCTTTGCAAGCATTTTATATAAAGATTCTAGTAAATCAAAAGAAGCTGCTGAAAAAATGAAAATTACAGCAAAAGAACTTAAAAAATTAGAAATAATAGATGAGGTAATAAAAGAGCCAGAGGAAGGAATTGAAAAAAATTTTGATGTCGTTTGTAAAAATTTAAAAAATAAGTTGTTAAAAAATATAAAAACTTTAGATAAGTTAGAAAAAGATGACTTAATTGAAAAAAGATTTGAAAAATATAGAAAAATAGGAGGAATTTTATAATGTTATTAGAAAATAAGAAAATATTGATTATGGGAATAAGAAATAAATGGAGTATTGCTTGGGGAGCTGCATTATCAGCTTATGAAAATGGAGCAGAAGTAATATTTACATATAATGCACTAGATGGAGGAGATAAAGTAGCAAAATTGATAGAAGAAATACCAGGTTCAAAAGCTTATGCTTGTGATGCTTCAAGTGATGAATCTATTAAAAAATGTTTTGAAACAATATTAAAAGACCATGGAAAAATAGATGGAATATTACATGCAATAGCACATGCTAATACTGAAGATTTGAGAAACGATTTTATAAAAACATCTAGAGATGGATTTGCACATGCAGGAGATGTAAGTGCATATTCATTAGTTGCAGTATCAAGAATTGCTAAAGATTTAGAAATGTTAAATGAAAATGCAAGTATTGTATCTTTAACATATTATGGTTCAGAAAAATCTATCGAAGGATATAATGTAATGGGAGTTGCCAAAGCAGCATTAGAAGCTAGTATTAGGTATTTGGCTAGAGATTTAGGAAAAGATAGTATACGTATTAATGCAATTTCAGCAGGACCTATAAAAACTCTTTCTGCAAAAGGTATTAAAGATTTTAATAGTATTTTAGATATTGTGGAAGAAAGAGCACCTTTACATAGAAATGTTACTGCTAAAGAAGTTGGAGATTGTGCTACATTTTTATTTAGTGGTATGTCAAGTGCAATTACAGGAGAAGTAATTCATGTAGATAATGGATTTTCTACCATTGGAGTTTAAAGAAGAAAAGGATTGTCCTTAAAAATCCTCCTAGAGAGGAAAATTGGACAAGCCTTTTTTCTTTCGACAAAAAAGTAAAAATAAAAACAAAAAATTATTGTATAAAAAATACATATTTGATATAATTTCCATAGTTAATGAAATATATATTAATATAAGGAGGAAATGTATGTCAGAAAATAAAAAAAGAACCTGCAGTGACAAGATGATAGAAGATTTTATGAACAAATTATTTGAAATATATTTGCCAGAAAAAGATAATCTAATTCAAATATTAAATGAAGTACAAGAAGAATATGGATATATACCAGAATTAGCACAAAAGAAAATATCAGAATATTTAAAAATTTCAATGGCAGAAATATATGGAGTAATAACTTTTTATTCAAGATTTACACTAGAACCAAAAGGTAAATACACAATATCTGTTTGTTTAGGAACCGCATGTTTTGTAAAAGGTTCACAAAAGATATTAGATAGATTACAAGAAAGATTAAAAATTGAACCAGGGCAAACAACAGAAGATGGAATGTTTTCTATTGATAAAACAAGATGTGTTGGTGCTTGTGGCTTAGCACCAGTCTTTACAGTTAATGGAGAAGTTTATGGAAAAGCAACAGTTAAAGAGTTAGATGAAGTTTTGGATAAATTATTAGAAAAATAATTGTAATTTTTAAAAGAGGTGAAATGCTTATGAAAACATTAGAAGAAATAAATAAGATAAGAACTAAAAAAAGAAAAGAATTGGAACTAAGAGTTAATACAAAATTAGATACGAGAGAAAAACATATATTGGTATGTCATGGAACAGGATGCACTTCATCAAAATCATCAGAAATATTAGAGAACTTTAAGAAGATAATAAAAGAAAAAGGTATAAAAAATGTAAGAGTAATAAAAACTGGATGTTTTGGATTATGTGCAAAAGGACCAATAGTAATTATAAGACCAGAAGATACTTTTTATGCAATGGTAAAACCAGAAGATTGCGAAGAAATAATACAAACACATATAGTAGAAGGAAATAAAGTAGAAAGATTACTTTGTAAAGATATCGACGGAAAAATTGTAAATAGCTTAGATGAACTTAATTTTTATAAAAAGCAAAAGAGAATTGCATTAAAAAATTGTGGAGTTATAAATCCAGAAGATATTGATGAATACATAGCATTTGATGGATATCTTGCATTAGAAAAAGTATTAAAAAATATGACACAAGATGAAGTTATACAAGAAATAAAAGATTCAGGATTAAGAGGACGTGGAGGAGCAGGTTTTCCAACAGGTCAAAAGTGGGAATTAACGAAAAAAGTAGAAGCAGAACAAAAATATGTAGTATGTAATGCAGATGAAGGTGATCCGGGAGCTTTTATGGACAGAAGCATTTTAGAAGGAGATCCACATTGTGTAATAGAAGCAATGATTATTGCAGGATATTCAATAGGAGCAAGTAAAGGGTATATATATGTAAGAGCTGAATATCCAATAGCAGTTAAAAGATTTCAAATAGCAATTAACCAAGCAAGAGATTATGGAATATTAGGAAAAAATATTTTTGAAAGTGGATTTGATTTTGATATTGAAATAAGATTAGGTGCAGGAGCATTTGTATGTGGAGAAGAAACAGCATTATTAGAATCAATAGAAGGAAGAAGGGGACATCCAAGAGTAAAACCACCATATCCAGCTCAAAGTGGTTTATGGGGTAAGCCAACTCTTATAAACAATGTAGAAACATATGCAAATATAACAAAAATTATATTAAATGGAGCTAATTGGTATAATCAAATAGGAACAGAAAAATCAAAAGGAACAAAAGTATTTGCTTTAGGCGGAAATGTTAATAATATCGGATTAGTAGAAGTTCCAATGGGAACTACATTAAGAGAAATTGTTTATGATATAGGTGGAGGAATACCAAACAACAGAGAATTTAAAGCAGCACAAACAGGTGGACCATCAGGTGGATGTATACCAAAAGAACATTTAGATACGCCAATAGATTATGAATCATTAAAAGAAATAGGTTCAATGATGGGTTCAGGTGGACTTATTGTAATGGATGATACAAAATGTATGGTAAGTTTAGCAAAATTTTATTTAGACTTTACAGTATCAGAAAGTTGCGGTAAATGTACACCATGTAGAATTGGAACAAAAAGAATGCATGAAATATTAGAAAAAATATGTGATGGAAATGGTGAAGAAGAAGATTTACAAAGATTAGAAAAACTAGCATTAAATATTAAAGAATCAAGTGTTTGCGGATTAGGACAAAGTGCACCAAATCCAGTATTAAGCACATTAAGATATTTTAATGATGAATATAAAGAACATGTTATAGATAAAAAATGTAGAAGTGCTGAATGTAAAAATTTAACTCAAATTGAAATAGAAAAAGACAAATGTAAAGGTTGTGGAATTTGCCAAAGAAATTGCCCTGTTAATGCAATAGAGGGAGAAGCAAGAGAAGTTAGAGTAATAAATCAAGATAAATGTATTAAATGTGGTACATGTTTAACTAAATGTCCTTTCAAGGCAATAAAGTGACGCAAAAGTGACCCAAAAGGGACGTTTACTTGTGGGTCAAAAAGTTACTTGATTAAAAAGGAGGAAATAATGGAAGAATTAGTAAATATAACTATAGATAACCAAAATATATCAGTGCCTAAGGGGACTACAATATTAGAAGCGGCAAAAAAGGCAGGAATTGATATTCCAACTCTTTGTTTTTTAAAAGATATAAATGAAGTTGGAGATTGCAGAATGTGCATTGTTAAAGTAGAAGGCAGGAGAGGATTTGCAACATCATGTATTCAAAAAGTAGAAGAAGGTATGGTAATAAATACGCATTTTCCAGAAGTAACAGAAGCAAGACGTGTAGTATTAGATTTGATATTATCAAATCATGATAAAAGTTGTTTAACATGTACTAGAATGGGAAATTGTGAGTTACAAGATTTAGCAGTTAAATTTGGAATGCAAGATATAGAATTTGAAGGAGAAAGAAAAGAATGTGAAATAGATAATTTGTCTCCATCAATAGTTAGAAATCCTAATAAATGTGTTTTATGTAGAAGATGTGTTGCAACATGCAAAAATATTCAAAAAATTGGTGCCATAGCTTCTGGAAATAGAGGATTTGATTCAAATATTACTACAGCTAATAATAAAAGCTTAATGGATACTAATTGCGTATTTTGTGGTCAATGTATTGAAGCTTGTCCAACAAATGCACTATGTGAAAAAGAAAATATAGAAGATGTATTAGAAAAATTAAAAGATCCAGAAAAACATGTTGTTGTACAAACTGCACCAGCAGTAAGAGTTGCTTTAGGAGAAGAATTTGGAATGCCTATTGGAACAAATGTAACAGGAAAGATGGTTACAGCACTAAAAATGTTAGGTTTTGATAAAATATTTGATACAAATACTGGAGCAGATTTTACAATCATGGAAGAAGCTAATGAATTTGTAGAAAGATTTAAAGAAAATGATAATATTCCTATGATTACTTCATGTTGTCCTGCATGGGTAAGATATATAGAAATAAATTATCCGGAATTAGTTCCACATTTATCAAGTTGTAAATCACCTCATGAAATGTTAGGAAGCCTAATAAAAACATATTATGCTAAAAAAGAAAAAATAGATCCTGAAAAAATATATGTTGTTTCAGTAATGCCATGTATAGCAAAAAAATATGAAAGGCAAAGAAAAGAGTTATCAAATACTAATCTTTTTGATGTTGATTGTGTAATTACAACAAGAGAACTTGCAAGAATGATTAAACAAGCAAACATAAAATTTGATAAACTTGAATCTAGTGAATTTGACAATCCTTTAGGAATATCAACAGGTGCAGCAGCAATTTTTGGAACTACAGGTGGTGTTATGGAAGCTGCATTGAGAACTGCCCAAGATATTATAACTGGAGAAAACTTGGAAAAAATAGATTTTACACAAGTAAGAGGAGAAAAAGGAATTAAAAAAGCTATAGTAAATATAGGAGGAAAAGATATTAAAGTTGTTGCTGCAAGTGGATTAGGTAATGCTCAAAAAATAATGGAAGAAATAAAATCTGGAAAAGCAGATTATCAATTTGTAGAAATTATGGCATGCCCTGGTGGATGCATAATGGGTGGAGGTCAACCTATAAAAAGTTCTAAGATACGTGCAGAAGTTGATGTTAGAAAATTAAGAGCTGACGCTATATATTCAATAGATGAAACATCTACAATTAGAAAATCACATGAAAATCCTGCTCTAAAGAAAGTATATGAAGAATATTTAGAAAGTCCTAGTAGTTATCGAGCAGAAAAATTATTACATACAACTTACAATAATCAAAGATAAATTAAAAAATGCTATCTCAATAATTGAGATAGCATTTTTGCAAACATTTCAAACTAATTATTTGAAATATCGCTTTTTACAATATCATTATACAAAAGTTCGAGAATCATTGCTTCATACTGAATAGTAGAAATTATTCCATAGTTTTCTTCATAATAACATGACATCAATAATTTAATAAGACGTTTAATGTATTCATTATCTTTTAAAGATTCATAAGATAAATTGCAAAGTGACAATGCAACACATACTGCAAGCTTACAATTTAAAAATACCAAGTCTTCTACTAATGCTACCTCTTGAGGGATGGAAGATTGTATTTTCCATGCAGATTTAGCAATTAACGAATCCATCACACAAGCAATGCTAACAAATGAATTTGTTTTACTATCATCCTTTAATATTTGTATATTGTTTTCAAGATCAGTAAGATAGTCATCAAAATTATAAATTTGTACATGATATTTTTTTATAACATCATCAGATATATCATTAAAAATAAGATGTGTATGAACATGTACAATTTGATTGACATATGAATACTTTTCTTTTAAATTATTAATATTTTCATCTGCTTCATTGATAAATTCAATATTCTTATTATAACAATATAACAAAAAAGATGATATTCCTAATACAATTGATATAATTATCAAAAGATTGGAAAAAATGGCATTAGGAAGTTTTAGTATAAAGAAAAATAAAACTAATAAACATAAGATTGAGATGAATAAATAGATTTTCGATTTCCGCATAATAATGTCCTCCTTTAAAACAAAAATTTTAATGTTTTAAGTTAAAAATTTAATTACATAAAATATTATAATATAATTTTACATAAAATTCAAGCAAATATGTATTAAAAAAAACTATAATAAGAATGATATTATCTTATTATAGTTTTATAAACTAAAGTTATTATTTAGCAATTATTTGCAATTATTATTGTTGTTTTGTCTTTCATTGTTTTGATTTTGGTTATTATTGTTATTATTTTTGTTGTTATTTTTTTGATTATTGTTATTATTTTTTTCTGACATTGAAATGCACCTCCATTCAAATTCTATAAATAGTGTTACCTAAATAAATAAAAATATTCTGTAAAAATTTGTTTTTTTCAAAAAAAGTGATATAATGTGCAAAGAAGTCCCAGAAGGGACGTTTACCTGTGGGACATTTTTAGGATAATATGAATATATAATAATAAAATAGATAAAAAATGTCCCACAGGTAAACGTCCCTTCTGGGACACGGAATGAGGAGGAAAAAAATGAATTTTGAAAATGAAAAATTAAAAGAATTTAATGAATATATAAGATTTAGAAAAGTAGCAGTAATTGGATTAGGTGTAAGTAACATACCACTATTAGATTATTTATATGAAAAAAAAGCAAAAGTTACAGTGTTTGATGAAAGGACAATTGATGAAATAAATAAAAATATAAAAGATAAAATAACAGCATATAATTTTGAATTTTCTTTTGGAAAAAATTGTCTTGAAAATTTAAAAGATTTTAATATTATATTTAGATCACCAAGTTGTTTACCAACAAGACCAGAATTAGAGGCAGAAGAAAAAAGAGGTGCAGTAGTAACTACTGAAGTCGAAATGTTAATGGAAATGTGTCCTTGTAAGATTATAGGAGTAACTGGAAGTGATGGTAAAACTACAACAACAAGTTTGATAAATTCTATTTTACAAACTGCAGGATATAATACTTTTTTAGGAGGAAATATTGGTACACCTTTATTTACAAGATTGCCTGAAATGAAACCAGATGATATTGTAGTTTTAGAGTTAAGTAGTTTTCAATTAATGAATATGAATATAAGTCCGGATATTGCTGTTATTACTAATATAACACCAAATCATTTAAATATACATAAAGATTATGAAGAATATATAGAAAGCAAGAAAAATATTTTTAAAAATCAAGATGAAAATGGAATATTAATTTTAAATTATGACAATGATATAACAAGAAATTGCAGTAAAGAGGCAAATGGAAAAGTAGTATTTTTTAGCAGTAAGACGAAATTAGATAATGGATTTATTGTAGATGAAGATATTATAAAAGAATGTGATGATAGAGTTAGAAAGCATATTATAAATGCAGACGAAATTATTTTAAGAGGAAAACATAATTTACAAAATATAGCAACAGCTTTGGCAGCTACAAAAACTCTAGTAAATATGGATACAGCGATTCGAGCAATTAAAGAATTTAAACCAGTTGAACATAGAATTGAGTTTATAAAAGAAATTGATGGTGTTAAGTGGTATAATGATTCTGCAAGTTCATCACCTACAAGAACAATATCTGGAATAAATGCTTTTAAGGAAAATATTATTTTAATTGCTGGTGGATATGATAAAAATTTAGATTATGAACCACTTGCAAAACCTATAGTAGAAAAAGTTTCTACACTTATTTTGATAGGTCAAACTGCTGAAAAAATTTTTGAGGTTGTAAAAAGAGAAGCAGATATACAAAATAAAAAAATAAAAATATATATGTGTGATGCTCTAGAACAAACAATAGATTTGGCAAAAAAATCAGCAAAAAAGGGAGATGTAGTCTTGTTCTCACCTGCAAGTGCAAGCTTTGATATGTTTAAAGACTTTGCAGATAGAGGACAAAAATTTAAAAATTTAGTTAATAATATATAACCAAAATATAGCCTTTCTCATATAATATAAAAAATGAGGGAGGTTTGTTTTATGGGAAATGAAACGTATGATGAATACATAAGAAGCATTTTAGGATATCCACCTGTTAACATATATAATAATGCAAATCTTAATAGTGCCAATACTTATACTCAAGTAAGTGTTAATATGGAATTAGAACAATATTATCCTGAAATATATAAAATAATATATCCAATGATAACAAAAAAATGTAATAATGTTTCTAATAATTTAACAAATGAAGATATTGAGAATATGACAGATGAGATATATAGCGCTGTAGAAGAAAATAATCAAATTCAAGTGAATATAAATTTAGGAAATGATATTAAATCATCACAAACTAATATAGTTAAAACAACGAGTAATAAAGCAGAAGTAAAGGTAAGTGAAACAGCGAAAGAAAATAGAAATACAAGACAAATTAATGGGGGATTAAGAGATTTAATTAAAATTTTATTAATAAGAGAACTTATAAATAGACCAGGAAGACCACAGATGCCACGACCACCAATGCCAGGACCACGACCACCAATTAGACCACCATACAGACCGGGGATAGGCGGAGGATTTAATAGAGAATTTGAAACTTCGAATTATGATATTTTTGAATACTAATATATAAAAGCCTACAATTATTTTATAATTGCAGGCTTTTATTAAAAATGACAATATTTTACAAAAAAATTTAAAAAATAAAATTTTATGAATATTCTTTTTTATATTGCAAAAAATAATGATGAGAAATTATGAAAGGTGGTATAAAAATGAAAGTAAAAGATTGTATGTGTCAACATGTTTATTATGCAAAGCCAGAAACAAATGTTTATGAAATCGTAAAATTGATGAATGATAATCATGTAGGATGTATTCCAGTATGTGATGATAATAACTGCATTTGCGGAATATTAACAGATAGAGATATTTTATTAAGAACAGTGGCATGTAATAAAGATATAAAAAATACAACTGCAAGTGAAATAATGTCAACTAATGTATGTACTTGTAAACAAGAAGATGATATGGTAAATGCACAAAATAAAATGTCTAATAATCAAATAAGAAGATTACCAGTATGTGATGAAAATAATCATGTAATAGGAATTTTAACTTTAGGAGATTTAGCTCAAAATGATATTGAATTAGGAAAACAAGAAGTTTGTTCAACTATAGAAAATATTTGTAATTGTAATACTAATAAGAATAATGAATAGAACGATTAATTGACATAATAATGTAATGATGATATAATAGAATTATACTAATGTCTAGTCAAATACAGATACAGGAGGAAAAAAGTATGAGCTATATGGAATATTTAGTGAGGCAGTGGGTAGCATTTGACGCAATTGAATCAGTAGTAGAAAATATTGCTGTAAAAGAAAAGAAATATATTAGTCAATTGTTGGGAGTTTTTAAGAAAAGCAACCTATTTAGGCAACTAGCTGTTGAAGATCAAAAAAAGATTGGCGAAATCGTTGATTTTGCTCAAAATAAAGTTGACTAGACTTTTAGGTGGAGAGAAGATTCTTCTCTCCTATTTTTTATATTGTAGGAAAGTTCTATTTTATTTATATGAGGCATTACTTTTCTTATATATGAATATTAACTAAGAATTAACATATAATAATATTATAGGAGAAAATAGTATGATTATAGATATGTCTTATTGGACAAGAGTATCAAAAAGGATTTTATATGTTTTTTTTATTTTATTAGGATTATTATTGGCATTTAAATTGTCAATTTTTTATATGCCATTTTTGATAGCTTTTATTATATCTTTAATTATAGAACCTGCAATAAAATTTCTTATGAAAAAAATGAAAATTACAAGAAAGATAAGTTCAATTATTATTTTTATTATAGCATCTGTAATAATAATTGGAGGTTTAATTTGGGGCATAGTTTCTTTTATTTCTGAAGCTTCTAATTTATTACAAGGACTAAATGGATATGTAGAAAAATTCTACATACTATTTCAAGATATACCAAATAGATTTGAATTCGAAAAAATTCATTTACCAAATGAAATTACTGAAATAATTCAAAATTCAACTGGAGGCTTATTAAATTCTATATCAAATTGGATAAGAAATTTTTTGACAAGCCTTTTAAACATAATAACTTCTATACCATCGATGGCTATTTATTTTTTTATAACAATTATTGCTTTATATTTAATATGTGTTGATAAAGTATATATTTTAGATCAAATAGAACATCATTTTCCAAAAAAATGGGTACTTAAAGTAGGAATTCACATTAAAGATTTAACAAAAACATTAGGAGGATATTTAAAAGCAGAAGCTACATTAATATTAATATCTTTTATAATTTCATTAATTGGATTATATATTTTAAAATTTATTAAATTTAATATAGAATATCCTCTATTAATGGCTCTATTTATAGGATTTGTAGATGCACTTCCAATTTTAGGCTCTGGAACAGTAATGGTGCCTTGGGCAATAATTTCAGCACTAAATGGAGATTTAAAGTTAGGGATTGCTATTATTATATTATTTATAATAATGTCTGTAATAAGACAATTTTTGGAACCAAGACTTGTTAGTAAACATATTGGTACTCATCCTATTTTTACATTGATTGCAATGTATACAGGCTTTAAATTTATAGGAATTTTAGGAATGTTATTAGGTCCTATAATATTAATAATTATTAAAAATGTTTTTTCTACATTGATTGATGAAGGCGTTGTAAAAAGTATTCTTGATA
>CANRBK010000041.1 GCA_947628845.1 uncultured Clostridia bacterium | reverse complement strand
CCACCACAAGTAGAAATAAAAAAGAAAAAAGATGAAGTTTTAGTATAAAAGCACATATTAATTGTGCTTTTTTATATTGTAGGAAAGTTCTCCGAATTTCCTATAATATAAAGCATTCCACAGAAAAATTGCTATGCAATTTTTCGCGGACGAACAATTTAACGTGGGCTGAACTCAAAATAAAAAAATTAACTAAATTTAAACAGCCCACTATTGTTCTAAAATAAAAATAACTTGCAAAATCCATAAAATAGTATATAATATATAAGAAGGAGTGTAACATGAACTTAGAAAAATTAGAACAAGACATAGGATACAAATTTAAAAACATAGATTTATTAAAAAATGCACTTACACATACATCATATGCATATGAACATGAGGTTCCAAGTAATGAAAAATTAGAATTTTTAGGTGATAGTATATTAGAATTTGTATCAAGTGAGTATATGTATAATAAATATACAAATTTAAAAGAAGGAGAAATGACTAAAGTTAGAGCAACAGTAGTATGTGAAAAAAGTTTATACAAAATTGCACAATTGCATAATTTTAGTGATTTTCTATATCTTGGAAAATCTGAAATAATGACAGGAGGAAACAAAAGACCTGCTATATTAGCTGATAGTGTAGAAGCAGTAATTGCGGCTATATATATTGATGGAGGACTTGAACCAGCTAAAAAATTCATAGTAGAAAATTTAGATAAAGAAATAGAAATGGCAACAAAACATGTAGGAGAAAAAGACTATAAAACAGTATTGCAAGAAGAACTACAGAAAAATGGAGATGTAAAAATACAATATAAAATTATAAAAGAAACAGGTCCAGATCATGATAAAACATTTGAAGCAGAAGTAATTTTAAATGGAAAAGTGTTAGCACAAGGAATTGGTAAAAGTAAAAAACAAGCAGAAATGCAAGCTGCTAAAAAGGCACTTGAAAATTTTTAATAGAGAGGTAAAAATATGAAAGAATATATAATTCCAGTATTTGTTCCACATTTAGGATGCCCAAATGATTGCATATTTTGTAATCAAAAGTCTATTAGTGGTCAAAAACAAAAAATGACAAAAGAAGAAGCCAAAAAAACGATAGAAAATTTTTTAAATAATATAAAAGATAAAGACTCAAAAAAAGAAATTGCATTTTTTGGAGGAAGTTTTACAGCTATTGAAGAAAGTGAACAAGAAGAATTATTGCAAACTGCTAACGAATATATACAAAGCGGACAAGTTGATAGTATAAGAATTTCAACAAGACCTGACTATATAAATAAAGAAATATTAAAAAGATTAAAAAAATATAATGTAAAAACAATAGAATTAGGAGTACAATCTGCAAATGATTATATTTTAGGAAGATCAAATAGAGGACATACTTTTAAAGATGTACAAAAGGCATCAAAATTGATAAGATGGTATGGATTTAATTTAGGACATCAAATGATGGTAGGATTACCTGAAAGCAATAGTATTGACGAAATAAATACAGCTAAAGCATTAATAAAATTAAAACCAAAAATGGTAAGAATATACCCAGTATTAGTAGTTAAAGGCACAAAACTAGAAAAAGAATATAAAGAAGGAATATATGAACCACTTACATTGGTACAAGCAATAGAAACTTGCAAACAATTAGTTAGAATGTTTTCAGATAAAAAGATTGAAATTATACGAGTTGGACTTCAAAATACAGATGAAATATCAAATCCAAAAAATAAACAAAGTGAAGTAGTTGCGGGCCCATTTCATCCAGCTTTTAGGCAATTAGTAGAATCTAGTATGTGGTATGATGCAGTAGTAAGTAAAATAAAAAAATTGAATGTAAAGGTACAAGAAGTTGAAATCACAGTAAATCCAATAGATGTAAATAATGTTATTGGACATAAAAGAGAAAACATTACAAAATTAAAAGATACATATGAAGTGGATTTAATAATTAAACAAGATGAAAAAATTAAACAGGGAAAATCTAAAATAGAGATTACAAAAATATATACGGACTTTTTAGATGAAAATGAAAAAGAAGTAAAAATAAAAGATAAACAAAAAATATAAATTTTATATTGAATAAAATCACCTTAAATTACCATAATATTGGTAAAGGTGATTTTTTATATGAGTATAAAAGATAATAAAATAAAAATAATTATATTAGAAATAATAGGAACAATTGTAGGGGCATTGGTAATGGCTATTGGAACATCATTATTTTTATTACCTAATCAATTATCTTCTGGAGGTTTTTCAGGAATTGCTACAATATTCTATTATTTTTTAAATATACCTATGGGATCAACAATTTTAGCATTTAATATACCATTATTTTTATTTGCAGCATATAAATTAGGAAAAAATTTTATTGTAAAATCTTTAATTGGAACAATATCATTTTCTGTTTTTATAGATATTTTAGATCAATTTGATACATTAACTCAAGATAGATTTTTAGCATGTATCTATGGTGGAATTATAATAGGGTTAGGAACGGCAATATTATTAAAATCAAATTCTTCTACAGGAGGATCTGATTTAATAAGTCAAATAGTAAAAAAGTATAATCCTAATATAAGAATGGGAAATGTAATAATAATAATAGATACGATAATTGTAAGTTTAAATGTATTATTTTTTAAAGAAGTAGAAATAGGATTATATTCTGCAATAGCAATATATTTAATGGGAAAAATGATTGATATAGTTTTTGAGGGAATATATTTTACAAAATTAGTAATTATAATATCTAATAAAAGTCAAGAGATATCTGAAGAAATAGGAGAAAAAATAAGAAAAGGTACTACGGGGTTGTTTGGAAAAGGAATGTACACTAATGAACACAAAACAATACTTATGTGTGCGGCTTCAAGAGGAGATGTATCTAAAGTAAAGCAAACAGCTAAAAAGATAGATCCAAGAAGTTTTATAATTATAGCAAATGCCAGAGAGGTAGTAGGATTAGGATTTAAATAAAATTATATTGAATAATTTGTCTAAAAATGATAAAATATTTTTGGTGATACTAATGCAAGAGCAAAAATATATAATAGAAAAACCGGATTCATTCGAATTGAAAGATATATTTGAATGTGGACAATGTTTTAGATGGAATGAAGAACAAGATGGAAGCTATACAGGAGTAATAAAAAATGCAATTATTAATGTAAAGGTAGAAGGAAAAAATATTATATTTACAGGAAAATGTGAAGGAAATATACAAGATATAGTAAAGTACTATTTCGATTTAGATACAAATTATAAAAAAATAAAAGAAAAATTATCAAATATAGATGAATATTTAAAAACTAGTGTAGAATTTGGAAAAGGAATAAGAATATTAAATCAAGATTTATGGGAAACAATAATATCTTTTATAATATCAGCAAATAATAATATACCAAGAATAAAAGGAATAATAGAAAGATTATCCAAAAAGTATGGAAATAAAATAGAATGGAATGGAGTTAAGTACTATACATTTCCTAGTGCAGAACAGTTAAAAAATGTATCAATTAAGGAATATAGAGAGTTAGGATTGGGCTTTAGAGATGTAAGACTATATGAAACAACACAAAAAATAGTAAATAAAGAAATTGATTTAGAAAAACTAAAAAACAATCCAAATACAGAAGAAGTGAGAGAAGAACTATTAAAACTTTCAGGAGTTGGACCTAAAGTAGCAGATTGTATATTATTATTTTCAGAATTAAAAAGATATGATGTATTTCCAATAGATGTATGGGTTCGTAGAGTAATGAATGAACTTTATATAAAAGAAGATGATGAAACAAAAGTAAGCAAAAAAAAGATAGAAAATTTGGCAAATGAAAAATTTGGAGATTTAAAAGGATTAGCTCAACAATATTTATTTTATTGGAGGAGAGAGAATTAAGTTGTCAACAATTTGGCAACTTTAGTGGTTATAAAGGAGGAAACTATGGGATTAAGAATAATATATGGAAAGTCAGGAAGTGGAAAAAGCCAATATTGTTTTTCTGAAATAGCAAAGAATATTGAAAAAGAAAAAAAAATATATATTATAACACCTGAACAATTCTCTTTTACTGCTGAAAAAAAATTGATGAAAGAAATTTCTACAAAAGCTATATTAAATGCAGAAGTTATAACACTAAGTAGAATGGCATATAGAGTGGTACAAGAAGTTGGAGGAAGTAAAAAAACAAAGCTAACCAAATGTGGTAAAGCTATGTTAATATACTCTATATTAAATCAATATAAAAAAGAATTAAAATTTTTAAGCAAATCAGATGAAAATATCGATTTGACAATGACAGCAATTACAGAATTTAAAAAACATGGTGTGAAACCAGATAATTTAAAAGAAGAAATAGAAAAGATTCAAGATGAATACTTAAAGTCAAAGTTAAAAGATATGTATTTAATATATCAAAAATTTGAAGATAAACTTCAAGGAGAATATATAGAAGATACAGACTTATTAACATTGTTGAGTGAAAATATAGAAAATACAGATTTAGTAAAAGATAGTGTTATTTACATAGATGAGTTTATAGGATTTACATATCAAGAATATGAAATATTAAAGAAGTTTATAAAATTAGCAAAACAAGTAACAATTACAATATGTACAGATAGTTTAGAACCAAGTATAAATCCAGACGTGGATGTATTTTATGCTAATAAAATTACTGCATCAAAAATAGTAAATTTAGTTAAAAATGAAAACTTAAAATTAGAAAAACCAATTTTTTTAAATCAAATTCCACGTTTCAAAACAGAAGAATTAAAACATTTAGAAAATAATATTTTTGATTCAAAAACTAAAAAATATCAAAAAGATGTAGAAAATATAAAATTATTTTTAGCCAAAAATCAATACTCAGAAATAGAAAATGTTGCTAAACAAATTACTAAATTGGTAAAAGAAAATAATTTTAGATATAAAGATATATCTGTGATAACCAAAAATATAGATACATATTCAAGTTTAGTTAGAAGCATTTTTGCACAATATGATATTCCGGTTTTTATAGATGAAAAACGTGATTTAAATCAGAATCCTATTGTTCAATATTTACTTTCAATATTTGAAATTTTTAGTAGCAATTTTTCTAAAGAAGCAGTGTTTAATTATTTAAAGTTAGGCTTTTCAGAATTAGAAGCGGATGATATTTTTAAATTAGAAAATTATTGTACTAAATGGGGAATAAAACAAAGTAAATGGAAAGATGACTTTACATATGGAATAAATGAACAAACAAAACAAGAAATAGAGTATCTAAATGAAATAAGAAAACAAATAGTAGATATACTTTTAGAATTAAAAAATAAATTTGGAACTGTTAGAGAAACAACAAAGGCTATCTATGATTTTTTTGTTAATCAAAATATTGAGCAAAAGATAAATCAAAAAATAAAAGAATTACAACAAATTGGACAAATAGATTTAGCAAATGAGTACATAGCAAGTTACAAAATTATAGTAAATATATTTGATGAAATGGTGCTAATTTTTGGAAATGAAAAATTAAGCATAGATAAATATTTACAAATATTAAAAACTGGACTTAAGAATAGTGAGTTAGGAAAAATACCAGGAACACAAGATCAAGTTATAGTAGGAGATGTAGATAGGTCAAGGAGTCATAAAGTAGATATAGTATTTATTATAGGACTTAATGATGGAAATTTTCCAAGTATTAACAAAGTAGAAGGTTTTTTTGGAGATAAAGACAGAGAAGTATTAAAAAATGATGGTATAGAACTTGCAAATGGCACTATAGATAATTTATATGAAGAAAAATTTAATATTTATAAAGCTTTTACGACAGCAGAAATGAAATTATACTTATCTTATGCATCTTCAGAAACAGAAGGCAAGTCATTAAGACCATCTATGATGATAAATAAGATAAAAAAGATTTTTCCAAAATTAAAAGAAGATAGTGACATAATAAACAAAAATTATGAAATTACTAATAAGATTATGACATATCAAGAATTGTTAGAAAATATATCACAATTAAGAAATAATAAAAAAATTGAAGACATTTGGTATGTAGTATATAAGTATTATAAAGCACAAAATGATTGGAATGATTTACTACAAAAAGACTTAGAAGCAATAAATTATACAAACATTCCAAAAAACATTAGCAAGGATATAATTGAAAAATTATATGGTAATACGTTAACTACAAGTGTATCAAAATTAGAAAAATTTGCACAATGCCCATTTTCATATTATTTACAATATGGATTAAGACTAAAAGAAAAAGAGGAATTAAAAGTACAAAATTTTGATACAGGTTCATTTATGCATGAAACAATAGATGAATTCTTTAAAAAAGTTAAAGATGAAAATATAAGTTTAACGGAATTAGTTACTGATGAACCAAAAATACAAGAATTAGTTAATCAAATAATAGAAGAAAAATTGAATATGGGAAAAAAATACACATTTGTTGCGACATCAAAATATAAAGTATTAGTAAAAAGATTACAAAGAATTGTAGCAAAAGCTTTAAAATACATAATTGAAGGCTTAGTGTATAGTGAATTCAACATAGAAGGAACAGAAATTGAATTTGGAAAAAATGAAAAGTATAAACCAATAGTAATTCAATTAGAAGATGGAAAAAAAGTTGAGATTGTTGGAAAAATAGATAGAGTTGATACAGCAACTTCTGAGGACGGAAAGTATTTAAGAATTATTGATTATAAATCATCTGCAAAAAATATAGATTTAAATGAAGTTTATGCAGGACTACAAATACAACTTTTAACATATATGGATGCAGTATGTAAAGAGGAAGATTTATTGCCAGCTGGAGTGCTATATTTTAGTCTTTTAGAGCAAATTGTAAAAGCTGATAAAAGAATATCAGAAGAAAAAATAGAAGATGAATTAAGAAAAAATTTCAAGATGAAAGGCTTGATTTTGGCCGATGTAAAAGTAATTAAAATGCACGATAAAAACCTTGATTCAGGAACTTCAAAACTAATACCAGCAACAATAACAAAAGATGGTAGTATTTCAGAAGCTAAAACAAATGGTGTTAATAAAGAAGAATTTAAAATTTTACAAGATTATATCTATAAAACAATAAAGCAAATTTCAAAAGAAATTTTGACAGGTAATATCAATATAAAGCCATATAATAAAAATGGTAAAAAACCTTGCGAATATTGTTCATATAAAGCTATATGTGGATTTAATCCAAGGTTATGCGAAAACAATTATAATTTTATAGATAAAAAATCAAAAGATGATATAATATCAAGAATGAAAAAAGAAAATATGATTTATTAAAAAATTTAAGGAGGAAAATATTGAAAGACTTAAGTAATAAAAATGTTATACATATTGTTAAAGATGGAGTTCAATATTTGCAATTCAAAAAATTATTAGAATACGATAATATAATTACACATTGTTACTCTTTAGGAACAGATTTAAATTTTAGAACTGCAAAAGCAGATAAACAAAAATTATCCAAAAAAGAATTTGAAAAATCATTAGAAAGCTATAAAAAATTATGCAATTCTTTAAATGAAGATTATATAAATATTGTTAAAACAAATCAAAATCATACTGATAATATCAAGATAGTAAATAAAAAATTTAATAATGAATTTATGGATATTAACTTAGAAGAATATAATGATACAGATGGTTTTATAACAAATAAGAAAAACTTGATATTATCAACAACTAATGCAGACTGCATTTTAATGTTATTTTTTGATCCAATAACAAAGACAATAGCTAATATACATTCAGGTTGGAAAGGTACTTTACAAAGAATATCAATTAAAACGATAAAAAAAATGAAAAAAGAATTTGGTTGCAACCCACAAAATATAATATGTTGTATATGCCCAAGTATTAGAAAATGTCATTTTGAAGTAGATAAAGATGTAAAAGATATGTTTGAAAAAGAATTCAAAGATATAAAAATATCAGAATCTATAGATATTATAGAAAAACAAAAAGACAAAGAAAAATGGAATATTGATACAGTTTTAATAAATAGAATTATTTTAAAGAAAAATGGACTAAAAGATGAGAATATAATTGACAGCGGAATATGTAGTGTATGTAATTCTGATTTAATACACTCATATAGAGTAGAAAAACAAGGGTATGGATTATCTACAGCATTGATTGATAGAAATAAAATAGATATTTATATATAATGGAGGAAATATAAATGATATTGCCACAATGTTTGAAAATTGGAGATACAATAGGAGTAATAGCACCATCAAATCCAATAATTGGAGAAAATATAGATGAACTTAATAAAGCAAAAGAAATAGTAGAAAAAGATGGATTTAAAATAAAATACTCAAAAAATTTATTTTCAAATACTAATGGATATAGTAGTACAGCAAAAGAAAAAGCTGAAGATATAAATGAAATGTTTGCAGATAAAGAAGTGAAAATGATATGGTGTGCTAAAGGTGGAGAAAATAGTAATTCAACATTTGAATATATAGATTATGAACTAATAAAACAAAATCCAAAAATAATTTGCGGATATAGTGATATTACATCACTTACAAATATTATTACTGCAAAAACAGGACTTGTAACATTTAGTGGAACGAACTTTAAGACAATAGCAACAGATGAAACTGATTATAGCTATAAAGAAGCATTAAAAAGATTTGTTGATGGAAACTTAGAAATAGGAAAAAAAGGAGAAGAATACAAGACAATACAAAAGGGAATAACTGAAGGAGAACTAATTGGAGGAAACTTAAGTTTAGTAAGAGGTATGATTTCAGGAAAATATTCAATAGATTTTACAGACAAAATTTTATTTTTAGAAGAATTGGGATTTGAGACAAGTCCAGCATTAGCGAATAATTATTTATACTATATGAAACAAAATGGTGTATTTAATAAAATTAAGGGCTTATGGATAGGAAATTATGAACACGAAAGTAGAGTAACACTAGAAAAAATTGTAATGGATGTGCTAGAAAATGAATATGATTTTCCAATTATAAAATCAAACAATTTTGGACATATAGAAACTAAAACAGTTATTCCAATAGGAACAAAAGCGAAGATAGATACAAATGAAGATATAAAAATAAAATTAATAGAAAATTGTGTTATTGCAAAGTGACCCATTGGGGACGTTTACCTGTGGGACATTTTTGTAAAATGTCCCACAGGTAAACGTCCCCAATGGGTCAAAAGGAGTGAAAAATGTTTGAAACATGGGAAGAATTAGAAAAATCAATAGTTAATTGTAACAAATGTAAGCTAAGCAAAACAAGACAAAACATAGTATTTGGAGTAGGAAATAAAAATGCTGAATTAATGTTTATAGGAGAAGGACCAGGTGCAGATGAAGATGCACAAGGAGAACCTTTTGTTGGTAGAGCAGGAAAACTTATGAACATGGCATTTGGAATAGTAGGAATAAAAAGAGAAGAAGTATATATTGCAAATATTGTTAAATGTAGGCCACCTGCAAATAGAAATCCAGAAGATGACGAGGCATTTGCATGTTTGGACTATCTAAGAAATCAAGTTATGTTGGTAAAACCTAAAATTATTGTTTTATTAGGAAGTGTAGCTTTAAAAAATATTTTAGGAAAAGAATATGGAATAACTAATTCTAGAGGAAAGTGGATAGAAAAGAAAGGTATTAAATATATGCCTACTTGGCACCCAGCAGCTTTACTAAGAGATGAAACTAAAAAGGTAGATTTTATAAATGATTTAAAATTAGTAATTGAGGAGGAAAAGAGGGAGAATTCTTAAAATCTCTCTTTTCTTCTTTTTGACCAAAAATTACAATAATTAGTCAGTAATTGACTACTTATTATTTTTGTATTAAAATTATAAAAAATATAAAAAATATTAAAAATGAAGGAATAGGAAATGAAAGAAAAGGTAAATTATTGTTTGAATTGTAAAATGAAACCATGTTCACAAAAAGGATGTCCATTAAATAACAACATACCAGAATTTATAAAAGCAGTAAAAGAAGAAAAATATAAAGAAGCATATACAATCTTATCTGAAACAACAGTATTGCCAGGAGTGTGCGGAAAAATCTGCCCACATACAAAGCAATGTCAAGGAAGTTGTGTAAGAGGAATAAAAGGAGAGGCAGTAAGCATAGGAGATATTGAAAACTATGTTTTTCAAAAAGCAATAGAAGAAGGATATAGTTTAAAAGATGTAGTAAAAAGAGATGAAAATTCAGAATTAAAAAATAAAAAAGTTGCAATAGTAGGAGGGGGACCAGCTGGACTTACATGTGCAGCATTTTTAGCAAAAGATGGAGTACAAGTTACAATATATGAAAAATATAGTTATTTAGGAGGACTACTAGTGCATGGAATACCTGAATTTAGGTTGCCAAAAGAAATCATTAAAGAGACAATAGCTAGAATATTAGATTTGGGAATAAGTGTAGAATATAATAAAGCACTTGGTCAAAATTTAGAACTAGAGGAATTAGAGAAAAATTATGATGCAATATTTTTAAGCATTGGAGCAAATAAATCTGCAAAAATGGGAGTGACAGGAGAAGATCTAAAAGGAGTTTATGGAGGAAATGAACTTTTAGAATATAAACATCATCCAAATTATGAAGGGAAAATTGTTTCAGTAATTGGTGGAGGAAATGTTGCAATGGATTGTAGTAGAACAATAAAAAGATTACGGAGCAAAACAAGTAAATGTTATTTATAGAAGATCAGAAGAACAAATGCCAGCAGAAATAAAAGAAATACAAGAAGCAAAAAAAGAGGGCGTAAACTTTTTATTTCAAAACAATATAGTACAAATAAAAGGAAATGAAAAAGTAGAAAAATTAGAACTGATAAAGACTGAGTTAATAAAAAAAGATGGAGAATCAAGATTAGTTCCAGTAAATATTGAAGGAAGCAATTATGAAATAAATACAGATTATGTTGTAATGGCACTAGGAAGTATAGTTTCAGATGATGTGTTAAAGTTAGGCTTAACTATAAATAAGTATGGAAATATATATATAAATGATAATTATCAGTCATCCAATCCCAAAGTATTTGCAGGAGGCGATTTAGCAGGATGTAAAGGAACTATAGCATGGGCAGCACGTTCAGGACGTGAAGCTGCTAAACATATAAAAAATTTTATCTGTAACAAATAAAAGAGCATTATTCATGCTCTTGTTTAAATAGCCAGCTATTGTTCTTTAATACTACCTGTATTATACTTATTTTTAAATATTAAGTCTTTTATATATCTTAATAGTATTAAAAACTTAGAAGATTTTCTTTTAACTAAATATGTAGATTCAGTTGTTACACCACTTTCAAGTAAATTATATTTATATTCTAGTTGTTTCATCTTATTAACATAATAATCATTAAAATAAGTATAACCATCAGTAGCACCTAAATAATCTTTAATATTATATAATTTTCTTCTATAATTTTCAACACCTTCTAAATCATTGATTAAATTAAAAGATTTATCAAAATAACTAGAAATAATAAGATTTTGAGTTTTTATAAATGTTGATGTTATATCATTTCTTAAAGAATTTATTTTATTTATCATATTATCAACTTTTTTATTTCTATCATCGATTTGTATAATTTTATTATTTATTCTAAGTATTTCTTCTTCTTTTGATAAAATGTCATCAATATGATTTTGTATTTGTATAAAGGTTTTATATCCTATAAGTTCTGATAGTTTTTTCTTAAAATTATCATTACTATGGATAGTGCTTTCAAATAGAACATTTTCTCCAGTAATATAAGAAAGTTGATTTACTAGACAACATTCTAATGGATAATATGAAGGACTATTTGTTTCGAAAGAAATATCAAAATATTTTACATATTCTTTTGGAATACCAAGTATTTTTGATGACATAAGCTGAACTGCAGCTTCATTTAAGCCTAAACCATATATTTTAAATTCTGTATAATCACAAAGCCCCATTTTAAGCAAATAATTTCTTTTATCTTTAACTTCTTGAATATAATGAATACATTCATGTATTGCAAATTCCTCTAAATCTTCATTTGCAATATGTTCGTTAAAGTAAATAGAAGAATTTTTATAAAAATAATTTGCTTCTGCCATACCTTCAGGCATTTTTGCAATATACATATTTAGTCTAGATAATTTTATAAATAAATCATTTTGATTAAGATTAAAGTAAGGAAAAGTGTCACAAATTTTTATAGATACATTTCTAGCAATTGAATTTATTTTTAATGTATCTAGTTTTTGTATTACTTCAATTCCATCTTTTCTTAAATCTGATTCTATACTCATACTTTTCTCCTTAAAATATTGCTAAATATATTATACAGCAAAAAAAGTGAATATATATTACAACAATATTAAAAGTATATTACATTTGAATTACAATAAAAAGTAGAAAAATGTCGAAAAATTTTTATTGACACTGATAAGGTAATATTGTATAATAACTATAGAGTTTTTAATAAACTGAATAAAAATGAAAGGAGTAAGAAGTATGACACAAAATGAAAGAGACCAAATACTATTGGATTTAAAAACTGGTCAAGAAAAATTGACACAACAAGTAGACAACTTAGAAAAAGGTCAAGAAAAATTGACACAACAAGTAGACAACTTAGAAAAAGGCCAAGAAAAATTGACACAACAAGTAGACAACTTAGAAAAAGG
>CANRBK010000040.1 GCA_947628845.1 uncultured Clostridia bacterium | reverse complement strand
AATTGACAACATCATGGAACAGAAGAATTAGCACATTTAGAAATGGTAGGAACAATAGTGCATCAATTAACAAAAGATGCAACTATAGAAGAAATAGAAGCAGCAGGATTAGCTCCATATTATACAGACCATGGGGTAGATGTATATCCATCATCAGCAGCAGGAGTACCATTTACAGCAGCATATATAGCATGTAAAGGTGACCCAATTGCAAACTTACAAGAAGACTTAGCAGCAGAACAAAAAGCTAGAGCAACTTATGAAAAATTGATAAACTTATGTAGAGACAATCCAGATGTAATTGATCCACTTCGTTTCCTAAGACAAAGAGAAGTAGTTCACTTCCAAAGATTTGGAGAAGCCCTAAGAGGAGTTCAAGATAAATTAGCTGAAAAGAAATTTTATATGAATGATATGAAACCATATAATAATGATTGTGGATGTAATAATTAAAATAAAAACAAATTTGTAAGTTAAAAAGTAAAAGTTAAAACCAGTATATAATTTTGAAATATACTGGTTTTAAAAAATTTAAACTAAAAAATATACATAAGTAACAATAATCTTTTAAATACATATAAATAATTAAAGGAGGGGAATATGAATAAAAATAAAATAAAGAATTATCAAATATTTAGTACCATTTTTACTTTTATATTAGGAACATTATTGCATTTTACATATAAATGGTCAGGAGAAAATTTAATAATAGCATCTTTTTCAGCTATTGATGAAAGTGTATGGGAACATTTAAAATTGTTATTTTTCCCAATGTTATTAACAACTATAATTGGATATTTTTATATAGGAAAACATATACATAATTTTATATGTTCTAAAACAGTAGGAATAATTTCAGCAATATTATTCGTAATAGTTTTTTATTATACATATAGTGGAATATTAGGTAAAAATATTGAAATTATAGATATAGGCTCTTTTTTTGTTGCAACAATATTAGGAGAATATATAGCATATAAACTTATAAATAATTTTAAATGTAATACTAAAATTGCAATATGTTTTTTAGTTATACTAACAATATGTTTTATATTTTTTACTTATTTTAAACCGGATTTAGGAATATATGAAGAAAAAGCAAGAAATCTTGCTTTTTTTTAATTGACAATAAACAACATAATATATTAAAATATAAATAGGTGATATAATGAAAACAAAAGAAAATAAAATAAAAATAACATTAAAAGGTATTATATATCTAGCATTTGCATTTTTTATTATATTATACTCTATCATTTTTTATAATATGTATTTTCATACAAATAAATCATATGCAAAAGAAGTGTATAGTAATCAAGAAGAAATAAAAATAAGCAATGCAGAAAAAATAAACTTAGAAAAAATAATAAATAAAAATACTGAAGATGCACAAACAGAACAAATTTATGCGAAAGAAGAAGTATTAGAATATTTAACACAATATAAAACAAATAAAGAAGTACCAAAAGGAATATCATATGTAAAGCAAGAAGGAAGAACAGGAAAACAACAAATAATAATGAAAAATACATATGATAAACAAGGAAATTTAATAAAGGAAGAACAAATAGGAACCAAAATAATAAAAGCATCTTCAAATAAAATAGTTGAAATAGGTGGAGCAAATTATACGAGTAATTATAAAGTGAAAAAATCAGATGAAATATATGTAACATCAGATATGCTAGGATTATGGTCTGAACCATCAGAAGAAAGCAGAAAAATAACAACATTATATCAAAACGAAAAAATAAAAGTATTAGAAATACAACCAAATTGGTATAAAGTATCATATAACAATATGTCAGGATGGGTAAAATCTGAATGTACATTATACATAAATTTGAATAAAGAAAAAAATGCTAATAATTTAAAAAATAAAACTAAACAACAATTACTAGCAGAGTTAAATATAAATATGAATTTAAATAAGCCAAGTGGACTAACATTGGAACAATTTAAAAAAATATTAACAGACGAAAAAGATATAAATAAAACATTTACTAATAATGCTGAATATTTTTATTATATAGAAAAACAATATAATATAAATGGAGTATTTGTAGCAGCAATAGGAATACATGAAAGTAATTGGGGAACTTCAAAAATAGCGATAGAAAAGAAAAATCTATTTGGATATGGAGCATATGATTCAAATCCATATAATGGTGCATATAAATTTAATAATTATTCAGAAAGCATAGATTTAGTTTCAAGAGTATTAGTCAAATATTACTTAAATCCTGCTGGGACAAGTATATATGGTGGAGAAAAAGCGCTAGGAACATATTATAATGGAACAACAATATTAGGTGTAAATAAAAAATATGCAACTGATAAAAATTGGTCAAATGCAGTATTTAACTATATTAAATATTTATATAATAAATTATAATTTTTTTAAAAAATTCCTTGATATTTTTTTTAAGTTATTGTATGATATAAAAGTATAAAAAGAAAATAGGGTAAATAATAGAATAAGAAGGGAGCCATAACAATGAAAAAAATACTAATAGTATTTGCAACATTAATAGTAACATTAATAATATTCGGCTTTGCAAATAATGTATATGCAACAAATAAAGCAATAGATAATAATACTGAAAGTAAACTAATAGAAATAAAAGAAACACAAACAAAATCATTGCAAGATTATAAAGATAAATATGGTTCAAATACATATGGATTAGTTGCCTATATTTTAAATATAGTTAGAATATATAGTATACCATTTTGCTTTTTAGGGATTGCAATAGGTGCAATACATAGATATGTAATAGGTATAAGAAAATTAGATACATTAGAAAAAGGAATGGGATTAATTGTAACTTTTGTTACATTATTAATAATTTGCCAAGTTTTACCACTAGCATTTGCAATGGTTGTAAAATTTGGAAGGGGGTAACAAATGAAAGTTTTATTTGCTGTAAGTAATGAGGAAATATCAGAATCAATTGTAAAGAGATACCAAAGAGAATATAAGGAGATAATTTCATATAAAAATGTTTATTACTTCAATGCAATATTAAAAGAATTACAAAAAGATAAAAACTATGATAGAATAGTAATAAGTGAAGATTTGGAAGCATTTACTAATACTCAATATTCTCAAATTGATAAGTTTATATTTGATAAATTAGATGTTATTAGTGATGAAGCATCAAATTTAAAAGGAGACGATATTCCAATAATATTAATTTGTTCAGATAGGAGAGAAAAATCTGAAGAAATGTTAGTAAAAGTATTTGGAATAGGAATATATAATGCATTGCTTGGAAATGACAGAAGTGTAAATAATGTATGTCAATTATTAAATAAGCCAAGGTTAAAGAAAGAAGCAAAGGCATATTATAAAATAGATTCTGAAGATGTATTATATCAATCTGAAAATGAAAATGATGTAAGTGAAATAGAAATACAAAATATTTTAGCTCATTATAAAAGATTGGGAAAAGATGAGAAAAGATATGTTGATAGTTTTGATAATATTGCCTCACAATATAATGATGCTCAATTAAGAGTAATAAGTAAGTTCTTACCTTTAAATGTAAGAGCTATACTTGAGGAAAAATCACCTAAATATCAACAAATAATAGCATATAATAGTAAAGTTTCTAATACTTTAAGATCAACTAAGGAGAAAAAACAAAAGAAAGAAACTACTAGTGAAAAGTTGTTAAATACAGGAAAGAAAGAAAATATACTTTCAAAACCAGTAGTTATCCCATCTTCAGTTAATACAAATAGTAATATAAAGATGGCTAAAGTTAAAAATGAAGAAAAATCTATTGAAACAACACAAAAAATAAGAACAGATGTGAAAAAGGTTGGACCAATGTTTGAAAATGTGTCCCAAGAAGAACAACCAATAGAAGAACAACCAAAAAGAGGCAGAGGAAGACCTAGAAAAAATCCTATACCAGAACAAGAAACACAAGTTGTTCCAACTGCAAAAAAAGGTAGAGGAAGACCAAAAAAGGTTTCTGTATTAGAAGAAAAAAATGAAGAAAATGCAGTTTTACCACAATTTACTGATATAAATACTGAAGAAAGTACAATTTTACCAGGCTTTACTGATATGCAACAAAAAGAAAATACAAATTTGGTGAAATTTGAAGAATTAAAAGACGAAGAAGATGTAATTTTACCAGGATTTGAACAAAAGATTGAAGAAGATGTAAATACAAATTCTGATAGTTTTTCATATCAAAAAGAAAATAATTCAAATCAAATATATGAAGATGTTGATATATCTAATTTATTAACATCAAATAGAAAAGTAGCTTGCTTTATTGGAACAAGTAAAAATGGAACATCATTTATTGTAAATAATATTGCACAAATAACCTCGCAAATGGGAATAAATACGGCAATATTAGATACAACAAAAAATAGGAATTCATATTATATTTATACAAAAAATGAAGAAGAATTAAGAGCAAATGCAATGAGAAGTATAAATAATTTATTAAATGGTGTGGCAAATGGAATACAAGTTAATAAAAATTTAACAGTATATACATCATTACCAGATGAAACTGATGGAATAGAAAATGCTGGAATTATATTGCAAACATTATTACAAAAGCATTCAATAGTATTAATAGATTGTGATTATGATACACCTATACAATATTTTGAAAAAACACAAGAATTGTACTTAGTTCAATCTTTTGATATATTAACTATACAACCATTAACAGCATTTTTAAGAGACTTGAAATCAAAAAATATTTTAAAAGAAGATAAGTTAAGAATTATATTAAATAAAGCAGTTAAACTTAGAGGAATAAATGAAAAAACAATTATAGGTGGAATGGCATATTATAATGACCCAGCAATGTCATTCATGACAGAACTATTTGATAAAAATACAATAAGATATATTGTAGTACCATTTAATGAAGAAGTTTATACAAGATATTTAGAAAATATAGTAAATTGTGAAATTACAATAAAAGGCTATCCAAAAAATATAGTACAAATTCTTCAAGAATTATCAAATATGGTATATCCTTTAAACTCAGGAAGTTCAACATATACACCTCCAAGAGTAGAAACAAATGGATTTTCACCAAATATGAATTCAACACTTAACCAAATGAGAAATAATTATTAAAAAGCATAGGAGGGAAAATAGTGTTAATAATAATAGTCATAATATTAATAGTGGCAGTAGTAGGCTTAGTTATTTATAATTTGAATATACACAAAAAAATACAAACTTATAAAAATATAAATCAAAAGATAAATAATCTATCTGTAGTTCAAGATTTTATGAGTACAATAGGAGAAACATCTAGAGTAGAAGATAAAATTAAGAAGATAAATAATATATTGATAGAAAAATATGAAATAAAATATTCTACTATAGTTGTATTTAATGGTGCAGAATACGAAATAAAAGCATCTAATGTAGACGAAAGACATTGGGACTCACTAAAAAGACTTCAAGATGTAGATATGTTTAAAGATAGTATAGCACAAGCGACTCCTAAATATGTTACAGTAAACAATGATACAGAAAGACTACCATATCAACAAATGGAATTTGGTAGAGCAAAATGTGCAATATTTTTCCCACTATATATAGATAATGTATATATAGGATATTGGATAATAGAGAGTGGAACACCTCACGATTTTGATAATGTAGATACAACTGTTTTAGAAGTAATAAAAGATAATATAGTATCAGTTTTAAAGACAGTAGTACATCAAAAAACACTTGAATCCATAGTTAGAAAAGATCTATTTTCTGGTTTGTATTCAGAAGAATATTTATATGGAGAAGGTAGAAAAATAATTGACCAATATACAATATCAACTATATGTATGTTTAGAATAACAAACTTAGAAGAAATAAATCATAAATGTTCAAGAGAATTAGGAAATAAAGTAGTAGAAGAAATAAGTGATTATATAAAAAATAATATATCAGACCAATATGTATTTGTAAGATATATGGGACCAAAATTTGTTATTGCATTTTCAGGAGTAGAATTAAATGGAGTTGTAGAATATATAAATGATTTAAAAGAAAGAATAGAAAATTTAGAAGTAGTTATAGAAGAAAAACAAAGAGAGACTGCTTTTCCAAGACTTAATTTTGCAGTATCAACATATTACAAAGGTACAGGTTTAGAAGAAATACTAAAAAAACAAGAACAATATTTAGATAATTGTGATATAAATGAAAGTGACATTACAAATATATAAAAAGGAGGTATATTAACTATGGATTTTGATAAAACAATGAATTTTCAAGTTGCTAGAGAAGAAAATACTGAGGCAAAAGAAATATTAAAACAAGTATATAATGCTCTTACAGAAAAGGGGTACAATCCAATAAATCAAATAGTAGGATATATTTTATCAGGAGATCCAACCTATATAACTAGTTATGACAATGCAAGGAATAAAATAAGGACTATAGAGAGGGACGAATTATTAGAAAAAATGGTTAAAAATTATATAGGACTAGAGGATTAATATGAGAAAGTTAGGAATTGATTATGGAGATTCACGTGTTGGAATATCAATTACAGACCCATTAAATATAACTATTCAAGGTTTAGAGACTATACAAAGAAAGGGCTCTGATAAAATAGTACTAAAAAGATTAGATGAAATTTTATCAGAATATGAGGTGGACACCATAGTTGTAGGAATGCCTTTAAACATGAAAGGCGAAAAGTCAAATAGGGCAAAAATTACAGAACAATTTATTCATAAATTAAAATGTAAATACAATAAAATTAAAATTGAAACAATAGATGAAAGACTAACAACAATTGCAGCGCATAATACAATGAACTTTTTAGATATAAATAAGAATAAAAAGAAAAATATAGTAGATACTATATCTGCAGAATATATTTTAGAAACTTATATTAACAAAAATAATAACATAGACCAAAAAATGCAAGGAAAATAAAAGTAGGTTAAGGTTATTATAATGATGATATTTAATTTGATTAAATATAAATATATTATAAATTAAAAGATTTAATTTATAATAAAAGAATTGAAAGGAGAAAATAAAATATGGAAGAAAATTATGAAGGAGAAGAATTAGATAATATAGTAATATTAAATGATGAAGATGGAAATGAAGTGAAATTTGAATTTTTAGATATAGTAGAATTAGATGATGAAGAATATGTAATATTACTACCTGTAACGGAAGAAGGAGAAGAAGATGAAGGAGAAGTAGTAATATTAAAAATAGAAGATAATGATGATGAATCAGATGAAGAATCATATGTAAGTGTAGATGATGAAGATACATTAAACAAAGTATTCGAAATATTTAAAGAAAAATTTAAGGATGATTTTGATTTTGTAGATTAATTTAAATAAAAAGAGCGGATACAATCCGCTTTTTTATATTATATGAAAATTCTCCGAATTTCCTATAATATAAAGTATTCCACAGAAAAATTTAAATATGATGAGCGAAACGAAAGGAGTAATATTATGAGAAATTTTTCAACATATTTATTAGTAATGTTTATGATAATCTTTTGGATAGTAAGGATAATAGTGTCTATATCTGCTCAACTAGGAAAAAGCTTTTTAGGAATGACACCTATGAATGAAATATTTGAAATGATTATATTATTTGCAACTCTATTATGTTTAATATTAGTAGTGAAAAGAAAAATAGTAGGAGCTCTTTTATATATTACATTACATGCAATATATTTTGGTGGAGATATTACAACAAAACTAAGTCTTATGGCCAATAATGAAGTATTAACAATATCTCAAAATACAGAATTTATATTTTCAATTTTAGGAATTATATTGCCATTAGCTGTTTTACTAGATCTGCTATTAGACAAAAATAGAAAAAACAATCCAAAAGATAAGAAAACAGATTGGTTTTTTAATAATGAACAATTTGATAGAAAATTAGATGATAGAGCAGATAAAAATAATTATAGAACAATGTAATATATAATTTAATTATAAAACGTGAAAGGAAGTATTAAAGATGTGTACTGCAATAACATATAATACTAAAGATCATTATTTTGGAAGAAATTTTGATTTAGAGTTTTCATATAATGAAACTATTACAATAGCTCCTCGTAATTATCCTTTTAAATTTAGAAAAGTAGATGATATTACTAATCATTATGCTATTATTGGTATGGCATATGTAGCAGATAATTATCCACTTTATTACGATGCTATTAATGAAAAAGGCTTAGGAATGGCTGGATTAAATTTTCCAGACAATGCTGATTATAAAGAAGAAAAAAACAATAAAGATAACATTGCACCATTTGAATTTATTCCATATATTTTATCACAATGTTCTAATATTGAAGAAGTTAAAAAATTATTAAGTAAAATAAACATAGAAAAAATTAATTTTAGTGAGCAATTACAGGCTTCTCCATTACATTGGATTATTTCTGATAAAGAATTTTCAATAACTGTTGAAAGTGTAAAAGATGGATTAAAAATATATGATAACCCAGTTGGTGTTCTTACTAATAATCCAACTTTTGATATTCAAATGTTTAATTTAAACAATTATATGAATTTATCAATTGAACCACCAACAAATAATTTTTCAAAAAAATTAAATTTGGATATATATAGTCGTGGAATGGGAGCACTAGGATTACCAGGAGATTTATCATCTGCTTCAAGATTTGTAAAAGCTACATTTACCAAAATGAATTCAATTTCTGGTGATTCTGAATCAGAAAGTATTAGTCAATTTTTTCATATTCTAGGTTCTGTAGATCAACAAAGAGGTTGTGTTTATATGGGAGAAGATAAGTATGAAATAACTATATATAGCTCTTGTTGTAATATGGATAAAGGTATATACTATTATACAACTTATGAAAATAGTCAAATTACAGCAATAGATATGTTTAAAGAAAATTTAGAAGAAAAAGAGTTAATAAATTATAATTTGATAAAAGATCAACAAATTTTATGGGTAAAAAATGAAAATTAGAAGGTTAGGATTATAAAATTATAATATCAATTAGTAGAATTGAAGGTGAATGTTTTGAAAATATCGGATTTAAAAAAGGAATATGATAAAATGCAAGTTAAATATGGTGCAAAGGAATTAGATTCAATATATAATGGTGGATGTGAAGAAAATCCTGATATTTGCTTTGTTTTCATGAATCCTACTGGTAAGAATATTGCAAGTGATAAATCATGGAAAGGTAGAAAGTCTCCATGGCTTGGAACAAAAAATATATGGAAATTGTTTTATAAAGTTAATTTACTAAGTGAAGATGTATTTAATAAAATTCAAGAAAAGAAACCAAAAGATTGGAATTATGAATTTTGTGATTATATTTATGAACAAATATCTAATAATAAAATATTTATTACTAATTTAGGAAAATGTACACAAATAGATGCAAGACCTTTATCAGATGAAGTGTTAAAAAAATATCGTCATTTGTTATTTAAAGAAATAGATATAATTAAACCCAAAGTGATTATTACTTTTGGAAATCAAGTTAGTTCTATTATTTTA
Organism: uncultured Clostridia bacterium; assembly: GCA_947628845.1. Classification (GTDB taxonomy): domain Bacteria; phylum Bacillota; class Clostridia; order TANB77; family CAG-508; genus CAG-269. Next base: position 3,738 of record CANRBK010000040.1, on the reverse strand, counting down.
AATAAAAAGATTTCGGTATCTGAAAATAGAAAAATATGTCATGAAATTGATATTAATGAAAATACATATAAAGTTTATCCTGTATACTATCCAGTTGGAAATGGTATATTTAATATGGATAAATCAATAGAAGATATAAAATGGATAATAGAAAATGAAATAAAATTAATTCGGTTAGGAAGTGATGAAATGACTAGAAAAGAAAGTAATGGAAATAATCAAGAAGGTTTTTCTAAAATGTCGATAAACTGGTATCCAGGTCATATGGCAAAAACTAAAAAACAAATAATACAAGACCTAAAATTAATAGACGTAGTAATTGAATTATTAGATGCAAGAATACCAATATCAAGTCAAAATCCTAATATAGCGGAAATAACAAAAAATAAAAAGAAAATAATAGTTTTAAACAAATGTGATTTAGCAGATGAAAAACAAAATCAATTGTGGATAAAATATTTTGAAAACAAAGGAATACCAGCAGTATTAACAGACTCTAACTCAGGAAAAGGAATAGATGAATGCATTAGAAAAATAGAAAAGATAATGCAAATTGACTTAAATGCACAAGCAGAAAAAGGAAGAACTGGAAGAAAAATAAGAGCTATGATATTAGGAATACCAAATGTAGGAAAATCATCATTTATAAATAGAATATCAAAAAGAACAACAGCAGGAGTAGGTAATAAACCAGGGGTAACAAAACAAAAACAATGGATTAGAATAAACGAAAAAATAGAGCTATTAGATACACCGGGAGTATTATGGCCAAAGTTTGAAAGTGAAGAAGTAGCACTAAATTTATGTTTTACAGGATCTATAAAAGAAGAAATATTAGACCGATTAGAGATAGCATATCATTTAACAAAATTTTTATTAGAAAATTATAGAAAAAAATTATGTGAAAGATATAAATTAGATGAAAAATATGTACAAGAAACTTTGGAACAAGAACAACCTGAAAATAATAATATATATGAAATAATGCTAAAAATAGGAAAAAATAGAGGATGTATAATGTCTGGCGGAAGAATAGATGAAGAAAAAACAGCAAGAATTATATTAGATGAATTTAAAAATGGAAAATTAGGAAAAATAACAATTGAACTTATATAATAGGAGGAAATAATTGGACGAATTTATAGAATTAAAAAAAGATGAACAAGAAGTAAACTTAATGCCACCACTAGTTTGGGCATATATAGGGGATTGTGTTTATGAATTATACATAAGAACAAAACTGGTAAATGAAACAAAATTAAAACCACATGCATTACATATAGAAGCAATAAAACATGTAAAAGCCAAAGCACAAGCAGAAACATTAAAAAAAATATACGAAGAACTTAATGAAAAAGAGCAAGACATTGTAAGAAGGGGGAGAAATGCTGAAAATCACCATTTACCTAAAAATGCAAATATTCAAGATTATATGTATTCAACAGCCTTTGAAGCTCTAATAGGCTATTTATATTTAACAAAAAGTAATAATAGACTTAATGAAATTTTAAAATTGCTTGACTAAATATAAAAAAAATGATATAAATATTTAAGCAAAAAGAGGCCCCTTGGTCAAGCGGTTAAGACGCCACCCTCTCAAGGTGGAATCATGGGTTCGATTCCCGTAGGGGTCACCAATCACGTATTTGTTCGAATTTTTTTTAATTGATTATTTGGCGAATGTGAGTTTTTAATTTAATATAGCACCTAAAATTAAAATGCCTAAATTGTTCATATATATAGTATCAAACTGATTAATAGGAAGTGGATTATCACCAATACCAGCTTCAATAGTATATCCAGGGCGATTATAAGTTTGAATAAACCAATCTTTATAACCAGCAAAACTAGAATTATAAGGAACATCTGTTAATAAATAACCACTGGAATTTGCAAAACGTAATCCTATTTCATATCCACGAGGAGGATTGATATTTTGAAAATTCCAATAAATTTCTTTGCCTTGAGTATGATAAGAAATTGTTAAATAAAAATCATGCGAAAATGTAAAATTATAAATAGCTAAAGCTTCTGGTTCAGTTAAGGGACCATAACCTACAAAATCACGAGGAGCAGGCTTATTAAAACCTTGAGAATATTTTATTTTTTTTGCATTTTCCCACCCAGCAGGAAATTGTAAATTTAAATCTACACCTGTGGAGTTTATTAACTTCCATATAGAGAAAATTTATATATTAAAATAATATACTATATTTTTATTATATGTCAAATTTGAGCCTCCTATAATATTTCTATATATAATATTTATCATTCTAATTAAATGTAGCTAATTATTTTAATACATTAGTTTTAAATAATTCCATATATAACTTGCTTTCTTTTTTAAGAACATCAAAAAGTTGTTTTTGTAACATATCAAATTCATTATTTATTTTTATAGTTATATTAAATAAAAATCCATACATTAAGCATTCTTCATACGTTATTATGTTTCCAAATTCTTTATCCCTTAAATATTGCATTTCTTTAAAATATTTTTTTAAAGAAAAAAGCCTGTTTCTTATTTCTATATCTTTTTGATATAAGCAAATATGTTCATTATACATTATTATTATTGTAAGTGTTACAAAAATATATATAATTAATATTATAAATTGTATTAAATAAAATTTTTTAAACATAAAACTTATTATTAATAATATGTTTAAAAATATAAAGTTTTTTGACAGCCATAAATACCAGTCATTATCATATTTATATTTTCTATTAATCTTTTTCAAAATTAAAGTCATAATAAAAGCAATAATTACAATTATAAGTGAATATAATAAAATTATGCCAACAATACTTAAAGAATTTGTGTAATGGTATTCTTGAATAGAACTTACTAAAATCAACATCGAAAAGCCTAAAAAGATTGTTAATATAGCTATAATAGTTGTTATAATTTGATATATTTTTTTCATTGATGATTTTTGTATTTCTACAAATTTTGTAATATAATCTTTCATTTTTTTTATAATGTTCTTTGAATTATTTTTTGTGTATATTTCATCAATCTTTTTAATTAAGTCTACTCTGTTTGAATCTATAAATATATAATTGAGCAATTCCTGTTCTATCTCAGTAATATTGTTAAAATGTAAATTTCTTTTTTCAATTATATATTTATAATTATTTCCATCTAAATAAAATGATAAATCAATTATTCTTTTATTTATTAATTGCATTATTAATAATATGAGCTCTCTTTTTTCTGGTTGTTTCTTATAGAATATAGTTGCTAAATATAAGATATCCTTATTCTTCAAATCAATATCAAAATTAGCTTGTATATTATATTCATCTGTTTCTTCTAGTCCATTGCTACTCGCTTTATTTTCAAAAATATATATAATTATACTTAATAAAAACATTATTACTATTATTGAAAATAGCTTTATAAATAGTATTGCAATGTTTATGTCAATTTTATCTATCTGCTTTTGAAAATATAAAATAGCCATAATTATCAGTTGGATTATAATTATTGATGTAAATATTAGTCTAATAATTTTTTTATTAACTGACATATTCTTCACCTCTTATATTTTTGTTTAATATAGCTGATAAATCAAAATTATTATAGCATTTATATTTTTGTTTTGCAAACAAATTTCATTATATCTTATGGTAATTTCAAATAGGTGTTTACAAACTTAAAAGTTGAGTATAAAATAAGGTCATAAAAATACAAAGTATGTCAGAAAAATCATGTATGGAAGTTGTTAGCAAAAA